>CAYZGQ010000009.1:0-26202 GCA_964478135.1 uncultured Candidatus Saccharibacteria bacterium
CCTCCGCCCTGCCCGATAGGGCAGAACGCCGAAACAAAATTTTCTTCTTCCTTAATTGAAAAAAAAATGGGCGCGCGCAAAATTAGGAAAATTTCAAGGTGCGTTTTTCTGCGATGCAGGCCGCCGTACTCGGCGGCTGGCGGCGGGGCGGAGCGTTCGTCCATTTCAGAAATTCTTGATAAAATAAGTTCGAGCTTGGTTGTATAGATACACAAACGCAATCCACCGACCAACGTCTTGTCTCAAACTCAACTCTCTGGCGCAATGAAAATTTTTGTCCGTCTTAAGTAAATTACTTTCTTTTAGGCCAGGGTGTTTTGTTGCCAGATCACTCTAGGCAAGGAGCTAGGAGTGTTGAGGCGGTCCAAAGAGGCCGCTCTATTCGAGTCTAATTCAATTGACGCCAATGACTTTTACGAGGTATTATAATTAACTAGACTTACAACTATGAATCGAAAATTTCACAATCTCAACATCATCTTCTTTTTAATCAGCTTGGTCGCGATTTGGGCCTTGCTTCAGTTTGCCTTTCCTAAGGAAAGCAATGTCCGACCATCAACCATTTCTGAAGTGGCCACCCAAGTCAAAGAGGGTAAAATCGAGCAAATCGTGGTTAAGGGTAATCGTGTTCGAGCTAAAACCAAGGATGGCTCGGTTCTCCAAACTTTTAAAGAGTCTGGTTCGAGTTTGGTTGATTACGGCATTAGCCCGGAGTCGGTTAGCTTAGAAATTGAGAATCCGGAAAAGGGGGCGCTTGTGCCAAACATCATATCTTTTGTCCTGCCCTTTCTGGTGATCGGTATCTTTATTTGGTTTATGGTTAGGAGTGCTCAAGGGGCAAACATTCGGGCTATGTCGTTTGGCAAATCTCAAGCCCGCCTGACTCTGCCCGGTCAAAGAAAAGTTACCTTTAGCGATGTTGCCGGCAACGAAGAAGCTAAACACGAACTACAAGAAGTGGTCGAGTTTCTGCGCTATCCGGATAAATTTAAACGTTTGGGCGCCGAAATTCCCAAAGGAGTTTTGCTCATTGGCGCGCCAGGCACGGGCAAAACTTTGATGGCCAAAGCGGTTGCCGGAGAAGCGGGCGTACCGTTCTTTTCGATTTCGGCCTCGGAATTTGTCGAGATGTTTGTCGGTGTTGGCGCGGCCAGGGTGCGCGATTTATTTAACAAAGCGAAACGGAGTGCTCCGGCGATTTTATTTGTTGACGAGTTGGACGCGATCGGCCGGATGCGCGGGTCAGGGCTGGGCGGCAGTCACGACGAGCGCGAGCAAACCCTCAACCAGATTTTGGTTGAAATGGACGGTTTCGAAACCGATGCCCGAGTGGTCGTTATGGCGGCGACCAACCGGCCAGATGTGCTTGATCCGGCCCTTTTGAGGCCGGGTAGGTTTGACCGTCGGGTCACGATCGATCTGCCGGATAAAAAGGCGCGCGAGGATATATTAAAAATCCACGCGCGGAAAAAACCGGTCGGCAAGTCAGTCTCGTGGGGCCAGATCGCTTCTAACACGGCCGGTTTTTCCGGGGCTGATTTGCGCAATGTCGTGAACGAGTCAGCTATCTTAGCGGCTCGGTTCAATCACAAGGAAATCACCAGTGCCGACGTTGAGTCGGCGATCGAAAAGGTCTTACTTGGACCGGAGAAGAAATCCCGAATACTCTCTGAACATGAGAAGAAGGTGACTGCTTTTCATGAAGCTGGTCACGCCCTGGTGGCTCGTGTTTTACCAAATACCGATCCGGTTCAAAAAGTTTCAATCGTCTCGCGAGGTCAAGCCCTTGGTTTTACTTGGACTAGACCGGAACAAGACAGTCATTTAGTTTCTAAATCTAAGTTTCAAGACGAGTTGGCTCAACTCCTTGGCGGAAGAGTCGCCGAGGAGATTGTTTTTAAGGAAGTCACAACCGGGGCCGAGAATGATCTTAGGCGAGCGACTAAAATTGCCCGCAATATGGTGACCGTCTATGGTATGAGCGAAAAGCTTGGTCCGATCACTTTTGGCGAGCGGGAGGAACTCGTGTTTTTGGGTCGAGAACTGGCCGAGCATAAAACTTATTCTGATTATTTGGCCCAATTGATAGATGGGGAAGTTAGCCAGTTTGTTAAGCAAGCCCACGGGCGAGCCAAGCAAGTTTTGCTCAAGCACAAAGGGGTGCTCGAGAAAATCGCCAAAGAATTAATTAACGTTGAAACTCTTGACGCGCGAGCATTCGAGCGGTTTTTCAAAGACCTGCGTCTGGCGCCCAAATATCTCAAGGTGTAGGGTTGAACCCAAGTCCAAATACCGTGAGGCGAATCTAATTCTTGATTAAAAATCAAACTAGCTAAACTATCACAGAAAAAATTTCAGTCCACGCCCGATCTTGGTCAACTAGCCCAACTAGACAAACCTGCCTTCGACCGGACCCAATATTGGCCCAAGTATCACAATAATGAGTTTGGGTTTAGGCGATAGAGTCTAGTATCTACTAACTTAGCTCTCTGTCGGTCAATCAACTAATCAGTTCTTTCACCCGTCAATTAAATCTGGTAGGCTATGGATTGGATATGTCAGTAAAAATCAAAGGCTGGTTATTTGGCGTTTCGAGCATTCGAAAGGCGACTTGGATTCTGGCGGCGACACTTTTTTTGTCGAACGTCCTGGGCCTTGTGCGAGAGCGCTATCTCGCCCAAAAAATTCCGGTCGTTCTTTTAGATACCTATGACGCCGCCTTTCGCTGGCCGGACTTGATTTTTAACACCTTGATCTTGGGAGCGATTTCAGCCGCTTTTATCCCGGTCTTTGTCGATAAATGGTCTCGGGGCAAAAAACAGCAATCTTTTGATCTGGCTAACAATATGATCGGCCTTGCTTTGGTTAGCCTATGCTTGGCCGCTGTTTTGTTTTGGCTCCTCATGCCATTTTTGGTTAAGTTGACAATTCCTGGACTTTCGGCCGATAAGGTGAATTTAACAATCGGCAATGCTCGAATACTGCTAATCAGCCCGATTGTTTTTGGCTTGTCATACATCGTGGCTGGCGTCCTTAACTCAACCAAGCGGTTTTTGGTCCCAGCGCTCTCCCCCTTGTTTTACAACCTTTCGATTATTGTTGCGACCCTTTTGTTCGCTCCACGTTTTGGGATACGGGCGATTGTCTGGGGCGCGGTCGCTGGCTCTATTTTACACCTGTTGATCCAACTGCCCGGACTGAAAAAAATTGGTTTTAGCTTCAAACCGATATTCAACTTTCAAAGCAAAGAGTTGGCCAAAATCGGCCGATTAATGGCGCCCAGAGCGATCAGTTTAGGGGCGGCCCAGTTTGTCCCGATCGGTTTTACCGCTTTTGCTTCCAACATTTCACCTGGCGCGATCGCGCTCTTTTTTAGGGCCGACAATATCCAAACCGCCCCGACAGTGATTTTTGCCTCTGCCATCGCCCAAGCGCTCTTTCCAACTTTATCCGAGTCCTTTAATCGAAAGGACGAAGCCCGTTTTGCCAGCTATCTGGCCAAAGCGGTCAGGGCGGTTGTTTTTTTCTTACTGCCCATGGCGCTCTGGCTGGTCATTTTGCGGGCCCAAATTATTCGCCTGATTCTTGGAACAGGGCTGTTTGGCTGGCGTGAAACAGTCATCGCGGCTGACATTTTGGGCTATTTTGGAGTCGGGCTAGTTTTTAGCGGATTGGTCGCGGTCCTGGCCCGGGCCAGTTACGCCAGACGCGATACACTAACCCCGGCTATAATCAGCCTAGTCAGTGTTGGACTGACACTGGTGCTGGGCAAAGTTCTATCCAGTCAGCTGGGCGCGCCCGGATTGGCCCTGGCTTTTTCTTTTGGAATGATTTTCAGCGCAGTCGCCCTCTTTTCGCACCTTAGTAAAAGCGTCAATCTAGATCATGATTGGTTGGTAATTGCAATTGGCAAGATAGTGGCGGCAACAATTATTATGACTTTCGCTACCCAGGCGACCAAAACTCTAGTTGGAATTTGGCTCCATCCTCTGGATCGTTTCGTCCACGTGCTAGCCCAGCTTGGCTTAGCCTTGGCCGCCGGGATTGTGACTTATTTTTTGGTCCTTAAGTTGTTAGGTTTTGAAGGGCTCGAGTTGCCAAAATTGAAGTTGTTTAGTCGTCAACTAGGACAAGGTAATGGTCAAGACAAACCAGGCAACTGATTTTTATCGAGAGCTTGACCAAAAATCGGCCGGCCGATCGTGTTGCAGTTGCTCCACGATTGTTGTTGGTTTGGTCGTTCTGGTGATCGCTGGTTCTGTTTCAGTCTGGTATTTGTGGCGACTGGTTGGTCAAAAAGATCTAACACTGTCCCAGGTTTCGGTTACCAGACAAAACGTGCTGGATTTTCGCCAAAAGATTGCCCAATTGATTAGCCGACCAAAAGATAGTCTTGATCCTGTTAGGGTGGAAATCACAGATCAGGAATTGACCAGTGTTTTGACCGCTAGCTCGGCGATCGATAATTTACCACTCGGATTTAAAAACCCCCAGGTTCGAGTGACCAGCCAACAAATTATCATCCAGGGTGAAATCGTCTCACCCCTCAAAAGCGATCTTACGATCGGTCTGACCCCGTTTATAAAGGACAATCGTTTGAGTCTGAAATTAACTAGTCTCAAGGCCGGCGATTTGACGGTCCCGCCCCTGGTTCACAGGGCAGTCCAGGCTAGATTAGGCGGCTTAATAGAAGCTCTTATTAATCAAAGCGATCAGTTTGAACTCGATTCTGTTGCGACCGAGCCTGGCAGACTGATAATGACCGGAGTTTCAAAATAGACTTTTCACCAGGGCGCTAGCGGGGCGAGACTGGCCAAGGGCTAAGACTTGTTTTATGACCGATCATATTCGCAATTTTGTCATCATCGCCCATGTCGACCATGGTAAATCAACCTTGGCCGATCGATTTTTAGAGCTGACCGGGACTGTTACTCAAAACAAGCTGGTTGAGCAAATGCTCGATCTTAATCCGATCGAACGTGAGCGGGGCATGACAATCAAAATGCAGCCGGTCAGGATGGTTTGGAAGCCAGACCATGCGGAAATTCTAAGTTCACAACTCGAGTCTCAAAACAAACCCCGAATCCAAGGCCCGAACCAACCTTTCGCGCCAACGGATCGTTTAGAGATTAAAAATTCGAACTCCGGGTTTTCAAATTCGGAATTCATTCTGAATTTGATAGATACTCCCGGTCATGTCGATTTTTACTATGAAGTTGAGCGGGCGCTGGCCTGTGTCGAGGGTGCGATTCTGCTGGTTGACGCGACCAAGGGTGTCCAGGCCCAAACTTTAGCAAGCTATGATTTAGCCAAGCGGGCCAATCTGACAATCATCCCCGTGGTTAACAAGATTGATTTGACGCAGGCTAATCCAGATCAAGCGGCGTCAGAGATTAGCCGACTCATTAGCGCGACCAGTCAGATCAGCTTTGTTTCAGCCAAAACCGGTCAGGGTTGCCGCCAGTTGCTCAAACGGGTAATCGAGGAAATTCCGTCTCCCAAGAGCGGGTCGGATCAGATCGCCCGGGCGCTCGTTTTTGATAGCCTTTTTGATCCGCACCGAGGCGTGATCGCCCACACGCGCGTTTTTGACGGCAGTTACCGAGCTGGTGATTCAATTATGCTTATGGCTAAGACCAGTCGAGCCAAAGCGGTTGAGGTGGGATTTTTTTCGCCCGCCCGAACCCCTTCGACTGAATTGAAGTCTGGGGAAATTGGTTATATTGTGACCGACCAAAAGTATATTCGAAACGTTCGAATAGGAGATACGGTTACTAAAGTTCAACTCTCAAAGCCCAAAGCTCAAAAAAAAGAGACCCAAGAATATATCAAGGCTTTGCCTGGTTACCAGCCGCCCAATATACTGGTCTGGGCTAGCATTTTCCCTAGCTCCCCCAGTGACTCTCCCCTACTCCAAAAATCGCTTGAAAAACTCCAACTCAACGATGCCTCGCTATCGGTTGAGCCCGAGCATTCCTTAGCCCTGGGTCCAGGCTTTCGTATCGGCGCTCTGGGTCTGCTCCATCTGGATATTATCCGCGAGCGTCTGGAGCGCGAGTACGGTCAGTCGGTTATAGTCACAACCCCTTCGGTTGCTTACCAAATTGTTACTCGATCTGGAAAAGTATTGACTATTACTGGCGTTCCAGAGTTTCCGGATCAATCAACGATTGCCCAGATTAGCGAACCGATCGTTTCAGCTCGGATTTTGGTTCCAGCCCAGTTTCTGGGTCGAGTCTTTGAACTGATCCAGAGCCATCGGGGTGTTGTTAAGGATCAGTCTAGGCTTGGTCCAAATCGGGTCGAGTTGACCGTTGAACTGCCGCTGGCTCAAATAGTGATTAATTTCAACGATCAGCTCAAATCAATCTCATCAGGTTTTGGTTCAGTCAGCTATCGGCCGATTGGCCAGAGAACGAGCGACTTGGTAAAGCTAGATATTATAGTGGCCAATGAGCTAGTCTCGCCCTTAGCTCGGATTGTTCATCGGTCTCAACTGGAAGTTCTGGCTCGCCAGAGTGTCTCCCGGCTCAAACAACTTTTACACAGGCAGAACTTCGAGTTTCGAATCCAAGCCGTGTTGGGTGGGAAAGTGCTCGCCAGCGAGCGGATTGCGCCATTGCGCAAAGATGTCACAGCCAAACTCTACGGCGGAGACGTTACCCGCAAGCGCAAGTTGCTTGATAAGCAAAAAGCAGGCAAAAAGCGGCTCCGTCAGTTTGGTTCAGTCGCCATTCCACCAGAGGTTTTCGCGGTAGTCGCCCGACACTAAAAGAACGGGCGACCAAAAAAAGTTCGCCCGTTCACTTATAATCTGACATAGCTTCGAGTTTCCTACAGTATTGGTCGAAGACGTTTTTAAAAAGGTCCTTGAGGCGTTCGACATAGACATTGCGCTTAGCCGGATCATCTGGGTAGGATTGGTGATCGATATCAATTACCAGGGCGCCTGTAGCTCGCTCAAGCATGGTACACCAGAACAATTTCTCAAAATCTGGATCTTGGTCAACCAGATCGAGATTTTGGTAGGCCTTTCACCAGGACTCAAGCCACGCGATCGCATCGTCAGGACTGATCGAGGTGTCGCGTAGGTCCTTCAGGCTCATCCAGAGCTGAAACGTCGTGTCATACCATGGCGGTCGCCAATCAAAATAGAGTATCGAAAACATAAGAACTCTCCGGTGGGTAGAACCCTAACGTCCTGGTTGGTCAAGTGACCGTGCTGAAAAACTAACGCCCGGCCTGCCAAGTGTTCAACTGCTATCTTTTGGTAAAGTTGAGCGCACTGTCGTGCTTGGGGCGTGAGGGTGCCTTTGTCGATCGCGATCCTAAGCCACTTATCGACTCTCCCGCAGCTGAACTCCAAGGCATCAGCCACACTAGTTGGTGGCTCAACCAATGGTTCCCTCAGAGAGTGTTCGCGTTACTCCCCGTAGAAGTCACACCATTGGCTCGTTAGGGCATGTGTCCTCGGAGAGCCGGTCTCTATTGTTTGACCAGTAGTCTGTTCGCTCATCATCCAGCCAAAGCCATCCTGTTTGCTCCAGGTTTTGTGATCGTACACTTGGGGTAGCCTGATCCGGCAGCTGTCGTTTTGTTGGTTAAACCTCTTGATCAACTCTAGTTCTGAAATCTCAGGCTCCAGAATCTGAACCTTGAGCACAGCTTTCCTGCCGTCAGGGTGATGGCCGTCAAAAATGACACTACCAATCTTGTCATCTCCGTAAATACCGCCCGAAAAATTGTCTTATTGGTCTTGAAACCGCTTTGTGAGATCGCGGCTTGGCAGTAGATTTCAAGTTGTTCCTGACTTAATCGGTGGTCAAAGTACCGTCCAGAAATATTCATAATCGCGCCTCCTATTGCGTGATTTTTCTGACCAGTTTAGTCTAGTTGATCAAGCGGCTGGGATCAAGAGGCTAGTCATGTTCTGGCTGGAATGATCGATTCATCTCAACGCGATCGTTATGATCCAAGAGGCCACTTTGTCCTTGAGCATAGCTAATCACTGGTTTCAAGCCCGATTGAGGGCTAGTAAGACTCACACCGGGCGAGTTCTTGGTTTGTTTAGCCCACGGGCGGTATTATTGTTTGTAGTTCGACCCGGATCCGTAGCCAGGATAGAGGCTTGGCGAAGGATAGCTTGGCTGGCTATAGGACGGGGTTGGTTGGTTGAGTAAGGGCTGATTGGTCGGGACGGCTGGTTGGGTTTGGCTTGACTGATTTAATTCAGCCGGTTTCTGGGTTGGGGCTGGGGCATTGGCTGGTGTTTGAGTGGTCGCTGGCTGGTAGGACGCATCGAGTTGATAGTTCTGATTTGGATTTTGTCGCTCTGGTGTGTTTGGCTGGAGCTGTTTTTTGAATTCGTCCTGGTATTGACGTTTAATCGCATCTTGATACTCGTTCTTGCGTCCTTCTTGGCGCAGTTTTTCCTGATTTTGGAATTCCAGGTATTTTAAATCATTTTGATTGATCTTGTTAGTGACCTGATTTTTTTCTTGTTCGATTAGTTCGCGATAACGTTTGCTCTCTTGAGGTTTAAGTTTATCAAGCTCATCGACGTATCTATCCAAGAGTTTCTTTCGGGACTGGGTGAAGGGCCGTTGCTTGTCCTCGTATTGGACAACGTTACTTTCGAAATCGCGTTCTAATTTTTGTCGGTCAAAAAATTGTTCTTGGGGCACAACCGCCCAATCTTTTGGATTGAAAGCTCGAGCGATTTGTCCTGTCGATCCGGTTGTTTCGGGGTCAAAACGTTCTTTCATCTTAGTCAGCTCCTGATTCCAGGCATCTCGAGTCCAGCCAGGTGCCAGCTCGGTTGGCAAGACAACCGCGGGGCCATCTTGTTCGATTCGTTTGGCGTAGAGCTCCTGGATTCTGGTAAAGGCCTGACGGGCTTTGCCTGGGTCGTTGGTTGCCGCCAGGTCGCCCCCAAAGATTTCGAAAAAGACTTGCTTCATGTCGGCGAGTATTTTTTGGTCTTCGGCACGCAGGTCAGCTCCGTCAAGCTTAGCCAGCTTGTCAGGCAGTTCCATCGACAAACGTAACCCGCGGATTTGGGACACGACCCAAGGCCGAATATCAGCTGGTATCGCGGTTCCATGGGTATAGCTTTTCAGAAATTCTGCGATTTTTGTTTTGAGCGTTTCTGGTGGGTTGGTCAAATACGGGGTTGCCTGGATGCTGTTATAAGATGTGTAGAGATTTGCCGCCTCGGCTTTATCCGCGTTAGTGAATCGTTCCTTCATTTCTTCTTGATAGAGTTGGGTAATATTCGTCTCGTTGAACACTCCTTCTTGGTTTTGAAGTTGTTTCATTATCGCCCGAGCCTGCGCCCGTGTTGTGGCGCTAAGAATAGCCTCTTTTTGACTGTCTGTCAGAAAGCCCATTGAATGATATTCCGTGATCATTACCAGAGCGTCAGGGGGAATTGGTTTTTCGCCCTGGAGGTGGCGGATGACATCAAGAGTTGGGTAAGGAGCTTGGGCCGCTTCGATAAGGTATTGAGCGCTCTCGCGATCTCCTTTGACTGATTCAATTTGCGCGACTATCGAGAGCCGGCCGGCTACCCGTCCGGCTAGGGCGGTGACTTCTGGCGAAGGCGTTTGGTTGTTGGCAACTTGGTCTTCGATCATTTTGGCAAGACGAGCCATCTTTTCCTGATAGTCAGCCAGGGCAGGTTCCAGGTATTGGGTCTCGCCCGCTTGCAGGTGGGCCAGCAGTTCCGAGAAACTGGCATCGGCTAAAAGGATTTGGTTTTTTTGTTTACTAACCGGTCTAAATGTTAATGCGCTGCGAGCGGTTCTGACAGCTTTTTTGATCGGGTAGAGCAACTGGCCTCGGCGTACGCTCGAGGCCCTGGCGGTTGCCTCGGTTCTTTGGTCTGGTAGTGTCCCAGCGGTCGGCGAGACTGTTTGGGCTTGGGTCGGCGAGACCCTGATCAAGCCAATGATTGTCCCAATCAATAAGGTTAATCGAAAGATTCGCGCGAACTTAGTGTCCATTATTCCTCCTTTTTATGCTGGCTAGTTACTACTATTGTCTTAAACTTGGGGGTCAGGTGTCAAGTCTGGGTTGTCAAAAAAGGCTCTGGCAATTGACCGACGGCTCGATTGTTCATACAATAGAGCTAGGCAGATATCGTCCAGCCACACTTTTAGGTTAAAGGAGGGGTTCTTTGCAGATCAACGTACCATCTTGGGACCTGTTTATTGGTTTATTCTTTATCATAGGCGTGTCCTATGGCTTTATCTTACAGCGCGAAAAGGTGATCGCCACCCTTGTTTCGGTCTACGCTTCGATGGTGATTACCCAAGTCGTCTCGCCGGTCGTGCTCGATTTTTTCTCGGGCGACAAGACCTTGTTCAATTCGGTTTTTATCAAGGCCCACACCTCGCCCTTTACGGTCCAAGCGATCGTGTTCGCGGTCGTGATAGTTCTCTTAACGGTTAAAGGCGGCTTGCACGCCGCTCGGGCGCGCGGGTTCCTGTCGAGTTTTGACGTGGCGGTCTACTCGTTTCTCAACAGTGCTTTAATCTTGGCCGCGATTTTGGGCTTTTTGGATCCAGAACTTCGGCAAGCTTTTGCTGAACAATCAAAATTTGCCCGCTACATTGTGACTTACCAGAACATTTGGATCATCGCGCCGGTCGTTTACATGATTATTGAGGGTTTTCGTCACGGCCGACGCTACAGTCCAATATCCGAGGCTGATTTTTAGGTTTGGTCAATTAACTAAAACAGTTCGAATCAATTCCAAGATCCAAGAGTCAATCATTATGAAAACAAAAATTCTTCTCGTTTTTTGCATGATTGGGCCGCTAATTATCTTAACCGCCGTTCGATTGGTATCAGGCGCCTGCGGCGCTGTTTTTGCCTAGCCGTTAGTGGAACACTTGATTGGTCTATTAGCTTAGTTGGATCGGCCGGCGGTCCGGTTGGTCTGACTTGTTCCATATTTGTGATCTATTGGGATCAGTCCCATCCTTTATCAACAATTCTTTTTGACAATTTTGACAATCTGGGCTGACTGACTTAATAATTTCCCTCCGCCCGTATTGAAAATATTTTCAGCTCAATAATGACATCCTTACATTCTTAAGCATGTCAGGATGTGCGTTCCAGCCGGTTGGTTGTCCAGCCGTCAGTTTTGAACACTGATAGAGCCTCGATTGATCATCCGCTACAATCAACCGGCCCTGTGACTGGTTGATGTGTGAGCTGGAGCACAAAAACAAGAGGCGCTTGGGGTTGTCCAAACGCTCGGTAAGATAGACAAATAATCAATTGATTGGCAACTGGCTATAGGGTATACTTTTGTCAGTTATGGTAAGTTTTAAAAATTGACCTATGACTGCCAGGACCCGTAGCTCAGTGGTAGAGCGACAGCCTTTTAAGCTGTGCGTCGTGGGTTCGATCCCCACCGGGTCCTCTTTTTATAGAAAACTACAAAACCGAAGCTTGTTTTTGGAGGCTGATAATCCAAAGTTAATAAAGCCCTGGAGAGCTATGAGCGCTTAGGGTTTGAGTTAAGATTATCTTGGTGAAATTATTTCGACGATCAGGATTTGCCCCCGAAAGTGATTTTTCCAACATGAGTTCTTTGGCGCGCGGATACCGTGCGTTTTTTTGTCCAATTGGTTTTTAGCTGCGAAAGAGTGGATCGGTTTGGAGGAGCTGGCTGAATTTGCGCCAGAGTTTCAAATTGGTGTGCCAGGTTTGGTATTTTTTGCTCGAGTAAATCTGTTGCTCGAGTTCAAAGAATTCCTGGCCCATAAGGCCGCGCTTGACTTTATTGTCAGCTCTCTCGAGTAATCGCAGATTATACCCAAATAAGCGTGCCGGAGGATCTAACCGATTCCCCGGCCCTTCTTTACAACCCTGATTGCTTGAGCTGTTCAAACAGCTCTTTTTGTGTGCGGTTGAGCCGGCGAGGCAGTTGGACCCGAACAGTCACCAAAAGGTCGCCCTGGCCTCGGCGATGCGGGTTGCCCTTACCGGCAAAACGAAATGTCGTTCCGTCCTGGGTGCCAGAGGGGATTCTTAATTCCAATTCATCACCGGCCCGGGTTTTGAATTTGAGTCTGTCGCCCAAAATCGCTTGAGTGAGTGAGATTTCAGCTTCAACTTGAACCTGACTCATGGTCTGGCCGAACATCTCATCGAATATATCACCCAGTCCACCAGATCCAAACGAAAAGCGAACTCCGCCCGAACCAAAACCAGAGGAAAACCCAGATCCTCGGAATAGATCATCAAAACCGCTAAAGCCGCTGGTGCCGCCTTGGCGACCAAAACCGGCGTTGACCCCTGCCTCGCCAAACCGGTCGTAGGCGGCCCGCTTTTTGTCGTCGCTTAGTACCTGGTAGGCGGCGTTGACTTCTTTAAACTTTTCAGCGTCGCCGCCCCGGTCCGGATGGTGCTCGATCGCCTTTTTTCGAAAGGCTGATTGGATGTCTTGTTTGCTGGCGTTTCTTGAGACGCCCAAAACTTGATAGGGGTCGTTCATACTGCAATTTATTCTAATGTAAAGTTTATTTTGCATCAAGTTCCCCGACTGGGATGATTTAATTTCTGCCCTGCTGTCCGCTACAATCTTACCTGATTTGCTGCTGAAAAATAAAGCAAGGAGGGCTAATGTTCCGTCTAGGGTTAATTTTTATCTTAAGTTTTGCCTTGGGAGTGATTTTCTATCTTAGACGCGGGAGCGTGAAGCTAAGTCAGACTAATTTACTGGCGATTCGTTCTGACTGGGGTAAATGTTTTGATCACTTCGAGCTGTTAAGCCAGTCCTTAATTATCTTTATTGCTTTTGTTTTCGCTTGTTGTCTAGTTTTTGGATCACAGATTGGCTTGATTCTGATTATGATTATGTGTGCCTTAGTCCTAATGGGCTTAATATTGGCCGAAAGTATGGTTGAAATTTACTCCTCTTTTAGATTAACTGGTAAGACGTTTAAGTATTTACTAATTTTTGGTCCATCTCATTGTTTGATTAATGGTTCAATAATCTGGCTATTGGGTCAAGTTGAGTTGACTGTTCAAACTAATCAGTGGAGCCTTTGGGTGTTTGTGATAAGTTTTGGCCTGTTGCTGGTTGGTTGTGCCGCTGGAACCGTTGTCGCGCCCTGGCTGGTCACCAAATTATTGGTTCAGAAAAAGGAGGAATTGGAATGAGAATCTGGAAGCGATTGGAGATTGGCTTGGACTTTCTAATTTTATGGTGTGCTGGAAGTTCGATTACATTCGTTGCGCTTGCTTTTGTGTTTGGGCTCGACGGCATCACTGCCACGCACCCGCCACCTGATTGGCTGTATTTAGTTATCGGTGCGTTCGTCGTCTTTGTCGGTTTAGTATATACGTTGACTGGATTATTATATCGAACGTGATTTTCTTTAGATAGGTTAGACAGGGTTGGGTTTTGGTTGATCTATTCGTACAAGATATCTTTATATAGATACTACCCATGATAGCCAAGCCCGCGGCTTTGTACCACGGGCTTGATTTAGTTTTTAGTATATTTGAGCCTGGCGTTATTCGTTCCAAGACTCGTTGCTCGAGACGGACTAGCTGATCAAGGGGTTGTCTTAGGAGTCTTGGTCCGTCTCATCTTTCGGTTGGTTGACATCGCTCTTAGATTGACTCGTCTTGTCTTGACTCGACTGGTCAGCCTGGCCTTGCTCGCTCGCCTCAGCCTGCTTGTACATATCTGCCCCCAGCTTTTGCAAGACTTCGCTCAAGCTCTTGGATTTTTCCTCAATTTCGGCCTGGTCATCTTTTTCAATCACACCCTTGAGGGCGGTCACAGCGTCCTCAACTTCACGCTTGTCTTCGGGCTTGGCTTTGTCCCCCGCATCCTTGAGTGTTTTTTCAGCAGTGTAGATGAGTTGTTCGGCCAAGTTTCGGCTCTCGATCAACGCTTTTTTCTTTTGGTCTTGCTCGGCGTGTTGCTCGGCTTCTTGTTTGAGTTTTTCGACTTCTTCTTTGGAAAGTGACGAGCTGGCGGTGATGGTGATTGACTGTTCTTTGCTAGTGGCCTTATCTTTGGCTTTAACGTTTAATATGCCGTTAGTATCAAGATCGAAGCTGACCTCTATTTGTGGCACGCCCCGAGGCGCGGGCGGAATGCCGTCAAGGGTGAACCGGCCGAGCGTTCGGTTGTCCGGAGCCATCGGCCGCTCGCCTTGGAGGACATGGACCTCGACTTGGGGCTGGTTATCGGCCGCGGTTGAAAAGATTTGCGATTTGCTGGTCGGAATAGTTGTGTTGCGCTCAATCAAAGGGGTCATCACACCGCCTAAGGTTTCAATCCCCAGTGTCAAGGGCGTGACATCCAAAAGCAAAACATCTTTGACCTCTCCTCCTAGCACTCCACCCTGAATAGCGGCCCCTAAAGCGACCACTTCGTCCGGGTTAACACCTTGTTCTGGCTCTCGGCCGATCAGTTCCTTGACCATTTGTTTGACCTTGGGCATTCGGGTCATCCCGCCGACCAGCACGACATGGTTGATCTCACTTTTGCTGATTTTGGCATCCGAGAGCGCTTTCTCGACCGGTTTTTTAGTCCGCTCGATCAGATCTTCAACCAATGATTCCAACTTGGCTCGGGTCAACTTGATAACCAAGTGTTTGGGACCGTCGCTTGAAGCTGTAATAAAGGGCAGGTTGATTTCGGTTTCTTGGGTGGTTGAGAGCTCGATTTTAGCTTTTTCGGCCGCTTCCTTGATTCTTTGCATCGCCATTGCGTCGTTGGCCAGATCAATCCCTTCTTGTTTTTTAAACTCGGCCGTCAGCCAGTCGATCACTTGTTTGTCAAAGTCATCCCCACCCAAAAAGGTGTCGCCGCTGGTGGATTTAACCTCAAAAACGCCCTCGCCGACTTCGAGGACTGTCACGTCGAACGTTCCGCCGCCCAGGTCAAAGACCAATATTTTGCCTTTTTTGTCTTTTTCCAGTCCATAGGCTAGACTCGAGGCGGTTGGTTCGTTGATGATTCGCTTGACCTCGAGACCGGCGATCTTGCCGGCGTCTTTGGTTGCTTGACGTTGGGAGTCATTAAAGTAGGCCGGGACAGTAATAACCGCTTCGTTCACCTTTTGGCCGAGGTAGCTTTGGGCGTCGGCCACGAGTTTTTGCAGGATGAAGGCCGAGATTTCCTCGGGAGAGTAGTCCTTGTTGATCATTGTGACTTTAACCGACTTGTCTTTACCCTCAACAATTTTGTAGGGCAGGTGTTTCTTAGAGTGATCGATTTCTTTGTCACTAAAGCGTCGGCCGATTAGTCGTTTGACCGAGTATATGGTATTTTCTGGATTTGTGACCGCCTGTCGCTTGGCCAGCAATCCAACCAATCGTTCACCCTTTTTGTTGATCGCGACGATTGAGGGAATAGTGTTGTTGCCCTCGGCCGAAGGGATTATTTTGGCCTTGCCGCCTTCCATAACCGCCACAGCGGAGTTGGTTGTGCCTAGATCAATACCAATTATTTTGCCCATAAATTTAAGTCTCCTTCCTTAAGTAAAAAGTTAGACATAAACAGTGTAAAGTTTACTTTACATTTTGTCAAGCCCTCTTCAGTCGAGAAGCTCTGCCAAGTCTCATCAGTTGATCTGTCAACCAGTTCCAATTAAATTTCAAGAGGCCGTTGCTCGGGCACTAGGACTAGGATTTACTTTTTTGTTAGTAGAACTGGTTCCACCCCAGGCGAGAGTGAACAAAACCAGCGTCACCAGAGCGAGCAAGCCATTGCGGGCAATGAGCGCCAGACCAGCGCCCTGGGCGTTTAAGATGTCAAAGTAAAACCGGGGATAGATCAGTTGGGTTAGCACTCCGACTGACAGGGCCAACCCGAGGGCTAGCCAGGCTAGCGGACGATCTTTATCCTGGCTCGATACGACCACCAGCGGCATGAGCGGGATTAACCAGCCGAAAAATTGAGGACTCAAAACATTGCCGGTTGATAAGATTAAAGCGATCAAGGCGAGCGAGCTGATAATCAACTTATTTTTTTGGTTTTTTTGACTGGTTCGGCCGCTCGCGAGTGTTCTCCAGAAGATCAAGATGTAGCATAGGAAAAACAGAGCCAGTAAAGAGTATTTTATTTCCGGGATATAGGGTGAGATTGAGAAAGCGTTAGCTTCCAGGATTGAGCTGATGTAGACGCCTTTGAGCCAGCCCCAAATCATAGTGATCGAAGCGCCAAGAGACTCAATTTGGAGTCCTCGGCCCAGCTGGTAGGCGAAGGCTTCAGATAACTGGGGCAAAACTTTGGCTAGGGGGGTAATTATGAGCCCCAGGCTAGCCAGATAAACAGCCAGCCCCTTAAAGGCTTCAGCCCTATCGTCTTGGCCCCAGAGTTTGGCCAAAAAGATTGGCACTAAAGCCGCGGGAATAATTTTTAGGGTTGTGCCCAGGGCGAGCCAAAACCACTGCCAGAGGGAATTTTTGAGACTGGCCATTAGGGCCAAAACAATCGATAACGCGACAAAAACGTCAAACCTGAACCAACTGATCGGTCCTAGCCCAAGCGCAAGGACTAGGCTGATAGCCGTAATCGCCAAAGCTCTTTTGGGCGCGCGGATTGGATTGAGTCTTTTATCAATTGCCAAAATTGTTAAAATGATTCCGATTTGAGCCGCGCTGACCATGAGCAGAAAGATCGTTTGGTAGTTCATCCCGGAACTGGTGATCAATCTGGGCAGGGTCAGCAGATAGAGCGCGCCCGGAGGATACTCGATAAAAAAGTCTCTGTAAGGAGCAAGTCCTTGAAATAGGTAATTAGCTAGATCAAAGTAAAACAACCTTGGCCCGGGATCGACGATCCAGTAAAGCCGATCAGCCAGCCTAAGAATTACAATATGCAAAACAGCAATTAGAGCGCTTACCCCAACCGGCATAAACCATTTAATTAAGACTAACTGATTAAGTTGTTTTTGAACTATACTGAAGCGGCGATTGGCCGGCAGTTTTAGTTTAAGATCGGTTAATAGGCCCATTGATAATGAAAGTAACGTTGAGACAGTTCAATTTGACTGGCTAAAAACAAGATTAAAACAATCCAGCCAAGGACCGGACGTCTTCGAGTCAAGCTAGCCAACATAAATGTGATCGGGAAGACCACTAGCGAGAATCTGGGTAGAGAATAGATAAAACTGGTGCTTATCGATAACATAATAACCCCAAAGGTATAGGTTGAGAGAATGATCTGCCTTTTTTTGAGTGTAAAGATTAGGCCGGCGATCATAAGAGCGAGGGCAAGTAGTTCCCAACCAACATAGAGCCGCCGAGTGGTGAAATCGCTATAGTACCACCATGATCCAATCAATTGAACTAAGCCGCCCCCGGGCCAGCTTAGCTGGCGTTGCCAGTGATTTGATTGAAAGGTGCTAAAAGCTAGGGCGTTGCCGAAAAGGTAGTTATTAAGTCCCAAATATAAACCAAAGGCGGTCAGAGAGCCGGCAATCATAGCCCAAGCCGCCCGGGATTTTTTTTCGCCCCGAGCGATCAATATTTTGGCCGCTCCAACCGCAATCAGAGCTAAACCAGTTAATCTGGTTAGTCCAGCCAGGCCAGCCGTTAAGAACGATTGAGTCGTCTTAGCCTGCTCGAGCGCCTGAATGGCCAAAATCGCGCCGAGCAAAAACAACCCTTCGGTATAGGGTAAGTGGAGAAAGTAGCTGGTCGGCAGGGCGAACAGCCAGACAACGGACCAGCGCGCGATTTCCGGGCCGTAAAGATTTTTAGCTAAACGCCCCAGAGCCAAGGCCGTGCCAATTGAAATTATGTTAGCCACGACTAGAGCCGAAATTTCCAGCGACCAAGCGCTCACACTAGACAAGATTTTAATAATGGTCGGCAGGGCGGGTAAAAATACGATCAAAAGAGAGTTTGGATCAGCCAGATTGTCGCTATAGCCAGATCGGGCGATTTCAATATAATGGAGCGCGTCCCAGCGCACCAGTGTCCTAGTAAACGAAAGATCGGCTTGACTCAAGTGCCAATTGAGCCCAGCCCAAATAAAAAAAAGCGCTTTGGCTGTTAAGACTACCCAAACACTCTGGCGGTAGTTGTTGAACCAAGATTTAAGGGTCAGGCTCCAATCTAGATTCGCCTGCATTAATTTTGTTTAGTTTTTTGAGTACCCGAGGAAACGGTCACTTTGGCCGGAATGGCGACCCGTTGGCCAATTTGCCAGCCCCTTTGGTAGACTGTGATGATCGTGTCAGCCGGCAGTCTAGGATGGCTTAAATAACTGATTGCCTCATGGTATCGGGGGTCAAATCGATCGGCTGGCCGAGGTTTGATCTCTTGCGCGCCCAATCCGATCAGCTTCGCCTCGAATTGTTTAATTGTGGCGAGCAGACCTTGCGTCCATGGATTATTGGTTCGAGGTTCGGGTTGATGGGCGAGCGCTCGCTCGAAATTATCAAGGATCGGCCCCAGTTCAAGTAAAATTTTTTCCAGCTGATACTTGGTCAGTTCTTGTTCGCGCTCGAGTGATCTTTTGCGAAAATTATCAAAATCAGCCAGACATCGAGCCAACTGGTTTTTAAGCTGATCGTTTTCCAGTCGGTCTGATTTTATTGTCCGAGAAGTTTTTTTTGTTGTCATAGCTGGTATTGTAACAGGTGGACAATAAAAATTGAAGTGTTAAAGTTGGGTCTTACCAGACAACTTGAGTCAGCCGGTCCAGCCAAGGTGGTTCTTTTGATTAATCTAACCTTTGTCTTGGCCCTTGGACTCGGGCTGGCCGTTAGGGTTGATCCTCGGCCGACCTTAGCGGTGATTTTATCGCTCACCGGATTGATCTGTTTGGCTAAGGGGCGATTGACCAGATTGGTTTTAATTTTGCTGATTGCCTTCTGGTTTGGTTTGACCTGGGAGCCGATTTTAGATCGACCTGTTTTAGTTTCGTCTTCCAGTCTTGATAGGCTGGCTGGTTTTTTTGATCAGGCCCGGGATCATTTTATCGGTCTGGTCAGGCAATCTTTACCCGAGCCCCAAGCGTCCTTGGCTTCTGGGATCGCGATCGGAGGCCAGACTAGCCTGCCCGACGATCTGGTTAAACAGTTTCGTGCCACCGGTACGATTCACATAATCGCCGTTTCCGGATCTAACCTAACCATTATTTTGAAATTGGCCTCGGATTGGTTGCCCCGGCTGGGTCAACTGATTGGTTTTTGGTTGGGCAGTTTTGGTCTGATCTCCTTTGTCTTGTTGACTGGTTCTGAACCTTCGATCGTTAGAGCCGGTGTTCTGGGCTGGCTTTTTTTACTTGCTCGATCAGCCGGTCGAGTTCCTAAGCCGATTCACGGGGCCGCTCTGGCGGCCGCGCTGATGGCCATTCAAGAGCCCCAAGTAGTCTCAAAAGCTGGTTTTCAACTTTCCTTCTTAGCCTTTGCTGGATTAGTATATATTGACCCAATTCTCAAGCAAGGGATAGACCGGCTCGGTCAAAAATACCGGCTGATCAATCGAGTCCCGGCCTGGCTGGTCGCGATTGTTTCAGCCACTCTCGGGGCCCAACTGGCGGTAATGCCGCTCATTATTTATCGTTTTGGAGAGCTGTCTTCACTATCCCCTATCGCCAACGCTCTTGTTTTGCCGGTCGTGCCGTTTATTTTAAGTTTGGTTTTGGTGGCTGGTTTGATTGGATTTGTCCTGCCTGGTTTAACTCAATTTTTGCTCTTACTCGCCTATCCGGCGCTTAGTTATATTTTGTATATAACAGAGAGTTTGGCCAGCTGGCCGGGCGCCGCTTACTCGCTGGCCACGGGCAATCTTTTGATCCTGTTTTTAGGTTACGGTGGGCTAGGTTTTTTGATCTATCGGCAGAGTTTTAGAACATCAAAAGTAAGAATGCCGCCTCCAAAATCAAGTTCCAGTTCCAGACTTAAACCAGCCGGCTAGGAGTTGATGAGGTTTTGGTGTTAGTCTTTGAGCAGATATTTAAACTTAGTTATTTGAAATTAGGCTGACAGAAATGGTCTACCTTTTGAAAAAAATTAGTCGGGCTTTGAGCAAGATCAATCCAGCTTTCTTTACTCGCTATATCCTTGGCAGTTTAGTTCTAGTGGTGATCGTGCTGTTTGCCGCGGTCGCTCAAGCGCCCAGCCCCTCACTCTTAGTGGCGGTGCTTAATGTCGGGCAAGGCGATGCTATTTATATTCGTACGCCCACTGGTCAGGACGCGCTCTTTGACGGCGGGCCAAACGACGACGTCACAAGAGAGTTGGCCGGTGTAATGCCTTTTTGGGATCGACAGCTCGATTTGGTTGTCGCGAGCCACAACCACAAAGATCACATCGCTGGCTTAGTCGATGTGATAGAGCGATTTCAGGTTGATGAGATTTGGATCTCGGGCGCGATTCACACCAGTCAGACGTTCGCCGATTTTTTAAGCTCGGTCAAGGCCGAGCAGGCGACCGGGGCTAAAGTCCAAAATCCAAAGGTCGGCCAGACCAAGTGGCTGGGCGATTTGTCGATTCGAATTTTGTTTCCGCTTGACGATCTAATCGGTCAAAACCCTCCTGATCAGCACGACGCCACGCTTGTTGCCCGACTCGACTACGGCCGGGTCTGTCTCCTTTTGACCGGTGATCTTAACCAGTCGCATGAACAACAGATTTTAAAAAACCGCGGTCAGGACGTTCAAGATTGTCAGATTCTCAAACTGCCTCATCATGGCTCAAAAACCGCCTTGATTGACCAGTTTTTGGTTAAGGTCAATCCCAAGTTGGCGATCATTTCGGTCGGCCAAAACAATTCATTCGGTCATCCGGCGCCTTCGATTTTAAGCAAACTGGCCGATCGCGGGATCGAGCTCTACCGAACCGACCAAAACGGCCGGGTCGAAATTTTTAGCAATAGCCAGACTTACTGGGTTAAAACAGAGCGCTAACTGATTAAGTCAGCTCTTGGTTAATGGTCGCGATTTCGATCCTTGTATCGCCCGAGGTCTTGCCAAGCCGGTCTCGTGTTTTGGACCCTTAACGAAATCGTCCGACAATACTGATCAAGCCTCGATATCTCTAGACAAGACAGGTTTTCTCGTCCGATATCAATAGTTGAGTTAGCCCGAGTCCAAAAGATAGATTGTTGAGTGGTTGGAAGCCTGATCAGAGTTTTTGTTAGACCGATTGAGTTCACCACCAACAGACCAGAATACTGGTATTTTTGCTTTTTTGTATTTTTGGTTTTTTAAGTCTTTTCTAATTTACGTTTGAGACATACTAACATGCTTAAGCATGTTAGTATGTCTGCTTTTGGGATTTTTTTTAAAGTTCAGGCCGTGGCTTGTTTAGAGGCTTGTTTAAGTGAATAATGAATAGTGAATAGTGATTTATGATTGATTATAATTGATGCTGAACCGATCAATTACGCGGGCTAAAGTCTTAAAATAAGACTGATATTTGGTTCAATTTTAGTTCAATTACGGTATGAAAAAACAGCTTGCTCTTTGTGATCTAAAACAGGCCAGAACCGGCCAGACCGTCTGCGATACAAGATTAAGACAATGCCAAGTTTTTGACAGAAGACACTTAAGCGGCTGGAGCGGGCTAAAGAGCGGATTGGCTGTTTTGGGTTTAGGGTGGTGTTACAAAATTGATACCGAACCGATTAAAAAAATGAAAACCCGGCGATTCAACGGGAAATTTTTAATGAGATTGAGTGATCACATCTTCATGTCAATGAGTTCGACGCCCCCGATGACGCCGACCTCTGCGGCAGGTTGGTCGGCGCGGCAAACGTTTGACAGGTTTGACGCTCGTGAGATTAAGTTCTTTAATTAATAATTTGCTGGAAGGATTATGCAATCTCCGGGCATGGTTGGTCCCGCGGTGAATATTGGGGTGGCTAAGATCATGAGAGCTATCCTTGGCTCGACTAAAAATTTCCCTTCGGATTTGCTTTGTCACTCTGCGGCCTTGTTTTTTCAGTTTCTTAATTTCTTGATTGGCGATTCTGTGATAACTAGCTCTATTACTTTTTTTCGACACAGCCACTCTCCCTCCTGTTTCGGTTGTTAATGTTGCCCAAATAGTCTATTGCTAGGTTATCAAACATTAAATTATTTGGCAATGTCCGGTCACTCTAAATGGTCCCAAATCAAGCACAAAAAAGCAGTTACGGATAAGCGCAAGGGCAAGCTGTTTTCCAAGCTGGCTAATTTAATCGCGATCGCGGCACGCGCCGGCGGCGATCCGATCATGAACCCAAATTTAAGACTTAAAATTGATCGAGCCAAGCAAGCCGGTATGGCCAAAGAAGCGATTGACCGAGCGATTAAGCGTGGTACGGGCGAGCTCTCTGGCGCGCTCCTGGAAGAGGTTCGGTATGAAGCCTATGGCCCGGCTGGTGTCGCGTTTTTGATCGACTGCGTAACTGATAACAAAAATCGAACGATCAACGATATTCGAGCGATCCTAAACAAAAACGAGGCCAAGTTTGCCCAAGCCGGGGCACTTGACTATTTGTTTGAGCCAAGAGGAGTTGTGATGTTGGTCAAGGGCCAACAGACAAAAGCGACCAATGATGAGATTCAGCTAGCGGCGATTGAAGCTGGAGCTCAAGATTTTGACGAGGATGACGATTCACTCACTATCTATACCCAGCCGGATCAACTAGAATCAGTTAAGCAGGCGCTCGAGTCAGTTCGGGTGGTGATTGATTCGGCTGAATTAACAATGATTCCCAAAACAAGCGTTGTTTTGAGCCAGCAGGCGCTCGGTCAAAAAGTACTCAACTTGGCCCAAGCGCTCGATGAGCTGGATGATGTGATTGCCGTTTCGAGCAATTTTGAGTTGTCAGAGGCGGTCAGGCTTGATCAAGACCATGAGTAACATTTTGGTCAATACCGGCTCGAAACTGCCTGTTACCAGCTCGCGGTTGGGCCAGACGTTTAGTCCTTGATTCTGTCAAACGATCTTTCACTATTATCTTACGATCTGTTAAAGTTTAGCTGATCTCGAAGCGGTCGAATCTCGGTGTTCGGTTGTTGCTTTATCCTGTCAGACTAGCCGCTGGTTAAAAAGTTGCTCGGGTGAGACAGGATTTCCAACGTGATCTGATACGTGTTAGTCTATATTTACCATGATAAGGAAGACTTCGACAGCCGAGCCAGATGACTCTCTCACTTCAGGCCAATCGGCTGACCAGTCGAAAAAGGCTGAACGGAAAATTGTCACCCGGGTTTTGGGCGTTGATCCGGGCACGGCCAGTTGCGGTTGGGGAGTGGTTGAACATCGCCATCGAGTGGGCGATCGTTCCTACTCTCTGATCGATTATGGTGTGATTCGGACCTATCCCGATCAAGACATGGGCGAGCGGCTGATGGTTATTTTTGACCAATTGATCCGTTTGATCGATCAAACCAAACCTTCAGCGATCGCGCTCGAGCGGCTGTTTTTCTTTCGCAATCAAAAAACAGTCATGCACGTCGCCCAAGCCCAGGGCGCAATCTTGATGGCCGCTTGGGAGATGGGTCGGCCGGTCTATTTTTACACTCCAATGCAGGTTAAGCTGACCATTACCAACGAAGGCCGGGCGGACAAAAATTACGTTCAAAGAATGGTTCGGCAGTTGCTTAACATGACTCGAGCGCCTCAACCAGACGACGCGGCTGACGGTCTAGCGGTGGCGCTATGCCATCTGCATTGCCAGAAACGCGAGGAGGGCATGCGCGCTCGATGAGCGCGCAATTTCTAAATTCTAATTCCTGCTTACCGGCAGGCAGGTCTAATTGTTCTAAACAAATCCCAAAGCGACAAATTTCCAAACGAGTAAGTTACTTTTTTGATTTAAGAACACTCTCAAACAGCTCGTCGATCGTTTCTTTCTTGATCGTGGCCAGGCCAACCACGCGATCGGCTGCACCGTAGTAGACGTAGTATTCATCCCCCCACTCAACTGCACCGCAGGTAAAGACAACATTGTTAACCAGCCCCCTTTTCTCGTAGGATTTTTCGGGCGACATAATTGGCTCTGGGGAGCGATAGAGAATTTTCGAAGGATCATCTTTGTCAATCAACATAATGCCAAGCCGGTAGACTTTTTGCTTATCAACGCCATGGTAAAACAGCAACCAGCCATACCGAGTTTTAATCGGCGGTGCCCCCGCACCTATTTTGAGACTGTCCCAGTGCGAGGGTCGGGGGCAGTCTGAATCGGCCTGGTCCCAGTTGTCGAAATTAGTCGAGCTGGCCAGGGTCATGCACGGGTGGATCCGGTGAATAATGTAGTACTTACCCCCAATTTTTTCGGGAAACAGGACGGCATTTTTGGTGTCTATGCCTGGGAATATATGATGGGCGTGGGAGACCTTTTTAAAATCTTTAGTCTTGGCAAGCCCAATCCTGATTCTAAATGGCGCACCTTTTGAAGTAGAAATGTTATTTGTCGAGTGGTTTTTATCCTTGGCACAGTAGACCGAGGCTGCTGTGTAGAGAATGTAGTAGATCGAACCAATCTTGGTCGCACGAGGGTCTTCAGCCCCAAACCGTTCAAGTGGATCATCAATCGGTGGATCATACCACGGTTCGTCGTGGCGTTTAAAATGAATTCCGTCCGAACTCTGCCCGTAGCCGATTCTTGAAATAAAATCATCGCCTTGGGCCCGGTAGAGCAAAATAATCTTGCCCCGGTATATCGTAGCTGCCGGGTTGTAGACGAACTTACTCTCCCACCAATTACTGGTAGGCTCTAGGACAGGATTGTGTTTTGAACGGGTTAACTCAATTTTCACGCTGGTCCCTTGTGACTAGCCGTTAGCCTTCGAGGGTTATTGCTCGAAGGGCGCAATAGGTGATCAAATAGAGGGCAATATTTTCTGCCCCTTGATTTTTGTTGACGCCGTCTTTGTTAATACCATCGTAAATACCGCCAGATACTTTGTCCACCATGGTGACCTTTTTAACGTTATGCCCATGAAACCACAGCCACCACTCAATCGCCCGATCTTGATATTGTTGATCGTTGGTTGCTTGGTGCAGGGCCGCGGCAGCCAGGGCCATATCAGCCGCATCGATTGGCTGTTGATCGTACAAGGCTTTGTGGCCCCCTCGCGGGTACCAGCCTTTGTTGCCGATTGGCGCGGGCACGCCACCGATTCGGCAGACGTGATTCAAAAACTCAAAACTCGAAATTGCGACCGCCTGTGCCCTGTTAGAGCCAAAGGCGCGGCTGGCCTGGGCCAGGCCCAGCGGCACAACCGCATTGGCGTGGGTGAGCGAGTCTTGAAACCACTCCCAGCCATCACCAGCATTCTTTTCGAATCGGTAGAGAATTTTTCTGATCAGGGTCTGAGCCTGCTGGCGATCACCTCGGGCAGTTGCCCCGAGCAGGCTGTACGCTAGGGCATTAAGGTTTGTCATTGCTCCAACGTGTTTGGTTGAGCGCTCAAGGATCAATCGCCCACTGGCGGATAACTCCCGGTTACGGCTGGTGCTAAGAAGGCTTAACGCCCAGATAGTCCGAGCGACTGAATCAACCGAACCCCTTTCTTCTTTTGCGTTACCTAAATGGTCAAAAAAGTTGACAAACCATCCGTCAGGATTTTGGGCTCTTTTAATAAAGTTGAAGTAGGGAGTGATAAAGCTGTCAGAAATCTGGGTTGGGAACTGATGAACCAGGGACTGAATTGCTATTAGAGCTCGGGCATTATCATCCAGGGAGTAGCCATGAGCAAGGTCAGGTTGACTCCCCTTGGCGTGCTGAATCAGACCAATTCTCGTAGTTAGGTTCTTTAAATAACTCAGCTGACGATTCGGTAGAGGACGAAAATCAAACGTTTGTTTCATCGCTGTGCTTTGAGTAGGGCCAGGTCAAACGTTTTGAGATAATCGAGCGCCACTCGCGGCCAAATCATATCCCGACCATATCGATACGCCCGCAACTCAAGCTGGTGGCGCAGATCTGGGTTGGTGAGAATCTTTTTAATCTGTTTGGCGATTGAGCTTTCATCGTCAAAGGGGACAAGGAGGCCGCAGCTACTAGCCAGGACGGTCCGATTATACGGCGTTGGCGTGGCCACAATCGACTTACCAGTGCCTAAAGCGTAGGAGATCGTTCCGGAAAAGGCCTGCTGTTGGTCTTGTTGGAGCATAAGGTAGATATCAGTCGCTTTGAGGTATTCTACCAGCTCGTGATAATTAACATATTGGTTGATGAACCGAACATGGTTCTCAAGCTCGAGATCAGTTACCA
>CAYZGQ010000010.1:0-26185 GCA_964478135.1 uncultured Candidatus Saccharibacteria bacterium
CCATATACATACATCGTAAACCGCAGGGTGGTCACAAGCTATTGAACTATTACGCTGATATTAGCCAAATTCGGGTGGGGCTTGAGATATACTATAGCGAGAATAATAGATACCCATTTTCACTAAACGAATTATCTCCAAAATATCTACCAAGTGCGCTCGTTGATCCGTCAACAAATCAGCCCTATCAATATCAATTACAACCGAATGGCACGGATTACCAAGTTTGCGCGAAGTTAGAATCTACCAAAACTCAAAAATGCATTACTTCGCAATTCTGATTATTTAGTGGTATATATTTAATTGAAGTTGGCGGCGCGTCAGCTTCGCTGGCACGAAATTCGGCGGCGGCGGAAAGCGAGGGCGGGGCGGGAATTCCTTTCCCCCCAACCCCCTTTCCTTCCCGCCCCGCCCGAGCGTTCAGTTTGGCGCGCGAAGCGCGCCGTCAGTTTCGTTCAAAAAAGGTTCGGATTTCGTCAAACAAACGCACCAGAATTTGACTTTCGGGAATTTGCCCGACGAGATTGGCCGCGCGAAGCGCGCTGACGATAAAACGATCCTCACTGATCATTTTTTTGTGTAGGGTCGTTTTACCCATTCCAACAAATCAAGCTCTCAACTGGAGTGTAGCGGCCGAGTCTGCTGGTCAAACAAAATTCCTTTTTGCTGAATGTGTTGCAAATTTGATCCTTAACCATTAGAGTTAGGCTGTTTATTCGGACCTGAACAAAGGAGGAAAAAATGAATTTAAGACTCATTCTTATAGTAACGAGTCTTTCGTTAATCCTGGGCTGTCTTATTGAAGCCAGCTCGTATAGCCAAGTTCATCAAAATCAAGTCAGCCCAAATCAGCTCGAGCAAAATATTGAACAAATTCTAGGCTCGACTTTGACCAATTACAAGGCTGATTTGAAAACGATCATCACACAACAAGATTACAACGATCTCAAAGATCCAGACCAAGCAATACAGTTTGAACAAGATATATATCTAAAATGCTTGACAAGTTGTGTCAAACGGTTCAATCAGATGACTGGCCAGATTAACGATTTGGCTGGTCAAACGATACTCAAACCAATCACCGTCCAAAACCCTTTAATGCCGGAAATATTCGGCTACAAGACTATCTACTGGTTTGCCTACACTCAACCAGTATTTATAGAGAAAAACGAGATAAGGCTCAATCTATCACTAACTAATATGATCGTAGGCCAAAAGGCAGATCCGGTCATCCCAGCCAATCCAGGCGAACTAAATCTCCTACCTATGCAGGAGATCTGGCTGGAATCGATCAACTCGGCTCTCGAGTTTGATCGATACTCGTTCCTAACATCCGATCGAAAGTTCGCGGTTCATATCTTAGATGGCTACCGGTCATCCGGTAAAAAAGTCTATCAAGATATAATCTCCAAGCCAGGGCCAGTCCTTTTAAACGCCAAAGAAAAACGTTTCCGGAATTTCTTTATCAAGCAATACAGTAAAATTATCAAGCAAGGCGAGTCAGCCTTTGCTGATAACTACACACTAGAGATGGTCAATATCAATCGGGCGATTTTATTTCAAAACTCGGCCGATTTACAAGTGGTGGCTCACCCAAACACCGAGTCAGAAGTTTTGATCAACGCTCGGGGTTATCTGCGAGGCTTGTGCCAGCCATGGCTCCAACGGCCAATTCTGACTGCCCTGCTGGCTGATCGGACCGAAGATGTGAAGGCAAAACAAGCTCACTTTACCATGGTTGTAAGACTTCTGGGTGAGTTCTGGCCCCAACCATTAACCCAAAAAGATGCATTCGAGCGAATCATCGGGGCAAAGTCCGAATTACTTAGCCAAACGGCCAAAACTGCTTTAACTCAAACACTCAAGAGACTTAAGTCTGTCCCGTCTGGATCGATTAACAAGCCAATCGGTTAATCGGTCGTAAATATCAGTTATCACGTACGTCAACCCCAGCCGGGCTGGGGTTTTTGGTGCAACTAATACCCAAACGCTCATGCTAGGAATAAAAGACCCAAAAAAAACTTTCCCAGCTATTGCAAGGTGGTTTAAGTCAAACCCCAAGACAATTTAGTTAAAATGAACTCTTTTTCGGGTATTCAAAACCAGATTAAACAGTCTTGCTTGAAAATTTTTCTAGTATCGCCTTGACAAGGTCCGACAAACCTCGTCCGGTCAGGCTTGAAATAAAAATAGGATTAAGATATCGCAAACTTGACCAGAGAGCCCGCTGTTTTTTTTCATTCATAAGATCAATCTTACTGATCGCGACCAGCCTAGGTCGATCATTAAGCTTGGGATTATAGGCGCTAATTTCTTTTTGAATCGTTTCAAAGTCATTCTTAGGATTTGGTGAACTAGCGTCTATGATAAAAACTAAAACTTTCGTTCGGTCAATGTGTCTTAAAAATTGAAGCCCCAAACCTTTACCCAGGGAAGATCCCTTTATTAGTCCCGGCATGTCAGCCACAACAAATGGTTTGGCCGTGATGGAAAAGTTTTTTGGTTCGATAACGCCCAAATTAGGCTCCAGAGTTGTAAAGGGGTAGCTAGAGATTTTGGGTCTGGCTTTAGTTAATCGCGCCAAAAGAGAGGATTTGCCCACATTAGCCAGACCAACCAGTCCGACTTGGGCGATTAATTTCAAGACTAGCTTAATTCGCTTGGTCTCTCCTAATTGACCCGGGCTGGCTTTTCTGGGAGCTCGGTTGGTTGGGGAGACGAATTTACAATTGCCCAAACCGCCTCGTCCGCCTTTGAGAGCGATGATACTTTGACCATGATCAAGATCGGCCAACTGCTTGAAATGACCAGACGAAGTTTGGTCATAAACTAAGGTTCCCGGCGCTACAGTTAGAATTAATACTTGAGCCGATTTACCGGTCTTTTTTTTATTCTGACCGGGTTTACCGTCTGGAGCCTTAAATGATCGGGTCTTTTGAAAGTCGGCCAGAGTAGTCACTTCTCGATCAGCTCGAATAACTATATCAGCCCCCCGGCCTCCATCTCCACCATCTGGCCCGCCTTTCGGGACGAATTTTTCTCTTCTGAAAGAAACCAGACCGTCACCGCCCTTGCCGGCGGATAAAGTCAGGACAACTTCATCAACCATAAAAATTATTATATGCCAGAATCAAAGGGTCGACCGTTGCTTCTTGTTTCAAAATGGAGATGGGATCCGGTCGAGAATCCGGTTGAGCCAACGTATCCGATTAACTGACCTTGCTCGACAAACTGACCGGAGGATAGTCCGGCGGCAAAACCAGATAAGTGTCCGTAAATTGACTCATAGCCATCAGATGTCTTTTGAACAATATGGGTTCCATAGCCGCCACCCCAACCTGATTTGAGCGTAATTACTCCTGATTTAGCGGCGTAAACCGGTGTCCCTTTTGGCGCGATCGCGTCTATACCATCGTGAAAGCGTGAGAGACGTCTGGAAACATAAGAGTAGCTAAGCGGCTTAGCCCAACCAGAAACAGGATCGGTTTCTAGATTTGATTGGGACTGAATTCTTTGGGTTGAACGATCTCGGGTAAAAGTTTGTCGGGATTTTTGCAATGCCAACCGCCTCTTTTCTTCGGCTCGTTTTTTTTCTTCATCCCTTTTTTTCGCTATTTCGAGCCATTCTTGACTAGATGAGATATCATAGGTCGGAATGGTTAGAGCTGTCCCGGGAGTTATCTTGTCAGCCTGGTCGGGCGGGATAGAATTTCTCTCGAGGATAGAGGCAACATGGAGGTTATAGATCTTGGCCACTTGGGAAATAGTTTCTCCCTTAGCGACGGTGTGGCTTCTTTCCTTAGGAAACTCGATTGCCAGTTTTGACAAATCGACGTAATCGGTCGTGAGACCGGAAATGGAACGAGCGGTATACTCGGCATCTTCCCTTAAAACAGGGGTGAACCGATCAATTTTTGAGACGATTTGGGATATATTTTCATTAGAGACAGCTAAAAACGAGCGTTCATTAATCATAGTCTGGGTGTTAACTAAATTTAGGGCTAAAACATACGATCCGAGGATTAAAATAATCTTAGCTTGACTTAAACCCGTTAAATCGAAAGATACTAAAAGTGATTTGAGACTTGAGTGTCTGATTTGCTTGACTAAAAAAAGGCTCGTTTTCTTAACTATTTTTATCGCTCGGTTAGTTTTTAACCGAGCCGATTCAGTAATCGAGCCTAAAATAGCGAGCGGTTTTAGGTAGCGGAGTAAATTTTTCGGTTGTCGGAGTTTGATCGTCATCTGTTTTGACTTGACCCTGAACCACAACCGGATAGTCACAACCTCCAAACACAGGGTAGACTAACACATCAGTCTTAATTGTCAAGGTCAACCGGCCATTTTTTTTAATATAATCTCATTAAGGTTTGATATATTTTCGACTTTGGTTAATTTACCGGCATCGGCAATCGAGACATCGCCTGTTTGTTCTGAAATCACTAAGACTAGAGCGTCTGACTGCTCTGTCAGTCCGACAGCGGCTCTATGCCTAGTACCAGATGTTAAAAATTTTTCTTCTTCGGTTAGTGGTAAAATCACAGAGATAGCGACTATTTTGTTGCCGACAATGACCGCCGCTCCGTCATGGGTTGGCGAAGATTGTTGGAACAATGACACCAGTAATCGAGTGGTAAGATTGGCGTTAATTATTTCCCCTGATTCGATGATGTCTCTTAAGCCAGTATGTTTAGCCAATACGATCAAGGCTCCGGTCTTTGATGTGGACAATGCTAAAACCGACCTTGAAACCTCTGTTACAATCGCTTTAAGATCTGATTTCGGGAGTGAACGAGGCAAACGTTTGGGTAAATTCTTGAGTTCTCCTATATCGGTTACATACCTGGTTGTTCTGCCGACTCTCTCGAGGGCTGATCTTAGTTCCGGTTGAAAAACAACTGGTATAGCAACGACCAGAGAAGTAACGACCCAGCGCATCAGCATATTAACCAATCTTAGTTCTAAAATCTGTCCCAGCATCAGGATAATAACCAAAACAACTAAACCCCACAAAATCCTGACCGCTCTTTTTTGCTGTAAGAAACGGTAGACTAACCAAGCAAAAATAATAACGATAAAAACGTCTAAGACCAAAAAGGGATTTTCTTCAAGCCTTAAGCTTGGGAAAAAATTAATCACTCTATCGATCCCCATGACTTGTTGCTCGGCTGTCATCGATTAACTCTTATTATTGTTAGAATCGTTGTTATGATTTTCATTAGTTGAATCTTGAACTATCTGATTTTTGTATCCTTCAATTTTATCCCCAGCTTTTATGCGATAGGCCGGGGCTGATTTAACTATTTTTAGTCCAGCTTCTTTGTGGTCATCAAGACTGATTTTTTTGACTTCTTGCGGACCGACTCGAACTGAAATTAATCTGCCTTGACCAATCAACTCGCCCGCTCTTAGAAGTTTCAAGCTCAAGCCAGGCTCAAGCTCACCTGACAACATTTTACCACCAACAGTCGCTTCTTGGCTAATTTGAAAAAATGATTTAATAACTTCAAACTCACCGAGCAAGATTTTTTCCTTTTTCGGCTCAATTGTTCCGGCTAGGAGTGCCCGGGCTTTATCTAATAGTTGATAGATGACATTAAACTGGAATAAATCTACCCCTTCAACTTGGGCTAGGTGATCGACCCTTTTAGGCACAAAAGTTCTAAAAGAAAAAATGACAGCCCCGAGAGTTTTAGCCAGTTGAATATCGGATTCGCCCAGTGTACCAACACTGGCTTGAACAAAATCTATTCTCGATGATCCAACCGATATATCCTGAAGATTTGTCTTGATCGCCTCTAGTGAGCCCAGGACATCGGTTTTGAGAATAACCTTTAAGCTGGTCTGGTTGGTCGAGTCTTGTGGGGTGTGTTGTTTTGATACCGATTTGACAGCCTGAACTCGCTTACCCTCTAAGGCGGCTTGACGGGCCTCTTTTTCGCTATTGGCCAAGCTCATTAAATCGCCTACTTGGGGCAAAGATCTTAGTCCGGAAATTTTAACAGGTGACGAGGGATCGGCTTGCCCAATAATCTGACCCCTCCAACTGTGGATTGAACGAACTTTGCCCCAAGTATTACCGATTGAGACAATCTGGCTTGTCTTTAGGGTGCCGTTGGTGATTAAAATAGTCGCGCTCGGTCCTAGACCAGATTCGACCTGGGCATCGATCACCACCCCTTGAGCTGGGGCTTGAGGGTCGGCCGCTAGATCAGATAAATCAGCTGTAAGAAGTACTACTTCAAGCAGTTGATCAATATTTATCCTTTCTTTAGCTGACACCTCCACGACTGGGGTTTTGCCGCCCCAATCTTCGCTGATCAAGCCATGAGAAGCTAACTCGCGTTTTACTTGATCCGAGTTAGCTTGGGGCAGATCAACCTTATTAATTGCGATAATTATTGGAACTTGGGCCGCCCGGGCATGGGAGATTGCTTCAATCGTTTGGGGTTTAACTCCTTCATCCCCAGCTACAACCAATATAACTATATCTGTAATACTCGCTCCATGGGCTCTCATTCGAGAGAAAATCTCATGACCAGGGGTGTCGATGAAAGTGATCAAACGTTTTTTATTTTCATACTCATACTCGAGCTGATAGGCACCGATTGATTGAGTGATACCGCCTGACTCTTTGGACGCTTCGTCACTCTTGCGAATCGCGTCCAGCAGTTTTGTTTTACCGTGGTCAACGTGACCCATAACCGTTACAACCGGCGGACGCGGTTTTTGACCCTTAGTCAATAGGGTTGGTGATTGACTTGTCTGTCTAATCTCGGCCTGAAAACCAAACTCGTGGGCGATGATTTGAGCCGTCTCAAAATCGATCGATTCATTGATTGTCGCTCTAACACCCAGATCAAATAATTTAGTCACGACACTGGACGGGCTAAGGCCCATCTGATCCGATAATTCTCTGACTCTAACCACTTGATCGAGAACTATCGGAGTTTGGTTTTCGTTTTTTAAAACGTCAGGCATAAGATCAATCCCCAGAAGAATTATTTTCAGGATGTTTTGTCAGTTGATCGATCGGCTCAACTACACCAAAAGAAGCTACTTTATCGGATTTGTCATTAAATCTCATGAGAGTCACTCCTTGGGTTGTTCGGGACATCTTCTTGATACTTGACATCTTAATCCGAATAATTTGACCTCTTTGTGAAATCAAAATCACATCGTTGTGTTCTTGGGTTACTACTTTTGAACCTATAACTAGTCCTGTTTTGGTCGTTAATCGCGCGACTTTTACCCCAATACCGCCCCGTTTTTGAGGACGATAGTGCTTGCTGATTAAAGTCCGTTTGCCAAAACCGTTTTCAAGAATCGTTAGCAAGCTGGCCTGGTTTTCAAGTTTAATTGGGACAAGATCCATTGAAATTACTTCATCACCTTGGGTCAGTTTAATAGCCTTAACTCCGGCCGCGCTTCGGCCCATTGAACGAATTTCCGATTCTCTAAAGTAGATCGACTGACCTTTGGTTGTGGTGATCATTATTCTATCCTTGCCCGAACTGACTCTTACGAACTTGAGCTGATCTCCCGGGCGGAGAGATATCGCGATTATCCCTGTTTTGCGAACGTTATGGTAAGCCTTGACCGGAGTTTTTTTAATCACACCCAGTCGGGTAGACATCACAAAATAATCTTGGTCGTCGTCTTGGCTGGACTGGTGGACAGCTAGCATGGTGGTAATCTTTTCTTCTGGTGAAAGTTGAACAACATTGATCGCTGCGTGACCTTTGGCCAGCCTAGAGCCAAGAGGCAGTTCGTAGCATCTGGCCACGAAAATTCGACCTTTGTCGGTAAAGAAAAAAATATTGGCATGGGTCCAGGTTGAAACAATATGTTCAACCACATCATCTTGACGTGTCCCCATCCCGATTACTCCCTTGCCGCCTCGGGCTTGAGCCCGATACTGAAGGGCAGGCATCCGTTTAATAAAGCCGTCTTTGGTTAGGGTCACGATAGCCTGCTCGTTCGGGATTAAATCTTCGGTTCTAAATTGATTAATCGGATGGGCCGTAACCTTCGTCAAACGTTGTTGGGCGTATTTATTTTTCACCTCAAGGGTTTCCTGCTTGAGCGTCTGGAAAATTTTAAGCTCACTGGCCAGGACTTCCTTAAACTGTTTAATTTGTTCGTATTTGAGTTTAAGTTCTTGTTCGATCGCCTGACCTTCAAGGTTGGTCAGTTGACTAAGTCGCATATCTAAAATCGCGTTGGCCTGAATCGAGGTCAGTTTAAAATTTTTGATAAGCGAGCCGAGGGCTTGCTGGCGATCTTTTGATGAACGAATTATTTTAACAACTGCGTCAATCGCGTCAATGGCAACCTTTAAACCCTCTAAGATGTGGGCTCGCTCACTTGCTTTTCTAAGATCAAATTGGGTCCGTCTGCGGATAACTTTTTGGCGGTGTTTTATAAACTCTTCAAGGATTTCTTTTAATGTCAGAAGTCTGGGTTGAATTCCATCAATCAAGGCGACCATGTTGACGTGAAAAGCGCTTTGGAGCGGGGTAAGATCATAAATCTGATTTAGAATTTTTTGCGGGTAGGCGTCGGGTTTGAGTTCAATGATAATTCTTACTCCTTGTTTTCGGTCAGATTCGTCTCTCAAGTCTGTGATTCCTTCAATTTTTTTGGACTTTACCAGTTCAGCAATTCTTGTTATTAAATCAGCCTTATTGACTTGATAGGGTAACTGCGAGATATGGATTATCGAAGATTTGGCGGGTTCTTTAAACTCGATTTGAGCCACCCCTCGCATGACAATCGAACCTTTACCGGTTAAATAGGCTTGTTTTATTGTGGCAGTGTCAAATATCTGACCACCGGTTGGAAAATCCGGACCCCGAATAAATTTCATCAAATCGTCAAGAGTCATGTTCGGGCGATCAATCAATTGAATGATCGCATCACAGATCTCACCAATGTTATGGGTTGGAATGTTGGTCGCCATACCAACAGCGATCCCAAGAGAACCATTGATTAATAAGTTTGGCAATTTTGAAGGCAGAACCTTCGGTTCTTTTCGGCTGGAATCATAATTGTCACTAAAATCGACTGTTTCTTTGTCAAGATCTTCCAGCATTATATCGCTGATTTGGGCCAACCTAGCTTCGGTATAGCGCATGGCAGCCGGCGAGTCACCGTCGATCGAGCCGAAATTACCCTGACCATCAACCAAAACTGAACGCATACTCCAAGGTTGAGCCATTCTAACCAATGAGTCATATACTGCTAGATCACCGTGGGGATGGTATTTACCTAAAACTTCTCCAACGACTGTGGCTGATTTTCTGTATTTAGCCGACGAGGTCAGTCTATTGTCCCACATAGCATAGAGAATTCGCCGGTGAACTGGTTTAAGGCCGTCCCTAACATCGGGCAAGGCACGAGAAACAATTACGCTCATAGCGTAGTTTAGATAAGATTCTCGCATCTCTTGTTCAAGAATCCTGGGCGTAATTTTTTGAATCTTTGATTGATTAGTCACAGTTTTTATCTAGTCAAGTAGTTAGATATCAAGATTTTTAACCGCTTGGGCGTGGGTTTGAATAAACTGTTTTCTTGGGAGAACATCGTCGCCCATGAGCATGGTAAACAATTCATCGGCCCTGACCGCATCTTCGATCATTACCTTAAGGAGTGTCCGCTGATTAGGATCCATAGTCGTTTCCCAGAGTTGTTCCGGATTCATCTCTCCCAGACCTTTATAGCGTTGGAGATTGACCGACCTTTGGGTGGTTGGATCAGTTTTGGCCGGATCTGACACTTGAGCAAGCTTGGACAAAAGTGAGTCTTTTTGTTCATCACTGAAAGCATAGTATTTCGATTTACCCTGACTAAGGCCATAGAGCGGCGGCTGGGCGATATAGAGATAACCTAAATCAATAATGTGCCTAAAGTGACGATAAAATAGAGTTAGCAAGAGTGTTCTGATATGGGCCCCGTCAACGTCGGCGTCGGTCATAATAATGATTTTATGGTAACGGGTTTTTTTGGTGTCAAGTTCCTGGGCTATACCAGCCCCAATGGCGATTATTAGGGCTTTAATCTCATCGGATAACAAAACCTTGTCTAGTCTGGCCCGCTCAACATTTAAAATTTTGCCTCTAAGCGGTAAGATCGCTTGAAACATCCTATCTCGGCCCTGCTTGGCAGAACCGCCAGCCGAATCACCCTCAACAATAAACAACTCTGACAGTTCTGGTTTTTTCTGACTGCAGTCAGCTAGCTTTCCAGGCAATTGAGCACCCTCAAAGGCACTCTTTCTAATGACGGTCTCTCGAGCCGCTTTGGCGGCTTGACGAGCCCGAGCCGAGATCAAGACTTTATTCAATATCTGACGGGCTTCTTGAGGATGCTGATCAAGCCAATAGTTAAGATATTCAGTGCAGAGCGTATCAACAATTCCCCTAATTTCCGGGTTTCCTAGTTTGTCTTTGGTCTGGCCTTCAAATTGGGGTTCGGGCAGTTTAACCGACAAGATAGCAACCAGTCCTTCTCGGGTATCCTCTCCAGAAAAATCAGAGGGACTCTTAATTAAATTATTTTTTTTAGCGTAGTCTCCAAGTGCGCGAGTTAGAGCCGAGCGAAAACCGGTTAAGTGGGTTCCACCTTCAGGTGTGTTAATATTGTTGGCAAAAGTGTAGACATGTTCTGAATAATCGTTAACGTATGTCAGGGCGACCTCGACTAAAACGTTATCCGATTCTTTTTCAAAGTAGAAAATTTCAGTATTAATCGGTTTTTTATGTCGAGCCAGATGCCTGGCAAAAGAAGCTATTCCGCCTTCAAAATAAAAAGTGTATTCAAAATCGTTCTCTCTCTGGGATATATCTTTCAGACTGAATTTTACACTCTTAGTCAAATAAGCTTGCTGACGCAGATGGTCTAAAATTGTTTTTCTTGAAAAATTGATTTCAGGAAATATCTTGGGATCAGGATGAAATGTTTGGCGCGTACCAACAAGATTGGTCTGACCAACGTCTTTTACCGGTCCTTGTGGTTGACCTCGTTTGTATTCCTGAACCCAAACCCGTCCGTCTCGGTAGACCTCGGTTTTCATATAATCAGATAGGGCGTTAACGACCGAGACGCCTACGCCGTGGAGTCCTCCCGAAACTTTGTACGATCCAGAGCCGAATTTCCCACCAGCGTGCAGGGTAGTCATTACAGTCTCCAGGGCTGATTTTTTGGTTTGGGGATGGGTGTCTATTGGAATACCGCGACCATTATCAAAAACTTCAACCAACTGGTTTTCTTTCAAAACCAGCTCTATTTTATTGGCATGGCCTGCCATTGCTTCGTCGATGGAGTTGTCTACTAATTCCCAGATTAAGCGGTGTAAACCTTCTATACCGGTTCCGCCAATATACATACCAGGCCGTTTTCTGACCGGCTTAATGCCTTCTAATACCTGGATTTGTTTAGCAGTATATTCTGACATAAACGCTTTAAAAATATCGACCAATGCGGTTTTTTAAATCAAATTCAGCTTTAATTTCGAGAGACCTTTTTATACAATCTGACTTGCAATTTTAGTAAATACCAAAAAACTCCTACCAACGCTCCGATTACTGCTCCTATCAAGGACGAGATGTTGGCTGAAATTTTTGTTGGTATAATGATCGCCTGACTAATATCAATGCTCGAACCTTGGTCTAGCTGACCGTCAAGAATCATTGACTTGAGGCGTTGATCCAAAATCCTCGACGACTCTTCGAGCACCCTTTTAACACTTTCTTGGTTAGACAATCTGACGCTTAAGTAACCGACCGAATCATTCGAGCTGTTCTTTTTGAATCTAATCAGTTCAGAGTAGTCGCGGACCCGGCTAACACTAGATTTAACGCCTGACCTAGCAAAAATTTCGTTTGCGATTGCCGGTGACCTTAACCATGAGACAAGATTTTCCAAAACTAAAGAATTGTTCAAGCCAGTGTAATAACCGTCAAAATTGAAATATTGACTGCTGGTGCGAGTGGGCGAAGATAAGACTAGACTCAAACTACCCTCATAGGTTTCGACTTGAATTTTAGACCAAGTGTACCCCAACCCAACCCCAAGGATGGTAAGTACTAGGATATTAGAAAAGACTATTTTTTTGATTGCTTTTATGGTTTGTTTCATATAAGGCTCTCTTGGTAATTCTGGCTATTTTTTTGATAAAATCAACCTTAGTCCAGTCTAACACATGCCGGCGGATTTGTGAAGCTTTAAAACCGGCCTCAACCCGGATAAAATCAGACACCGCCGCTTCAAGAGATTGGGAGGTTTGATGGTCAAAAAAAAGCCCGGTCTTGTCTTCAATAATCGTCTCGAGCGAGCCACCGGCCCGATATGCTATAACCGGCCTGCCGCAAGCCATAGCTTCCAGAGGGGTAATGCCAAAATCTTCCAGAGCCGGGAATATATAAGCCCTTGCTCCGGAGTAGAGTTTCGCCAACCGTCGATCGCTCACTCGACCTAGAAACTTAGTAGCTGGATTGGTATTCATTTTTTCCAGCCTTGACCTGTCACAACCGTCCCCAACCACTTTTAAGGGGAGTTTTAATTTATTGAAAGCCTGAATAACAATATCGTAGTGTTTATAGGGCACCAGCCTGCCGGCGATCAGAAAATAATTTTTTACAACCCCAATTTTAAACTTATCAACTAAAACAAATGGCTGAACAACAATGCTGTCGCGCTGATAATAGTCCTTGATTCGCTTAGCAACCTCGTAGGAGTTGGCAATCAGAATAGTCGGCTTTTGAGCCGCCGTAAAATCCCAATTTTTTAGATTGGCTAAGATCTTGCTAACCAGGGGTTTGATAATTTTTGGAAGACCGGAGGTTTTGAGGTAGTATTGACTATCTTGCCACAAGTATCTGGTAGGTGTGTGGATATAGCTTATGTGGGGTATATTTTTAGGTACGACAACACCCTTGGCAAAGGCACTTGAATCGGAAAAAACTAAATCGAAGCTCGTAAAATCAAAAGACTCAATTGCCCTTGGCATCATGGCCAAGGTCCACTTGTAGCGTTTAAGTCCCAGGCCTGATTTGAGTAAAAAATCCTGTATAAATGACGTTTTTATCTTAAAATTATCAAATTGAGCGCCTAGGGCGGTTCGATCAAAAACCAAAGTGTGGACTGTCGCTTCTGGAAACAACTCTAGTAAGGCCAGTAAAACACGTTCTGCCCCTCCGAGTTGGGTTAAGAACTCGTGAACTAGCGCTACCTTCAGTCCTGCAAAAGTTCTGTAATTTTTTGACCGATTTAAACCGGCCTTAATAGACATTTTTGTTTAAAATAATCAATACGCCCCAACTCCCTTGATAACAACCCAGAACGTTTTAATTAAGATTTGCAAATCAAGCCATAATGACCAGTTCTCAATATAGTAAATATCAAGCCTAACCCATTGATCGAAATCTAGATCGGCACGGCCGGACACTTGCCACAACCCGGTTATTCCGGGCTTTATTCTCAAACGTTTTCTCTGCCATGGACTATACTGGCGGACTTCCTCTGGAATCGGCGGACGAGGTCCAACCAGACTCATTTCGCCTTTTAAGACATTCCAAAGTTGGGGTAGCTCATCGAGCGATGTTTTTCTTAAAAAACGACCGAAGTCAAACACTCTCGGATCTTCTTTGAGCTTAAAGACCGGCCCGTGCTGACGCATCAGCTTTTTATGCTCCTTGTAGGCGTCCTGGCGCATGGTTCGAAACTTTACGAAAGTGAACAAACCATGTTGGCCGACCCGTTTTTGGAGAAAAAAAATCGGTCCAGGCGATCTTATTTTAATACCGAGGGCGCAGAACAAAAATATCGGTGAAAAAATAATTAAACCAAAAATCGAACCAATGATGTCAAAACTCCGCTTGATAATTTTACCCCAGCCATCGAGCGGAGTCGCTCGGTGTTCGAGAGTTGGTATCGAGCCAAGCATAACATAGTTAATATTGACTGACATTGCTCGATATAAGTTGGGTACAACTCTAAAACCGATCGAGCGGCTGTGGGCGAACTCAATCAATCTTCCGATTTGGAGATCGGAAATTTGGCTGTCAGCCACTATAATATCATCGAACGGTTGACGCCTATAAATTTTTTCAATCTGATCGGCACTCTGGGCCGATATAACCTTGATCAGTTTATAACCGAGTCGACTCGATCTGTTAATCTGGTTTAAGATAGCTCGGACTGTTTTAGTCGGACCAATAACTAGAACTCGGTGAACCCCAATTCCCCAGCGTAAAAGGTGTCTTTGAAGTAGTCGAACGACCGTTCGGCCAAGCGTAACTAGTAAAATCGAGAGTAGGTAAGTATAGATCACAACCAAACGTGAAAAGAAATCTATTCTTGATAGGAAGACATAGCTAACTACCAGCATAATTCCAGCCGAACAGGCTAGAAAGATCGAGGCAAACTCATCAAAACCGCGTCGGGTATTTTTAATGTTGTATAGGCCGGCCAATCCGAAAATCAAAATCCAAAAAGGGGTGATCGCGAACACAAAACGGAGATACTGGTTTAAACCCCAGATAAAAATAACTTCAGACTGTATTCTGACAAGATAGGCCAAAACAAAAGCGGCCACTATGCTAAAAAAATCAAGCGGCAGGAGAGCGAAGGCAAAGTAATGTTCTGATCGCTTCATTATACGAGCATAAAAAAGTGACTTTATTCTGACCAATCAAAAAGACGGCGTCAAGATGGAGCCGTCTTTTTGAGTCCAGATCAGCTTGAGCGCTTGAGCATCGGCAAGCCGGTTCGGACGTTTTCCATAACTTCGTAACCGTCGGGCAGAGAATCTAGCGCGCCCTCTTTAATCTCTCGGGCGAAAAAGTAGATTCTTTGCAGGCGGCCACCGCGCAGTGTCACTTCGCGTGTGTGGAGATAGTACGTTTCACCAGTTTTTTTAGATACGACTGAATATGCCATTGGATTCCTAAAAAAATTAATTACTTTAGTATTTACTCCTGTAAGATATCGACCTGCCTAAAGGCTAACTGGTTCGATCAGGTGTGTCAAGAAAGTAATCCACAGGTTAGATTTATCCATATCAAAACTGGACAGAGTCATATGATCGCTATTGCTCATTTCCCGGGTTTAAGAATAAGCACGACTTCATGACTCTAAAATCAGACAGTTCTGATTCTAGGCGAGCAGTTTAGTTCTCAATCCTGGTCAAGTCACCCTTTAAGCAAATCGGGTCCATTGCCTCGATTTCGTCCATATAGGGCAATCCCGAAGGCAGATCGTTGAGAAGAAAAATTTTTTTGTGATTGACGTATGCCTGTCCCATTTCAATCAGGACATTTCCGCCGATGTAGTTTTTGATTCCATGTTTCTGTCCGTTAACTATTAGTATAGCATGACTGACTAAAATGTTCTGGTAATGCTCGTGGAAAAAATTATTTTCTCGCTTCAAGGCTGCCCCTTCCCCTTTTTGTAATCTCGCAAGATGGTCTTGTTTTTCACCACGGACCAATAGATCGTAATGAGGGTGGATCCAACCATCAAATCCTAAAATGCGGAGTTGATTTCTCGTCTCAACCATTTCATTCATAAAACTGGTACTTCCTAAAACGTAGATTTTCATATCAGTTTTTCTAATTTACCGATGAGACTGGGCCGAGTCGAACCCGAGTAAAAATTTGTTCCCCCTGGTGAAAATTTGAGTTTTGAGGTCACGGTGGGAATTGCACCCACGCATATCGGTTTTGCAGACCGATGCCTTACTACTTGGCTACGTGACCCTTGTTTTAAAACCTCTTAGCGACACTTTTTTAGTTATTTTTAGGTTACTTTTTGTCTCACTCAATTATCTTGGCACCAAAACGCCTTGGTCTGGTTCTAAACTCTTTTTATGGTCTAACCGCCTCAATTTGCTCGGCCTTGTCAAACGGCCGGTGAATCGATTTGAATTGTATCACAATTTCTTGGGCGGCTGATCGTATAACTACGTCACCAAAGCGCAGGATAAGTCCGATAAAATTGACTTTGGTCAAAACAGCCTGGATGTTTCTGGTCGCGATTGACCTGACTGATCTTGTAAAAATACCACTTCTCGTCTCGACCCGCCTGGTAGTTACAAAATAGGTCGTAGTTGCCCAGACGGTAAATAAAACCAAGCTTAAAAAGGCGGCGGCGACCAAGGGCAGAACTAAAAGCGCTCGGTCAGTGACCAGATTGTTTTTAAAAAGTGACAGATCAACCCCGCTGGAGATAGTAAGTAGTCCAATAATCTGGACCAAGAGCAAAACCGCCGACGGATGGGTGTCGAAAATTACTCTTTCGTCCGGCAGGAGCGGCAGGGAACTAAGATGAAGTGGGTCAAGATGGATGTTTGGACCAATCGGATGAGGCATATATTTTTATTAATCTAAGGATAAGTAAACTTGTTGAGTCGTAAAAAAGCCAAGCCTTTAAGGGTCTCAATATCTTTGATCTATCAGTCTTGGGCGATTGGCTAATTTTCCACTGGTCGATACTGGAGTGCTTCGGCCAGATGGGCTGATTCTATAGTATCAGATTGGTCCAAATCGGCAATCGTCCGGGAGACTTTAATAACACGATGGTAGGCTCGGCCCGACAGTTGGTACTTTTCGATCGCTAACTTGAGTAAATCATTCGATTTTTGACTAAGCCTTGACAAGGGCAAAACAAGTTTGGCGTTAAGTTCACTGTTGGTTTTAAGGGCTAATCCAAGGTAACGTTTGAGTTGATTTGATCGGGCTATATTGACCCGAGAACGAATATCTTTCGAAGACTCTAAAACCAGAGTAGAAGTTAATTTTTCCTGTGTTATGCGTCCGACATTGACATGCAGATCAATCCGGTCGATCAGCGGCCCGGATAATTTTTTTTGATAGCGCGCGACTTGAGAGGGCAGGCAGACGCACTGTTTTTTGGTATCGTTTAGATAACCGCACGGGCATGGGTTTGACGCTCCGACCAGCATAAATTTAGCCGGGAAGGTTAGTGAACCGACCGCTCGGGCGATAGTAACAGTATGATCTTCAAGCGGCTGGCGCAAAACCTCCAAGGTGGCTCGGGGAAATTCAGGCAATTCGTCCAGAAACAGGACCCCCCTGTGGGCGAGCGAAATTTCACCTGGCCTGGGATTTTGACCCCCGCCGATTAAAGCGATACTCGAAGAAGTGTGATGGGGTGAGCGAAAAGGCCGGGTTGTAACTAAATTCCTTGATCCTGCCAGTAAGCCGGCAATCGAATATATCTTAGTCACATCAAGAACTTCATCCTCGGTTAAGTCTGGCAAGATGCTAGGCAGGGCCCGGGCGAGTAAAGTTTTGCCCGCGCCAGGCGGGCCGATCATCAAAACATTATGATCACCGGCCGCGGCGATCTCGAGTGCCCTTTTAGCGCTTTCTTGACCTTTGATATCGATAAAATCTATTTCATATTTATTGTCGGGTTTAGACAAGACAGTTTGTTTTTTAGCTGGAGTGATTTTATTGAGTCCGAGCATCTGCTCAATCAGTTCTCTGATATGATTAATGGCTAGGACTTGGATTCCTTCAACAGCACAAGCCTCAGCGGCATTAAGTCTGGGCACAACCAAGGTTGTGAATCCTTGTTCTTTAGCCATTAGGGCGATCGGCAAAACTGAATTGACCGATCTAACTCGGCCTGTCAAAGCCAATTCTCCCAAGATAATAGTTTTTTCAAGATCAAGCCCAGAGTTTAGGTTAACATCAAGTTGTCCGTCTGTGAGCAAGATCGCGATCGCGATCGGCAAATCGTAAAGAGGGCCAACTTTCTTGACATCGGCTGGAGCAAGATTAACCGTTAAATGTCGTTTGGGAAACCTTTGGCCGGAGTTAGTTAGGGCGGATTTAACTCGATCTTTCGACTCTTCAACCGCTTTGTCTGGCAGGCCGACAATCGTCAGTCCGGGCAGACCGGTTGTGGTGTCAGCTTCAACCTCGATTGGAAAGCAGTCGAGTCCAAGCGCGGCGGCCGAGTAAAGTTTGGCGACAGACATAGTGAAATTTAAAACTTGGAGGTTTTACCCAAACTAATCGCTTCTTAGAAATTTCTCAACTCGTTTTATAGCCTGATCGGGTGAGTTTACCCAAATAACCTCTCTTTTGGCCCACCAGGCTTTTTGAGAGCAAGCGTATCGGTAGATTATACTTTTGGATTTTCGCGAGTATTCGGCGAGACTGATTCGGCTGTCTAAAAAGTCGAGTCCCAAACGGTAGTGGAGCCCCAGTCGCTCGAGCGGGTCCGAACCGAATTGCTGGCGAAGTCGGACGATTTCGTCAATTAGACCATTTTTAAGCCAGCTATCAAATCTCCGGCTGATTAAGTTTTTGAGTTCACTTTTTTCCCTCTTCAGACCCAAGACCAAACTATTAAAAAAAGGATTCTTGTTAATCTTTGGTACGGCTCGGCCGGTTAGTTTAACTATTTCGATCGCTCTAATGAGACGTCGTTTGTTGTGTTGGTCAATAGTCCTGACTCTGACCGGATCTAGAATCTTGAGTTGCTGATAAAGGTTTTCAACCGTCAGTTTTTCGAGCCTTGAGCGCAGGCGAGCGCTCGGCTGTACTTGGGGAAAAGTTTTCTCGTATAGAACAGCTTCAATATACTGGCCGCTGCCCCCGACCAAAATCGGCAATCTGGAATCGGCCGAGATTTGAGTTATTTTTTCGATTGCCAGCTCGCGATAACTCGCGACTGAAAACTGTTCATCTAGTGAGAGTATGTCAATCAGTTGGTGGGGAAAATTCCGATCTTTAGCCGTCCCTATGTTAGCTCCCTTGTAGATTTGCCTTGAGTCTGCGCTGATTAACTGGCCATTGAATTTTTTGGCAATTGCCACCGCCAGACCGGTTTTGCCGCTAGCGGTTGGCCCAACCACCGCAACAAGCTTTGGTTTTGAATCAGCTAGCGTCATTTAATCAGAAGGCCCAGATATTTTTTGGTTCGTCACAGAAAATTTATTTTTCTTTAGCAATGAGCCGGCGTAAATCAAAAACGCTTTTGCCCGATGTTTTAATTTTTGGGGCTCTTTTGCGCTTGAGTCTTTTTTGACTCAATTTTAGCTCAAGCGCCTCAAGATCAAGGTTGGTTTTGACCGTTTTCATTGAACGTCTATGATTTCGGGGTATGAAACAGCCACTCTGGCTTAATTTTGAGTTTTCCGTCTGACCCGAGAGTAACTCTAAAAGCGCCTTGGCGATTGAGCTCGGGTGTAGGTTGAGTCGGTCGTAATTTAGACCAGCTCGGTCGGCTTCTCCTCCTCGATCGGTTTGACTTGATCGATTGAATCAGATTGGGTGGGTGGTTGTTTAGCCGGTTGAACAGTTTTCCTGTCCGGTTGATATTGTTTTGATTCTCCTTCCCTTTCTCTTTCAACCCGTCCACCTTCTGGCTCAAGTATTTTAAGATTGAGTCGGGCGTTGGCTTTGGCTCCGAGAACTCTCATGAGCGTTCTTAAAGCCCGGGCAGTATTGCCCTCTTTACCAATCACCTTGCCCATATCTAGGGCGTTTACGGACAGAGTAATCAAGACTCCCAACTCATCAACCGTTCGGTTGACTTTAACATCATCCGGGTTGTCGACGATTGCTTTAACGATATATTCGACAAATTCACTATCGGTTTGGGCCATTGTTCCTCCAATGATTAGCGACCAAGACCAATTATTTAGTTAGTAGTATTATTGTGATTAGCCTTGGTTTCGTTTTGAGTTTTTACTTCTTCAGTCGACGCGTCTAAAGAAGCCCCAGTGGTCGAGGGTTCGGCCACTTGGGCATCTTCAGAACCGCCAAGACCCTTTTTTGTTTTTGACTGGTCAGTTGACGACTCAATTTTTTGATTTTTGTCAGTCTTGATTATGGGCCCTTTTTCCAACCCTTGTTTGAGATCTTTTTTAGGCTTTCTAGCCGGTCTTTTATGTATCGTTATTGAATTGTGCTCGAGTCCGAGATGTTTCATTAGTCTGGCCATTCTATCCGAAGGCTTGGCGCCCTTATCAAGCCAGTTTAAAGCCGCTTGTTTGTCTAGTACAAAAGTCGCTCGGTTTGGGTTGTAGTAACCGAGCTTGGCGACAAATTTTCCTTTAACCGGAGCGGTATGTTCTGCGACAACTACTCGGTAGTCTGGCAGATTTCTTCGGCCCGCCCTTTGCAGTCGAATCTTTAGCATGATTGATTTTAGTCAATTTTAGCAAAAAGGAGACAGCTTGTCAATTTTAATCATCAGTAATGATTTAAACCCTTAAGACTACTCTTAAATAGCCTTGATTAAAATAAAAATATCAGGCAGAAGTTGGCTATTTGTTAGAAAAACGGATCACTTTTAGCGCTGGTAAACGGTTGGTTTTAAGAACGAAACTTCGTCTGAACACGAACCATTTTGTAGCTCGATTTTCATAGAGTTAGCACTAATTAGCTGGATGATAACCCGTTGGAGAGATTCAATTCGATTAAAAGCTAGATTGGCTGGTTGGGATTGATCTTGGGCACGGCGCATTTCGCCCTGGTAACAATAAATTTTTCCGTCTGGCAATACCTCACCAAACTCGCGGTTGAGCGTACCCTCGTGTTTGGGGGTGAACTGGATTTTGGTAGGCTCCCCGATGACGCCGCCGATGGAAACAACCCCGATTGTCGGATCGGCATTATCGTGGACAAGAGCCAAAGTTTTTGACCATTGCTCCGGCTGATCGATTAAACCATCACCACTGATCCAGTTGCCTTGGGCCGTCCCTGGTTTATCTTGGTTAACCTCGCCACAACGGGGCTCGACAGTTCGTTTCTGGCCGCCGTAGCCGCCAAAACGCTCGTATAATTCTGCTTTGATTTTAGGATCATAAAGATCAATCGGACAGGCAAAGTGGAACTGGTCGTCGCGATAACGCTTAGGATTGGCCCAGACAAGTGGCATACTTCGCCGATCAACCAAGCGCCAATCCAGGCCGGTTGAAGTGCCGCCGCCGGCCTCGCCGATTGCGGCCCCGGCTGACAACTTATACGACACATCGGCATTGCAGTAACTATATTTATCCTCTGGCCGAGGATTGTGGCTTTGGCAGCCGGGGCTAGCCTTGTCAAACACCGCCTTAAGTTCGTCTGACAATTTCGTCACATGGCCAAAGTTGGCGCGCACATCCTTGCACGGCGAAAAATCAATGGCATAGTCGTCGCTAAACACCTTGCCGCTTTTGAGCGCGGTGTTGTGGCTTATCCGAGTGATGGTGATATCCCCAGGCGCCATAACTGGCACAGCTTTAGTCGGGTCAATTTTATTATTATCTTTGACAGTTAAGTAAATGTGATCTGTTGGGATGATATGATCCGGCGGGCTTAAGTTGCCAAGGGGAATAATAGTCAAAAAATCTTTGGGATCAATCGGCGGGACAGTAAAGAGCGGTCGGTTAGGACAGTCCGAGGCGATCAGCTGATTGAAAATCTGTGATTTTATTGGTCGAGCACTTTTTCTCACAACAAAAAATCCGACTCCAGCCACGATGAGCACAATTACCAGCCCAATCCCAAAGAGTAAATATTTATTCATCGCACAACTTTTTTCTATTGTACGATATGTGATATGTTTTGGACACTATGAAAAATCACCGAGCAGTCGGGGTTTTTGCGGCGGTTATTTTTGATGCACCGAGAGGGTGTTTAAGATGTTAAAAGGCGTGAACTCGGTTGAGCCCGGCTATGCTGGGGTGATACGAAAAACCGACCTACGAACATGTCTCAACTGGCCGCACCGGTCAGGCCGAGGTGATTAAAATTGGATTTGACCCAGAAGAAATTTCCTATAAAATTTGCTGACCGTTTTTTTCGCCACCCACGACCAAGCGGCAAAAATCGCCAAGGCAATAATGTTGGCAGCCAGTATCGCTCGATTGTTTTATACACGAATAAGGAACAGAAAAAAACGGCTGAACAGTTTTTTAAAAATATCAATGAATCATCGCCCAAAGGTCGCCCAGTAGTGACCGAAATAAAACCGCTCGACAAATTTTTTGAGGCCGATGATTACCATAAAGATTACTATGCCCGCAACAAAAGCGCCCCCTACTGCCAAATCGTCATCAACCCAAAACTGGAAAAGGTGAAAAAAGAGTTCGGGAAATTGTTGAAAACATCGGAAAATTGACCGTATCTTATAATCCATACTGTTCCAATCCACGTTTGATAGATACATTGCAAGAGTACTTCAAAAAATTGAGCCGAATCTCTGTGAAGTTACTTTTTTCTATCCTAAATATATGAAAGAAGATCTTGGTACGCGAAGAACGTTTTTACCACACGATAAAGTGAAACCGTTGAATAAGTCATTTCGATCCGTTAAGCGAGCAATCCCGTAACCTGGTGATGTCAAGATTTCCCCCCCGCCGTCGAAATGACTACAAAATCGATGTTTTTCAATGGTCCCCTGTTCTCGCTTTGATCCAGATTATCTTTTCTGGTAAACTATTGATAGGCGGACTCTATGGTTTTTATCTGGGACTACAACTCAAAAAAAATCAGGCGGCGTGGCAAAGAATATATTATTTGGAAACTGACCCGTCAGATTAACTATGGCCTACAACCCGGAGAAAAAATTAATGCCACCCAACTCAAAAAGTACTGGAGATTTGTCAAAGTTGATCCGCAGCGCAAAGCAATGTTCAGGAATTTACTATGGCCCAAAAAACAATCTTAACCAATGAGCAGCAGCTTGTGCTAGATTTTCTGCGCCAGCATAAGCAATTGGTGAACGTTTTTTATTTGACTGGCGGCACGGCGTTAGCTGAGTTTTACCTCCGCCATCGCCAATCTCAAGACCTCGATTTTTTTAGCGACCAGCCAGTTGACCGATTGGCTGTCACTCATTTTGTCAAAGAAATTGAAAACAAGCTTGGTACCAAGGAAGCGGCCTATGAGCATGTTCAGGATCGCTATCGGTTTGTGATACCCCTAAAAAAGGACATTCTCAAAATCGAGTTTGCGCACTATCAGTTTAAGCCGCTTCAGAAGCGTCGAAAATTGGCTGGCCTACAAATTGACAGCTTGTTGGATATTGCCGCTAATAAGTTATTTGCGTCCACTGATCGAAATGAGCCAAAAGATTTGGTCGATCTCTTCTTTTTATTGACCGAAAAATTTGCCTTAAAAAGATTACTCCCGGCAGTGAAAACAAAATTTGGTATTACTCTCCAAAAAATCATGCTCGCTGAGGTTTTTTACCGCGGCACTAAGCTACCATTTGCTCAAGTTCACCTTGTTCGGGGTGATATCAAAACAATCCATCAATTTTACTTCAGGCAACTCGAGAAAATGGGCAAAACCCTTTTGTATTGGAAGGCGATCAAAGACCGACTGAACAAATAATTTTCGCCCACAAAAAAACCACTGCATTTGATTTTATCAGTGGCCACAGCTCTAGTTGACAAGATTGTCTTTAGAGACAGATATCTATAAATTGTTATAGAATTAATGGATCAGACGCCACCGCCAGTTATCGTGTCAAATTTGGGTTTGGTGATATAATGCTCAAATTCATCATCTTTTGGAACCAACTAGTTTGGTTATGGATTGGTTTGGTGATTTTGGGTGGCATTGTGATGGTTCTTATTATCGGGCCGAACAAGATTTTTTAAAAAGCCGCCTCGAATGTCATCGGCCTACCAGAAGGGTTAATGAGCACCGAAAACAAAAGTCAGCCAGCAATTATCGAAAGCTTGCCCAAGGATAAGCAAGATTGTCTTAAAGATTTTTTTGGTGCCGAGCGCTTTGAGCAAATTCGAGCAGGCAAAATCGAACCCAATGAAGTAGAGTCAAAGCAAGCCGCTGGTCGATGTCTACTTGGTTCGTAGGTCATTTTTAAGAAAGGAGTTTTATAAACGACAAACTAAAGTCATGCTTTGCCTCGCATGTGGTCATGCACAGTTTGTTCGGCCTGGGGCTTGGGTTGCTGCTGGCCACCCTTATCCCTGGCTTGCAACTGGTGTGGCTGGGCGTTCTCCTTATGGTTGTTGCCGTCGTGGCCGACGCGATGCGGAAAAATTGAGATTCCGAAGGTTATTTAGACACGATTCTAGAGATCGTTGAAAAACGTTTCTTACTGTCATTGCGATCCGCCGAATCGGCGGAGAAGCCATCCCTTCCAGGTATAACGAGATCGCCACGCCGCGCTCGCGATGACATTTTCGGGTAATGTTGCTTTCCAACGGTCTCGATTTTTTAATACTTGACAAACATTTTTATCGTGATAATGTTTTAGTTACTAAATCATTTAACATCTAAATCAATGAACAAAAATCGACAACAATTTACCGAAGACATTTTGCAAACCATGGCCAAGATTCGTGGTTCGTTTCACCATGGCCACGGTCCATTGTTTGCCGAGTTCGGCGTCGGCATGCCGCATCTCAAGATGTTGTTTTGTATTGGACAGAGCGAAGATGGGATCTCAGTTAAAGAATTAGCCGAATGCTTCCATATCACTCCCGGAGCTGTTACCCAATTTCTCGATCGATTGATCGCCAAAGGATTAGCTGAACGATTTGATGATACCGATGACCGACGGATTGTTCGCGTTCGGTTAACTGATAAAGCTAAAGATCACCTTAAGAAAATGAAGCAATTCCATCGTGAAAAAATGGCCAAGCTATTTGCCAATCTATCAGATGTAGAACTGCAACAACTTTCAAAAATACTTCAAAAAATTACCTTAAACTGTGCCGAGCAATGCTATCATTGGCGCAGCCGTAATAAAAAGTAACTATCGGAGGCCCTATGAAACCAAATCCAAAATACGCCCAAATGCCAACTGACGAAGTTATTCAAAAAACCGTCCAAGCCCTGAAGCAAAACGGCATCGCTGCCACCGTCGCTGATAAAATTGATCAAGCCAAGCAAGCGGTGCTTGATTTAGTGGTTGAAGGATCAGAAGTATTTACCATGAGCTCAATGACGCTCGAGGCCTTGGGGATTCCTAAAGTTATCAATGAATCTGGTAAGTACCAATCAATTCGCGCCAAATTGAATAGTATGGATCGTAAAACCCAAGGCCGGGAGATGAGTCGATTGGGCTCCGCGCCTGAAATTGCCATTGGCAGCGTCCACGCTGTCACCCAAAACGGCCAGCTCCTCATCGCCTCAAATAGTGGCAGTCAATTAGCAAGTTATGCCTCGAGCGCCGAAAAAGTTATTTGGGTGATTGGCGCGCAAAAAATTGTCATAGATTTAGACAATGGCTTTAAAAGAATATACGAGTATAGTTTACCGCTTGAGGACGTTCGCGCCCAAAAGGCTTATGGAGTGCATAGCAATGTTTCTAAGATTTTGATTATAAATAAAGAAATCAGGCCAGACCGAGCCAGCGTAATCCTAGTTAAACAGAATCTTGGATTTTAAGCATGGGACCGATGATTACAGTCGACAACGTTTCTAAACATTACGGCGCTGTCAGGGCGCTTGATAAAGTGAGTTTGGCGATTGAACCAGGTGTAATCTTTTGTTAATTTATCCCAGCGAAAATTTTTCCCTTCGCCTACTTCCACTTTAACTCTCTCTGCCGCTTGTCAAGGGCTAGAAGTTTTGGTAGAGTATAAACATGGTGATAAAACTAGACACAGAACAAAAAATTCAAGGATATGCAGATAAGATTGCTCGAGAATTCCAGCCGGAAAAGATAATTTTGTTTGGCTCGTATGCGTGGGGCAAGCCAGGCCCCGACAGCGATGTTGACTTGTTCATTGTCAAAGAAACCGAAAATACTCGCCAAACAGCCAGGCAGATTGATGGATCACTTTTCCCCAGAACAATCCCTATGGACATCGTCGTCTATCGGCCCCAAGCAGTTGATGAAAATATGGACGATTTTTTCATAAGAGATGTTATGACGAAAGGCAAAGTTTTATATGATAAAAAATCAAACAAATAGGTATCAAAGCTGGTTTCGTAAGGCCTCTGAAGACGAATTATCAACCAAAGCCGTACTAGCAAACGGTGCCCCAAGCACTGGCTGTTTTCTTTCGCAACAAATGGCTGAATCGTTACTATGTTGAAACTCGTTATCCTGGCGATTACCCTGAATTTACCATAACAGAATGCCAGGAGGCGTACCAAGCCGCCCTACGGATTAAAGATTTCGTATTGCTGTAAGATATACTAGCGTTGTTTACAAAAATGGATAAGGGTATACTCTATCC
>CAYZGQ010000011.1:0-22540 GCA_964478135.1 uncultured Candidatus Saccharibacteria bacterium
TAGGGATAGTAATGGTTGGCATAATTGCACTCAAATTACCACGCCCCACCCTCGCCGTCAACCGCTAAACCGATTAGATACTGTCGACATTAAACACCATCCGAAATAGACAAAATCATTAAATACTTCGGCCAATCTAGCCAGAGCGAAACCTAAGGATTTCGTCCAAATAGAAATACAAATAGAAATAGAATGCGGGCAAAATTTAATCAGGCCGGCTTCCAGTGGGCAAGGGCCCATCTAACGCTCGTAGGGCTGTTTTACCCCAAAACAAGTCTGATGCGAGTTGTAAAACTGCTCAAAAAATATACTCCAAGCCGATCCTTGACCCTGACAATAACTGGTGTTGACCAACTTTTCCGGCCAAAGACCAGCTCGTTTTAGGATTCAAATTCAACCGGTGTCTGACCGACTTGGTTGGCCGACTAGCCACCAGAGCGATCCCAGAGATTACAACCGAGCGGCCGACTCGAGATCGAGTGTTCCTGGTCCACACAACGATCGCCAAAATCAAAAATTCGAGACAGCGAACCCAGATCAGTCAGTTGATCAACCAAAACTTTAGCCATAAAATATTCCAGGCAACTGGCCTGGAGTTCTGGCAACTTAAAGACGACCGCTGGCGCCGGTTAAGGTTAGTTCAATTTGACCGCTCGAACTCGTCCTCCAAGAGAGAATTATCGGCCGGGCGATCGGGCCCGATCAGCCTGTAGTCTGGGTCAGGCTCAACATAGTTTGTGCCGTTGTCATAGTAAAGCGGCAACTGGCCTGGTTCATAAGAATCAGGGTCTTTCAAAAGCAAAGTCGTTCCTTTGACAGAGTCCTTGGTGGTGCCAGGTAAACCTCGACTGCGCGCCAGATCATCGGCTTGGGCTTGGATACCGGACAAGGCGCTCTTAAGGCCGGACCAAACCACTAAACCGCCCAAAAAAATTCCGAGCAAAACCACACTCAAGTATAGACTATCCTCAACCAGCCTCTCGGCTAGGGTTAAATTTTTGGTGCGGTCTGCTTGCGCCACTTAACCTCCTTGATTGATTTACCTTTAATATTAGCAGTCCGGGCCAGGACAAACAAGAGATCGCTCAAGCGGTTGGACCAGCGCATCAAGGCTCTATTTTTGAGTTTTGTTTTTTTGTCCAGACTGATCAGTCGACGCTCGAGCCGACGACTAATCGCTCGAGCTTGATGAAGATGGGCACTGGCTTGACTGCCCCCGGGAATAATGAAAGTTTTGAGTTCCGGCAGGCCTGACCAGAGTCGATCGATTATCTGCTCAAACGCCAGCACTTCGGTTTGGCTAACTGGTTTGGTTTTTGGCGCAGTATCGTAGCGCTGGCTGTCGGCAATATAAGCCCCGATGTCAAAGAGTCGGTGCTGGATCGGCTCGACAATTTTCGCCAGCGGACTGGGCAGGCCGAACACTCGGGCTAAACCCAAGGCGCAGTTGAGTTCATCGAGTGTCCCGACCACTTCGATCACCAAGCTGTCCTTGGACAAACGCCGCTGGCCGGGCATTTTGGATTTTCCTTGGTCACCCGTTCGGGTATATATGGGACACATAAGATCGTATCCTTGCCAAATTTTATTGCTTAGCTGGATTATATACCAATATACTATTATTGTAGCGTCCGGCCGGACGTTACTTGACAAATCGACCGATCAGGCCAACCACAACAATACCAACTACCAGAAGGGTGACCACATGGCTCGCTTTGTCTTGGCGCGTTTGGTGGTGAATTTCCGGAATCAAGTCCGAGGCGGCAATGTAGATAAACATTCCGACCGCGCCGGCGAGCGCCCAAGGGACGTACCTGTCAATCGAGTCTCGAGCTAAATAGGTCAAGAGCGCCCCGACCGTGGCCGCAAAAGCGGAAATTAAATTCACCCAGAACACCTTAGTTCGAGGCCAACCGGCTTGGAGCATGACCGAAAACTCACCGATTTCTGACGGCACCTCGTGTGCCGCCACAGCCAGAGCGGTCACAATACCGAGCGAAGGGTTGGTTAAAAAGGCGGTCGCGATCGCCACTCCATCGGCCAAGTTGTGAATCGAGTCGCCAATAACTAACAAAATCGGCGTTTTACGAATGTGACTCTCGGGCCAGTCGTCTTTTTGGGGATGGGCGTGGAAGCCAAGCAATACTCGCTCGAGTACAAAAAAGGCGACCACTCCGACTAAGATAGCGATCGAGATGTTTTCAATTCCAAGACCCAAATCTTGACCGGACTCGATCGCTTCGGGTAAAAGATTAAGCAGAGCCGCCCCGAGCATCGACCCGGCGGCAAAGGTAACCAAGTGAATCAGTATTCGCTCGGTTAATTTTTGATGCGCCAGGACCAGCACTCCGCCGATTAGAGAAAACACCCCGCCGATTAGAGAAAACAAAATGATTTGAGCCAGCATATATTTCATTTTAATCATACCTGACCGCCGGCTATCTGGCAACTTGAGTCAGGCTGGCTAGCCAAGAGTTGAGCTCGGGCGAACCGGCTTGACAAATTCGCAAAAATCGCTATGCTGATTGTAGTTTACAACTTACTATCAATATCAAGAGTGGCCTGAGGGAACGAGCCCGTTGAAGGCCCGGCAACCGACCCATGAGGGAGACGGTGCGACAGCTCGCCCTGGATCAACGGTGATCACGGGGACCGATACGCCCATCGGCCTTTATGGGAAACCACGACTACCGTTGATCGGTAGTTTTTTGTTTTTTTGACAATTAGTCATTAGTCATCAGATCTGATTTCAAGTAATTGCAGCTTAATTGAGTGAATCTTGGAGAAAGCGGAACTTTCAGAAAGGAGGATGTTCGATGTCCCACGCTAAAAAAGAGGTTACGTTCGGAGACCCCTCCTTGGATCAGTTTATGCCCTGCAAGCAAAATGGGGGCCATTGTGAACCAAACACATGTCCGCTGCCTATTATTACGGCTTGTAATCTTATGATTAAAGATCCAAAACTCTGTTTTGTGGACAAACCTGGTATTGTGTTGATTCCTGATTCTTATACTTGGGGCCATTAGAATTGGTTCGCTTGGAAAGAAGTTCCTTTCAAGCGGTTTAGAAGCATCTCGTACACATGTATTGGACGCGACCACAAACCAAGCGGTGAGCCTCGTGCTCGCCGCTTCTAAGTTTCTTGATCGTCGGAGTAGATCGTCAGTTGACTAGTTAGCCCTAGCGAAACTTGCGATTTGTGATTTGATTTGGCACACTTAAATGTACTATCTATTTTCTAATCTAAAGAAAGGAGCCTCAATGCCATTTGAACTACCCAAATTACCCTATAGTTACGACAGCCTCGAGCCCCACATCGACGCCAAGACCATGGAAGTCCATCACACCAAGCACCACCAAGGCTATGTTGACAAGCTTAACTCCGTCTTGAAAGATCATGATGATCTGGCCGGCCAATCGATCGAGGAATTGCTTGGCGATTTAGATGCCTTGCCCGGGTCAGTCCGCGCCGGCGTGCGCAACATGGGCGGGGGTCATGCCAACCACAGCCTGTTTTGGAAGACCATGGCTCCACCTGGCAGAGGCGGCGGCGGGCAACCAAGCGGCCAGTTATTGGGTGCGATCAAGGATATCTTTGAAAGTTTCGAAGAGTTTAAAAAAGAATTTTCCGAGACCGCGGTCAGCCGATTTGGCTCGGGTTGGGCCTGGTTGGTGGTGGGCGAAAACGGTCTTTTGGCGGTCAACTCAACCGCCAATCAGGATTCGCCCCTGTCAGTTGGCCAAACCCCGATTTTGGGACTGGATGTTTGGGAGCACGCCTACTATTTGAAATATCAAAACAAGCGGCTGGACTACATCTCCGCCTGGTGGAACGTCGTTAATTGGCCCGAGGTTGGGCGGAACTTGAAGGCCGCTTAGATTGTTTGAGTTTCAGATTGTCTCGCCCCAGCTAAAAACCCGGCTGGCCCTAGGGGCGAGCCGGGCGGGATCGCGCGGAACTTTCAAACCGCGCGGGACCTCTTAGCTATAACGGTCAATAATAATACAGTCAGTAATAGTTGAGAGTTGAAAGTTATTTAAATCATGATTACGTAAATCATGATCACCAGACATTCTGATATTCTCAAGAATATCAGAATATTTAATGTTTAGTATTCTAACTGTTTGATCTTTAGCGCTGGCGCTGCTCTGGCTCGGCTCGGCCTAAATCGGCCTAGAATTGTGCGGGAATCCAGGCGGGAATCCAGGCGGTCCGGTTTCACGTTTTTTGAAAAACAGGCGCTATTGTATTGAGTCCTTTGAGACTTAACCCACTTTTCTGCTTGGAATTTCTGATTCAGTCTGATCTAAATAGTCGTTTGAATCGTCGCCAGACTGGCTAGCTGTCGCCAGAACTAGTCCCGCTTGCCCGACCCGGGTAGGCTTGGCGGTCTCGGCGGCGCTGACCTCTTGGCCGGCGTTTCTTGGGTCTGGCTAGTTCGCCCGGCATGACGAACAACCAAATACAGTCATAGTATTGATCGTTGGATTGATGATTCCCAAGACATGGAGCCATTGTTTCAAGTTTTTCAACAATAGTTGTCTTACCGAGTGGCAACACAAACAGCCAGCAATCCGGCTGTTTAGAACCCTCATCTGGGATATTCATGACTAGAACCTCCTGAATGTTTTGGTGGCTTGATCACTCCGCCGTTTACGATTTTGAAAGAGTCAGCTGATATCTTATTTCTGAACTTTTGGCATAACTCTTCTATAACGCGGTTCAAGCAGTCGAGGATCGAGTCGCCATAAATCACTCCAGCGATAGTCTGGGCCGCAATGGTGATTGTTTGCAACTCTTTGTTTAATCTGACTTGGAGTTTAAATGTTGCTTTGTCCGAAATTTTTCGACTGGCGAAGGTAGTCCAGATCAGCTCGGCCTGAATCTGGTCGGGCAGTAATTCTACTCTAATGTAACTTTGGTTTTGACACAGTTGGACCAAGAGAGAATACCAATGCGATTCCTCATTAGTATTCATTAAAAGTTCAATAGGTAAAAAAGCATGCGACTCGGACATTGCAACCTCCTTTTTGTTAAAGTGCGATCAGTCCTTTCTGTATAATCGTATCATAAATCAAGCCGTGATAGAGATTTATTTTTCGATCAGCTTGCGCTCGGGCTTGGGTCAGATTTATGATGTTTAGGTGATACGATTCAGCCGACCGGCCTTGATATCCCTGGTCTTGGTTGTCCTAGTTTTGGTCTTATCAGAATCAGGTTTGGTTAAACAGCCACATGCCAGTCCTTCATCCGGCACAATTGAGCTAACTGGCCGAGTGTTGGACGATCAAGGCCAAGGCCTAGCTGGCGCGTTTATCCAGGTTTTGACCCAAGACGGCCGCCTGATTGCTCAGACGATTAGTCAGAACCAAGGGTTTTACCGCATTGGCAATGTTCGGACCAGCCCGGGCGACCCAGTTCGCTTACTGGTTCAGCGGCCAGAGTTTGGGCCGATTTTGGATCAGATGGTCCTTGGCCCAGGTTTAAACGTGCGCCAAATCGGGCCGGTTTTGTCGACCGATCAGACCGCCGGCCAGGATTAACTGGTCTGGCGGGTGGCGCGACTATCTTTAGTTAACCTTAATTAAAATTATCTTCGTTGGGTAGTTCGTCGGTTAGTTCGACTCCGGGCGTGAAAGTCTGACCGGCGCGCCAAAGCTGATCCGCGTCAACCCGAGCGGTCAGCCGGACGCGGGAAAAAACGACCGTCAGGATCGCGAAAACAACCAGCCCGACCGCCCACCAGAACGTGGCCTTGAAAATAATTTTTCGACTCATTTTAGATTTATTTTGTGATAGTCAAAGTCCATCTATGATCGTAAGCGTTTGTTCCCACAAAACCGGTAGTGAAATTGATTGTCACAGGTTGATTACGATTAAGGCAGTTTTGGAGTTGAGTATTTTGGCTGCTATTAATCCTAACTTCGACTGCAGCTTGAAGGAATGGCGGGCTAGGTTTTAGACTGCTAAAGCTGACTATAGAATATGCCAGTCCAGAGCAATTAATGATGCCGGTCACCTGACCGGTTAGCGTGCCGTTGCCCGGGAGTTGTGTCAGGGCTGGTGTGAACTGGTACGTAACAGTTCCAGTACTAGGGGTAAGGATTAAATTACCGGCCCGAAGCTGTGCCTTGAACGTTAGATCGATCGGACTGGCACTGGCCGTAAAATCTGAGTGAACTTCAGCATCATTGTGATTATTGTCGCCGGTTTTGGCCTGATCGCCAGAGCCGGGGTTGTGGTGGTGACCATCTTGGTCGTGGGTAGGGTCAGTCTCGCTCGAGGGAGTTGGGCTTGAGCTGGTTCGGGTTGTACTGCTCGGCCCTGTGTTGGGGCATTCTATTGGCACCCAAAGGACTATTTTTTGTTCGCATTTTACCTCAAATATCGCATCACCCTCATCCGGGGACGAGAGAACTAGATTGGTTGGACTAAGAGCGTATCTTTTGTCTTTGTTTTGGGTTAATCTGGACGAGCCGTTTTTTTGGAATGAGGCGGTGAGGACTATTGGATAGTCCGAAGGTTCAAGACCGACGCTTGTGGGATTGGGCGGCGGCAGTACGACTGAACCCGAATTCAAATATTGTACTTTGATTGGTGGGCCATTGTACCAGAGTTTGCCCCGTCTAGAACCCAGTAGGTTAACCTTGGGAGTTTCTATTTTAATCTGAAGGTTGTTGTCGTCTGGGTTGGGCTGGCTGGCGGCCCCTGCTGGTTGACTGGAAGCTGGACTAGAGCTGGGAGTTGGACTTGGGGTCTTGCCTGTTACCGAGGGTGTGACCGTGATAGGGGAGCTGGCTTGAGTAGTAGTTTCTATGAAGTCAGACCCGAACTTAACAAGATATGTTATGTTAGCTAATACTTGGGCCTGCCCTGGGCTCCCTCCGCGGTACCTGCCTGTTGCTTGGGTCGGGTTTTGTGCGTTGTCAATGCCAACCGCAAGCACATCCGAATTTGAAGATGAAAACTCGACTTGTGATACTGCTGGAATTCGTTGGCCGCTTATTACAAGAGCGCAATGGCCCGTTTCATCGACAGGTACTTGAATTGGGGTGCAATTGAGAGAGAAAACTGGTTCGGATTCGTCTGCTGTAATTGTTAAAGACGGACCCAGGCCGGTCAAGAGTGAGTACAGACCCAAAAAAGACGGTAGGCCCACAAACACAGCCAAAAGGCCGTAGATTGAGTTAAGAGTTTTTTCTTTTAGCGCCATCTTCCCTCATTGATAATTAAGAGACAAAATACTTAAACCGAAAGTCCGGCTAAAATTATTTGTTGAGTTAATTGTCTTCAAAACCGAGTCGATTGTCAATTGGTTTAGCGGTTTAGCGGCCCGAATCCAAGTGTCCGATCGCGCTTAGGGCGGCGATAATGCCTTCGCCGACCGCGATCCCGATCTGTTGGTAAGGCAGATCTGTCACATCGCCCGCGGCGAACACACCCGGCAGGCTCGTCCGGCCCAACCGATCAATTTTGATCTGATTGTAGTTGTCCAAAACCACACCCAGCTCTTTCACCAAGAGACTGTTGGGGATAAACCCGATGTGGATAAAAATCCCTTGCAGATCGGTGATCCGTTTGGTCTGACCATTCTGGTCAGTGTACTCAAGCCCGTCAACCAGACTCTGGCCAGTGATCCGCTTGGTCGCGGCCCGGCTGATCAGCTCAACATTTTTGAGTTTTTTAACTTGATCAATCAACACTTGCTCGCCCTTGAACTCCGGGTTGAGGTTGATCGAGTAAACCTTGCGGGCGAGTGAGGACATCATAATGATTGACTCGAGCGCGCTGTTGCCTCCGCCCACGACCGCGACTGTTTTGGCCCGAAAGAGCGGTCCGTCGCAGACCGTGCAGTAGGACACGCCTTTGTTGCGCAAATCTGTTTCGCCCGGCACCGCCAGTTGGCGCGGATGAACACCAGTCGCTACAATAACCACTCTCGAGCGGTACTCAATCGGCTCACTCGCCCGGGTTGCCTTGACTCGAAAACCGGTTGGCCCGCTTGATTGGCTGGCTGGCTCGGCTGTGATGGTTGAGACGATCAGCCCGAGCTCGGGCTTGACTTGGTTGGCTTCAAGCTGCTGGCGAAACAGTTCAGTCAGAGCGATCCCGTCGGTTTTGACAAAACCGGGATAATTTTCAATCAGGCCGGATTTGGCGACCTCGCCCCCAAGATCCTGGGAAATTAACTTGAAGTTGAGCTTGCGTCTGGCCAAATAAATCGAGGCCGCCACGCCGGCGGCCGAGGCGCCGATCACCAGCGCGTCCAAGCGATCTTGAGTCATAGTCTTAGCCTAGCGATTATTTGATCCAGCGGCAAGTCATAATCCTTACCCCGCTTCTAAATCATAAACTCGACTTTAATCTGCCCTGTGACTGGCAGCAAGACTGGCGCCTCTTGCGTTCTGGACTTGGCGTGTATTATGATCTAGTCAAGAGGGTTATTATTATCCTATTATATTAGCGAATTAGCTAAAACTTATTTAATAAAAGGAGGTTGATGGACTCTGTTCCAAAATCTTGGCATAAAAACCCCTGGCATAAACGTCAAACAATTCAGGGCGCGATCGCGGTCAGCGTCTTTGTTTTAGCCTTGAGCCTGGGAGCGGTTTTTAGCGGCGGAAGCAGTACAATCGAAGCGATCGTGCTCCCGCCAGTTTCGCCGGTCCTGGGTCTGGGTGCGATCGGCGGGTTTGGTTTGATTCAAGGTCTGGGCGGCGGTTATAATTTTCAAATCCCGATTCCTCAAAAGAACGACTGTTCTGGGCCTAAAAACGAGACAATCAGTGCCGATGGAGTTGATGTTACCCTGACCGCCTGTCACGACAGCCAGCCTTTGGTTAACTTTGACCGTTACTCGCGCCAAGAGACCACCAAGTCAGGTCAAACGGTTACCCGGACCCTCACTCCGCCGGTATCATTTTTCGTCTCGGCCGTCAATTCTAGCAGTCAGAATCGCTGTCTCGCTGTTTTGTTCAAAACAGAGGGTTATCTGGCTAACAAGGCTTACGCCATGATCGGTTTTAGCGCCCCGGTTGGTACCCAGGAGGATGACGACAGTTTTTTCGAAAAAACCGCCACAGACAGTTCGATTGAGGCTCGATTGAACCTGCCCCGCGAAAAAGGGACCAAGCCTGCTCTAGGTTTTGTCGGTTGGGATCCCGAGTTTTCGTCTTTTCTTAAAGAAAAAGAACTAGTCAGTTTAGATCAATTAGTAGAGACTTTATCGGGCAAACTAACCTTTCAAGGTCAGACCGATGAGGCGGCCGTGTTTGAGCTTAAAAAGTCATCTCAAGGCCTGCGCACGACTGTCACCGTCTGGGTTGGAGAACTTAAAAGCGGCTGTAATAAACCTAAGTCAAAAGACGAACTGACCCAAGTCGGTCAAGTAACTTTTGATCTGCCGCTTGACTCAAGCGCGATCGCTGACTATCGGCTTAAAGTGAGCCAGCGCGGACACAAAGAGATCAACTCGCCCCGATCTCGACTGGTACGTTAGGACCAGACACCCCGCCGGGATCATGTTTTCCCGGCCGCACTTTCAAGCCAAGCTTGCGTCAGACCTAATTTTAATCTAGCCTTCATGGTATGAAGGTCACCTTGGGGCTCGTGTTAGTTGGCGTTCTCGTTCTTGGGACGGCATTCTGGTTCAAACGTCTTCGGTTTGTCTTAGATAAGTCTTCTCCCGCGCAATCGGTCTTGCCTTTGGATCAAAGAGTCAGCCAGGAGGCGGGCCGGCTGTTTGCCCAAGCTAAGCAATCCGGAGTTGATCTTTCAAGCGGGCCGTGTCTTGGATTAATCCCGGGCTTGCCCGAATGGGTGGTTGATGTGGTCCACTTGCCTCGTCTGCCCGAAGTTGATAATCAGCCCGAAAACCAGTGTCCCGAGTTTCGATCCGGTCAGGCCAAGCATTTTGTCGAACTGGACCAGAATGGCCAAGTGAGCCGGATTTTATAAAACCCAAACCTTGACCCGATTATGTTGTTAATATATACAGAGTTTTAACTTTTTTAAGTTATGAAAATTTTTTTAGGGACCGATCACGCCGGTTTTGAGCTAAAGCAGGCGATCAAGAAAATACTTGATCGGCTCGGTTTTGAGTATCAGGATTTAGGGACTAATTCAGCCGAGCCGACTGACTTTCCCCAGTTTGGCCGGGCGGTCGGCCAGGCGGTGGCCGCCCAGCCAGGAAGTTTAGGGATAGTCGCCTGCCGCAACGGCCAAGGCATCTGCATTGCCGCCAACAAAGTTAAGGGTGTCCGGGCCGGTTCGGCTTGGAGTCGGGAACTGGCCGCTTCGATCCGCCGGCACGACGACGCCAATGTTATGTGTCTGGCGGTTGACTTTGTTAGCAAAGATCAGCTCGAATCAATAGTGATGAGTTTTATCAAAACGCCCTTTGAGTCAATTGAGCGAAGGGTTAGAAGAATTAAGCAGATCGAGCCTTAAGGCCAAGCGATCCTAATCATGGAAATTATCCCCGCCATTTTAGAGTCTGAATTTAAGGCCTTTCGTCAGAAAATTGAATCAGTCAAAGGCTTGGCTAAGAGAATTCAAATAGACGTGATTGATGGTCAGTTTGTCGCCGGCCGGACAGTCCAACTCGACGATTTTGCCGGCTATCTCAAAACCCTCGCGCCCAAGCCGATTCTAGAGGCTCACTTGATGGTTAGCCGGCCCGGCCCGTTGGTCGACCCTTATTTTTCAGCTGGTTTTGAGGCGATCATTATGCATGTCGAGTCCCCTGGGCTGTCTGAATCACTGGTCGCCCGGATCCGGCGCCAGCACCGCCATAGCGAACTGGGTTTGGCAATCAATCCCGAAACCCCGGTCAGCCAGCTTGAGCCTTACATTGCCTGGCTTGACGTGGTGCTGGTTATGACGGTTGTGCCGGGCGCTCAAGGCCGGAGCTTTATTCCCAAGGCGCTGGAAAAAATTGGTCAGTTGCGTCAAGATGGATTTAATGATACCGTTGCGATCGACGGCGGAGTTAACCTTGAGACATTATCATACGTTTTGAAGTCACAGGATCTGCCGGATCGAGTGACAGCTGGGAGCGGTCTTTTCAAGACCAATAATGTCGCTGATCAATACCAGGCTTTGGTTAAAGCGGTCGGAGGATCATAAGATTTAAATTCCGGCTCACCCAAGACTTCAAAACTCCAAAACTGCCGCTTATCTTAGCCTGACTTAACCTGCTATGTCGGTTCATCAACCTATCACCAACATCCAAAAACTTGAGACAATCGCCAACCAACTGCGTCAAGACGTCATGAATATCTTGGTTGAAGCTGGCTCGGGCCACTCGGGCGGACCGCTTGGCATGGCTGATGTTTTCACTGTCCTTTACTTTGCAATCTTGCGTTTTGATCCCAAAAAGCCTAACTGGCCAGACCGAGATCGGGTGATTTTGTCAAACGGTCATATCTGCCCGATTTGGTATCCCACTCTGGCCCACGCTGGATTTTTCCCTCACAAAGAATTGGCAAGCTTGCGTAAAATCAACTCGCGTCTCCAGGGGCATCCCCATCGGGGCTCACTGCCCGGGGTTGAAAACACCGGCGGACCACTTGGTCAAGGGATGAGCCAGGCGATCGGCCATGCTCTGGCTGGCCGGCTTGACGCTAAGGATTACCACGTCTACAACATGATGAGCGATGCTGAACTTCAAGAAGGCCAGAACTGGGAAGCGATCATGTTTGCCGGCAGCCGCAAGCTCGACAACCTAACCGCGGTGGTTGATTTCAACAACATTCAGATTGACGGCAAGGTCTCGGATATCATGCCGATCGAGCCTTTGGATAAAAAGTTTGACGCCTTTCACTGGCATGTCGTTGAGGTCGATGGCCACAGTATGGTTGATTTGATCGAGGCCTTTAATCAAGCCAAACGTTTCAAGGGCAGTCCAACCGTTATCCTGGCTCGGACCGTGCTGGGCCAAGGGGTTGACTTTATGGAGAACGATTACCACTGGCACGGCAAACCGCCGACCCCCCCTGAACGGGACGAGGCGATTCGGCAGCTGCGCCAGTATGGCGGTCGGCGCTGGCCAGCCCATACTCTTGATAGCTGAAGCTAATATTCTGACAAACAATTATGCTTAACGAAAACGTTCACCTTGATGCTGATTGCCTGACTGATCATGCCCAGCAAGTTCCGACTCGCGATGGGTTTGGTCAAGCCTTGCTTGAGTTAGGCCAAAAAGATAAAAACGTCATTGTGATCACCGGAGATCTGGAAGACTCAACCCGGGTAATCAAGTTTCATCAGCAATTTCCGGATCAGTTTATCGAGGCTGGTGTGGCTGAACAAAATATGATGGGCATTGCGGCTGGCCTGGCCGTTAACGGCAAGATTCCTTTTTTGTCCTCCTATGCCGTTTTTTCGCCCGGACGGAGCTGGGACCAAGCTCGGGTTTCAGTTGGTTACACCAACGCCAATGTTAAAGTCGCCGGCGCCCACACCGGCATTTCGGTCGGTCCAGACGGCGCGACCCACCAGGCGCTTGAGGACATCGCGATCATGCGGGTCCTGCCCAATTTTGTGGTCGTGGCGCCTTGCGACTCGATTGAGACAGCCAAGGCGACTCGGGCGCTCTATCGGCACGCTGGCCCGGCTTACTTTCGGTTTGGTCGGGAAAAGACGCCGGTTATGACGACCGAGTCAACGCCTTTTAAACTCGGTCAAGCCTACCCGATGTGGCTGTCCAAAGCCGGCCAAAAACCAGACGTGGCGATCGTGGGTATTGGTCCGCTTTTGCACGAAGCGCTCAAAGCGGCCCAGGAGCTCGAGAAGATCGGTCTCGAAAGCGTGGTCATTAACTCGCACACCGTCAAGCCGCTGGATGTTGAGACGATCGTTGGCTGGGCGACAAAAGCCGGCGCGGTCGTAACCGTGGAAGAGCACCAAATTAACGGTGGTTTGGGCGACGCGGTCGCAACCGCTCTGGCTGAAAATCAGCCAACTCCGATGGAGCGGATCGGCATGGGCGATACTTTTGGCGAGTCCGGCGCCCCGATCGAGCTGCTCGACAAATACAAAATGACCAGCCGATGGATCGTTCAAGCAGTTAAAACAGTCTTAAAACGCAAAAAGAAAAACTAAAAAGTTAAAACTAGCCCCAAAGGAAAAACTTTTTAATTTTTAGAGTCCGATTTTTCACTTTGAGCCTTAAGTTTTGTTATGATAGACTTTCTGGCCATTGGCGATACTACCTTGGACACCTTCTTGATGCTCAATCACGATGAGGTCAAGATTTTATGCGACTTAAACAAAGAGGACTGCCAGTTGTGTCTCAACTACGCCGATAAAATTCCAGTTGAAGAGATTCACGACTCAATCGCCGGCAACGCCGGCAACGCCGCGGTCTCGGCTTCCAGACTCGGACTTTCGAGCTTTATTTGGACGATCATGGGTGATGATGACACCGGTCACAGGGCGCTTGAGAAGTTCAAGCACGAGGATGTTGACACGACTTATTTTGAGTACGCTAAGGGTAGTCGCTCCAACGCTTCGACCGTGATCAACATTGACGGAGAACGGACTATTTTAATCTACCACTCGCCTAAAGTTTATCGCCTGCCCCAAAACCTCAAGCCAGCCAAGTGGCTTTACCTGACCTCGATGTCACAGGGTTCGGAGGTGATTTTTACCCAATTAATCGAGTACATTGGCCGAACCGGGGCCAAGTTGGTCTTTCAGCCCGGAACTTTTCAGCTTCGTCTGGGTTCGTCCCGGGCGCGTTCGATTTTACAAGCGAGCGAGATTTTTTTCGCTAATAAAGAGGAGACCCAAGGCTACACCGGTCTAAGCCAGCCTGACATCCGAGAGTTGATTGGGGCGGTTCACAAGCTTGGACCGCGGATCGTGGTTGTGACCGACGGGCCCGAGGGCGCTTGGGCGTCTGATGGTAAAGCGGTTTGGCACCTTGGGATACTTCAAGAAGTTCCTAGAATTGAGGCGACCGGCGCCGGCGATTCGTTCGCGACCGGTTTCACTTGCGCCCGAGCGCTCGGCCACGACATTCCAACCGCTCTGCGCTGGGGGCAGTTTAACTCGGCTGGCGTGATCCAAAAAATTGGTCCTCAAGCCGGTTTACTGACTCGCGATCAGATGCATGACTGGCAAGGGCGCTACCCTCGATTGAAGGCGAAAAAACTGTCATGATTAAAACTGGATCAATTTTTTAGATTGTCCAAAGAGCGCTCGGCCTCGATTGGTCGGGCCGATCGTCTCCAATTAAGGGTCGCTAAGCTAGCAGTCGAAGCGGTTTAAATCAAGGAGAGTCCAAACTATGAAAGTCTACATCACCCAACCAATTCCCAAAATCGCCAACCAGATTATCCAAAAATCCGGCCACTCGATTGAGCAAAACACCCAAGATCGGGTACTTGCAGCCGATGAGCTCAAACGAGCGGTTGTCGGTTATGACGCGATCTTGTCGCTCTTGACCGACAAGATTAGCGATCAGATCTTGGACGCGGCCGGCGATCAACTTAAAATCGTGGCCAACTACGCGGTCGGTTACGACAACATTGACCTGGCGGCGGCTCAAAAACGAGCGGTTGTCGTGACCAACACCCCGGGCGTTTTGACCGAGGCGGTGGCAGAGCACACCTTTGCTCTTTTAATCAGCGTTGCTCGCAGGATCGTTGAGGCGGATCTCTTCATGCGTCAGGGCAAGTACAGCCACTGGTTGCCCATGGGCTTTATCGGTCCGCAACTTAGCGGCAAGACGCTTGGCGTAGTTGGCTTGGGCCGGATCGGCCATATGGTCGCTCGGATTGCCAACAAAGGTTTTGGCATGAAAGTGATCTACAATGATCTCAAGCCCGACACCGAGTTCGAGCAAGAGTTTGACGCCAAATGGCTGGCGGTCGATGCTCTGCTTGCCCAGGCCGATGTGGTTAGTCTCCATGTCCCCTTGCTTGAGTCAACTCGTCATTTAATCAACGCTGATCGACTAAAGCTTATGAAGAGTTCGGCCATTTTGATCAATACCGCCCGCGGGCCGGTGATTGACGAGGGCGCTCTCGTTCAAGCCCTAAAGACTAAGCAGATTTGGGCGGCCGGTTTGGACGTGTTCGAAGACGAGCCGAAACTGAAACCGGGCTTGGCTGATCTACCCAATGTAGTAGTTACCCCTCACATCGCCTCGGCCACAACCCAGGCCCGTGAGGGGATGGCCAAAATCGCGGCCCAAAATATCGTGGCGGTCCTGGCCGGGCAAGCGGCCTTAAATCCGGTGACAGCCAAAAGTTAAAAAATAAAGCGAAAATTATGGTTCCCGGAGGTTGTTTTAAATTTCTGATGATGAGCCAACACTGCTTATTAGCCCGAGTACCGCTTGAGGTTAAAACCAGCGGCTGTTTTTAGCATATTGATCAATGAAGAGGCTAATTTTCATCCTTTTTCTGGCTCCTACTATCTGGTGGGGCTATCGAGCTTGGGCCGGTGTTCAAGTCAAGGCTGACCGGTTGCTAGACAACAAGACCCAAATTGAGTCCCAGTTCGAGATTGAGCGAGTAGTCAGAATGATTGATGCTAAGTTTGATCCGACCTTCATCACCATTGCTCCAAGCGAGACGGTCAAGTTTATCAACCAGGATGACGCATCTCACTGGCTGGCCTCTGATCCTCATCCAAGTGACGACGGTTTGGCCGGATTCAACTCGTTCGGCCCGATTGAGCCGGGCCGAACGTTTAGTTTCACCTTTAAGAAAGAGGGTAAGTTTGGTTATCATGATCACTTAACCCCGTCCATGAAAGGAATTATCAATGTTAGCCAATAGCAAACCACTTGATCAATTGACCAGTTCCCGGGGCTATCTGGAGATGCTGGCGATCGACCAGCGCGGTAGTTTGCGCAAAATGCTTGGTAAAACCCTCGGGGCTGATCAAGACGCGGTTGATGCCCGAGAGGTGGTGGCGGTCAAAAAAGCGATCGTTGAAATTCTCTCGCCCAAAGCATCGGCCGTCCTGATTGATCCAGATTACGGTTACCCGGATGTTTTCAGTTTGCGTGGCCCAAAGACCGGTTTGCTTGTTTCGAGAGAACACTCTGGACCGGAAAAGGTGGTGGTTAAAGGTCGGACCGAACAGCGAACCGTTTTACTCAAGGACTGGGATGCCGCACGGATGGCCAAGGTCGGGGCCGCCGCCGTTAAGCTGCTCGTCCAGTACCATCCCGAGACTTCAGCTGACACTCGACAACACAACCAAGGAGTCATCCGTCAGGTCGGGGCCGAGGCGGCCCGGGCTGGTTTGGTGTTTCTGCTTGAGGTCACCACGTATGACATTTACAACGACACCGTCGATTCGGCCGAATTTGCCAAGACTAAACCAAAACTTGTTGCAGGAGTGGCGGCCGAGTTTTCCCGGCCCGAGTATCAAGTTGATATTTTGAAACTCGAGTTTCCCGGGGACTTGAAATACGTTAGTCAGTTTGCCCAGGGCCAATTCGACAATCAAAAACGCCAGTCAGTCTACTCGCTTAAAGACGTCGGGCGCTACTGTGACAGCGTCACGGCCGCCAGTCGCCTGCCCTGGGTGATCTTGAGTGCCGGGGTGGGTATTGATGAATTTGTCAAACAAATTGAAATTGCGACCGCCCATGGGGCGAGTGGATTTTTAGGCGGTCGGGCGATTTGGAAGGAGGCTGTTCCGCTTTACAAATCCGGCGATGATTCAGCCATGCGTTCCTGGCTCAAGACCCAAGGGATTAAAAACATCGAACGGGCCAAGCAGGCGGCTGGCAGGGCTAAGGGTGTTTGGTAAACTCAAGCCCCTAACCTTCTCGTTTAGAAGTTTTGGGCCGGTCCTTTACGGGATACCGGCCAAGCCCGACCGCCGGGATGTTTGAGATCAAGCATTGGAATCATGATTTAAGTTTTAAGTTATAGTTTTTGACTTTTTCGTTTTAAGTTTTAAACTGAAAGGAGCTTTATGATTAAAGTTGCTATCAATGGGTTTGGTCGGATTGGTCGGGCGGCTTTCAAGATCGCTTTTGACCATCACCATAGTCAGTGTCAAGTCGTGGCTATAAATGACTTGACCGACAATCCGACTCTGGCCCATTTACTCAAGTACGATTCAACCTACGGCCGCTGGCACAATCACACGGTCGAGGCGGACGACGAACACTTGATTGTTGATCGGACCAACATCAAGGCCCTGGCTGAACCCGACCCAAACAAACTGCCCTGGCGTGAGCTCGAGGTCGATGTCGTGGTCGAGTCGACCGGTCGGTTTGTCAAAACCGAAGACGCCTCCAAGCACCTTAAGGCTGGGGCCAAGCGAGTCGTCATCTCTGCTCCTTCCAAGGGAGATCAGCCGGCTCCGACCCATGTCTTGGGCGTGAATGAGTACAATGGCAAGGCCAAGGTGATTAACAATGCGTCTTGCACCACTAACTCCATCTCGCCTATTATGGCTGTTTTAGACTCGGCTTTCGGAGTTGAAAATGGTTTGATGACGACCGTTCACGCCTACACGGCCGATCAAAACTTGCAGGATGCCCCTCACAAAGATCTGCGCCGGGCCCGGGCGGCTGGGCATAACATTGTTCCGACCTCAACTGGCGCGGCCCTGGCCACGACCGAGGCTATGCCACAGCTCAAGGGCAAATTTGATGGTATCGCGGTGCGAGTGCCGGTGATCGTTGGTTCGGTTTCAGATGTCACAGTCACTCTGAAAAAGAAAGCGACCGTTGAACAAATCAATCAGGCTTTCAAGCAGGCGGCTGAAAATCCAATTTACAAAGGCGTTTTAGAAGTGACCGAGGATCCGATTGTCTCAACTGACATCATCGGTTCCAAAGCTTCGGTCATCGTTGATCTTGGCCTGACCAAAGTCGTCGGCAACTTGGCCAAAATTTTCGGCTGGTACGACAACGAATCGGGCTACGCCAATCGCCTAGTCGAACAAGCGATAGTGGTCGGATCTTTCGTTTCAGGATCAAAAAGAAAGGATCGGAGACCGAGTCATTGAGACTGCCGACTTGTCGGATCCGATCCGTCAATACTGGTCTTGTCGCTGCTGGCGAGTTCGGTTAGTCGGTTGACTACTGGCGCTCTCGGTCTCGATGGTGTATCGTCAGCGGCGTCGTTAATTAATCTCGTGTGCTTAGCCCTTGACGAAATTTCTTCCCAGTACCTCAACGAGCTTCGATATTGCCAGACGAAACAGATTTTTGAGTAATCAATCCGGATCGTCAAGAACAAGCGATCCGTAATGAAGCCGGAGTAACAATCAACTCGTCCAACTCCAACTCATCCGATTTGCGCCGACGTTTCGCCGGGGTGTATCAAGATTTCTTCGGTCGGTCCCAGATCGTGCTTTCAGCCCCGATCCATTTCTTTTGGTACGGCGAGAATATTGATGAATACGGCGGTTGCGCGATCGGCCAGGCCATTCCCCGCCGCCATCTCATTGGACTGGAGTTTGGCTCAGGAGCGATCGAGTTTGGCTCTCACAAAGTTTACAATCCCAAGCGTGACCGGTTTGAATATTCGCACTTAAACTACATTAACGATTCTTTGCTTGGATTTTTGACCAGTCATTTTGGTCAGCGCGTCCAGGCCAAAATCCACCTGCTGTCAGAACTGCCGCCTGAAGAGGGCCCGCTTAATCGCGGGGCGGTTTGTTCCAGCTTAGCGGTTGCGTTTTTACTCAAAAGCGGTGAGATTGCGCCCGACCAGATTAAGCGCTGGAGTGCTAGCCCTGTTCACCAACTTCTTGCCGATCCAACTCTTGGTTTCTTAACCACTTTCAAACTTTCTTGGCGACTCGAACTTGAACTGACCGACTATTACGCTACCGGCGCCCAAAGTTTTTTTGCCATGCTTGGCGGTACCAAACCCTTAGTCTTTGTTAAAAACAGCCGCCAGGCCGATCGGGTTTTTGAACCGCTTACCTCTGATTTTTCGAGCGATCAGTACCTGGATCACTCGATCGCGGCCGGATTTCGGATCAGTGATGCCTTTGAAGCAGATAAACTGATTAAGAATAGCTGGCCGCTCGATTTTGCTTTGGTGTTTACCGGTTTGCCCCAAGTTGTCAGTTTGGCCAAATCCAAGCGGCAACGCTTGAAAGAGTTTAAGTTAGTTCAGGCGAGGATCAAAAAATTAGAACCATTAATTGAGCCGGTTGTGTTCGATCAGCTAGTGAGTCAAAGCTACTACCACGATTTTCAAAGGAGTATATCAGTTGGTTCGCTCGAGATGATTATCCATTTGATCGATCTGTTTTCAGATCGGGCATCAGAGTCAGTTGTGGAGCGCGTCATCCGATCTGTTAACACTTTTCACCACTTAATTTATCCACTCGAGGTGGTGCCGGATCGGCAGTACGAGTTTATTGCCGATCTGCGCCGCGCTCTTAATGATCCAGCCGGCACGACAATTGGCATTAAAACGAACTCGGCTGGCAGCGGCGGTAGTCTGCTGGTGGTTTCCGCCTATGGCAGTGGGCCCAGGCTCGAGCGAGCGATCGATCAACTTAAAAGTGATTGGCCAGAGATAAGCCTTAATTACGCCAGCTGGCAAGATAATTTCGAGAACACTGGGGTTGTCCTCGAGCAGGATGTTCAGTCCCGCAACTACTCTGACTTTATCGCGGCTGGATCAGTTGTGGTGACTCGCTATGATCAATTTAAGTCCAAGCGGCTGATCTTTAGCCAAAACCAGTGGGGACGCCAGCAGGCTAGTTTGCCGATTGTGCTTGACCGAGTGGAGTCCAATATTTTTTTCACTGGAACTCGCTTGTCGTCCAAAGTTATTCCGTCCCAGAAAGCGACCGTCGCGATTTTAACCTCTGTCTTGGTATTGGGCAAGCCGGTCGTTGCCGCGGCCGAGTTACCCGACTCGATATACTCAAGGGATCGAAACGAACTCCAGTCAAAAATTTTAAGTCCGTTTGCCTTGATGCTGGAACACCATCTTGGTTTGAAAATGCCGTTTAAGGTGCGCGGCGGGATCGTTGATTTTGTGATTGAGTTTGAGCCGCCGGAGTCGGCTATTTGGGTGGTCGAGAACATTTTGTAGCAGTCTTTACAATTCATCGGATTTTCGAGCCGGTTGGTCTTAATTAATATGATCGCTTGCGCCTAAAAACTGTCCGGTTTGGATTAGCCGGCAGAGTTTTAGGACCGGCTAACACGAGCTGGCCCAAAGTAATTTTTTGTCGAAAAAGCGTTAATCGCGCTCTTGGTAATTTTTTCACCAAATTTTCCTTAGTTTTCCTAGTAGGCATAGCTAGGATTGAGTTGGTTTAGCAACTTGACAAAAGAAAGGAGCGCGAGCGATGCGGTTGAGCCACTTTTTGGTAATTGTTTCGGTCTGTCTAACAGGCTGTACATTGCCCCTGGTTGAGGTTGATAACCAGCCAGTGACGACTCTTATTTTAGCCGACGCAACCGAGTCGTTTGTCTTCCAAAAGGAAGGCCATTTGGTTTTAAATCTTGCCTTAAAAGGCTTGCGCGTTCGGCCTGGTTTGATGGCGGTCATTCGGGTTGACAGCAGTCCCAGACTTGTCTGGTATGGTGAACCGGCCTCGATCACATCAGACGAGCTTGAACAGATTCACCGCCAGCTATCTGATCTGGACACTCTGGCTACTGACTATCCAGCGGCTTTTGAGCTGGCCTGCGACTGGGTCCGGCAAAACAGCCCCGGGGGCGGCGAGGTTATTGTGATAGTGATTGGTGATCTGCTATCCCAAGGCCGGCAAGTCAAACCAACCCTTGAGTTTGACTTCTCCAAGTTAACTCTTTTAGGAGATAAGGTTAAACTCGGGTTTTTTCTGCCAAGCTTTGAAGAGTCGAGAAAAATGCGTCAAAGTCAGTCCATTTTAGATCGAGCTGCTTGGTACTGCTGTGAGCGCGCCTTTGTCCGTCCGGCCGTGGGCGAGGGTATTAATTTTGATGATTGGCCGACCCTTGGTCTTGATGAAAGGAGCGTTGCGAAATGATTTGGCTTTTTTGGATCATCTTTATCACCCTGGGAGTCAGTTTTGTTTTGAACCTGATAACCTCGTTTGCATGTAACAGCCGGAGTGAGCACTACTTGGTTACCAGAGAACGTCGATGGTTTGGTTTTTTGGCTCTCTGGGCTGGATTGACCATCTTGGTTATTGGCTGGCTGGCTGATTTTTGGATGATTCGGGACATATTTCTTTTTTCCACCCCTAACACTCCGGAGATCAGAACCGAACAGGCTCTGCTGTCGCGCTTTGGGTTTAGTTTACAGACAGCCATGGCGCTAATTCTATCCACTGCCGCCTTTTTGAGCCTGATGGTATGTATTTGGCTGGCCCGCTTGGTCTACCTAAGTCTTGAGTCATTTCTGGCGCTCCCTCGACAAGAACGGTCCAGTATGACGGTTCGATTAATCAGCCAGGCCTTGGGTCTAATCTGTTCGGTTTTGATCGCGTGGAAGGCCGTGACCTTGAACACAGAGTATCTTTTAATCAGAACAGCCCAAGGACTATGGGAAACAAAGTTTAATTTTAATCCGGGTGACATGCCCTCGGTTGAGGCAATGATCAACCAAAACCTGAATACTGTCGGAGTCTCTCTCTTGACTAAACTGAGCTGGACCTACCCGGCCATAATTTTGTTAGTTGACCTGGTTTTTGAAGGGGCTCTTTGGTACTGGAAGGACGGTTTCCGGCCATCTCATTTACACAAAGGAGGTTTGATCGATGACACCAGCCAGTTGGGTCATAGGCATAGCAGTCTTGTCATTAGTCGGTTTAACGATTTGGATGGCGAGCCTATTCAATCGCATCAAGATTAACCAACTTAATGTTGAAGAATTGATCAACGCGATCTTGACCGCTCGCATTCAAACCCAATTTTTAATGAATCAAGCTATGGCGATGGTCGCGCAGGGAGTTCTAACACCCCGCAATGCCTACAAAAAAATCACCGGCCAACTGACTGAATTACTCAAATTGCCTGGTTTTGAAGGCCAACTGGAAGAACTTATCCCGCCCGGCCAGGAACCCGAACAAGAGGCTTTTATTAAAGCACTCGATTTTCTCTATGGTCAGTTTGACAAGATTACCAGAACCGAAGAGTTAGTTCAAAGGATTCGGGAGTATGACATCAGCCGACAAACTTTTCCCGGCTGTCTGGCGGTTCATTGTTTCGGTTCATATTTTCCCGATTATCCGATCTCCAAAATAATTAGTCTGATCACAAGCCGTCAGTCTTGGCTGCCTAGCGATGCGATGAATATGCTTGAGCGAGGCGGTGGAGTCAGAGCGATTGACCAGGACTCCATTGGGACAAGTTTTGTCAATAATGATGCCGACGATATGGTTTATGTGACCGACCAAGCTAGGAATGTTCGTCAAAAAGATTAAAATCGGTAATCCGCGCCGAGTCGGAAGAGTCGTTCGCCTTTTTCTGGCTCGGTTTTTTTGATCCTTGAGACAGACTAGCGGTCAGCTAAAAAAAAGACAGCCCATATTACTTTGAGTAAGGTAATTAGTGGGATTCGTAACCTATGAGTACTAAAATATTCTCTAGGTTATGCG
>CAYZGQ010000012.1:0-7173 GCA_964478135.1 uncultured Candidatus Saccharibacteria bacterium
AAAATCAACGGCTCGATCGTTTTTAACCAATCCTCTTTTGCCGGGAGCTTGAAGGTATAGGCTCGCTCGATAAAGCTGGCGGCCGACTCGCCCGATTGATCAACCAGCGCTCGATTTTGACGGCCGAAGAAAAGGAAAAAAATCAGAAGACCGATCAGGAGGAGTCCGAGAAGGGCAAGGGATAATTTTCTATTCATGGTGTTTATAATTTTTAGGTTTGAGGCTAGCTTGATCGCAAAACCGAGAGGTGGATATGGTCGCGGTGGTCACTTAAATCTTTCGAATCATAATTGGCATGCTTGCCTTGCTTTAGATTATAGCTGTTGGACGACTTGCCAATGGTTTGGCTGTCGAAAATGAGCTCATTAATCCTGAGAGTCTGACTATTCTCTTTTAGCCAGGGCAACAACTGGGGAGCGATTGATTCGTTGCCGATGTCGGCAGCCAGGCCGAAGTGGTGGTTTGAGATATTGCCGCTTTTAGCGTAGGTCGAGTGGTCTGACTTGAGCGACGAAATCCTGATTTTGAAGCCCTTTTCGCAGGCGAAATCGGCGACGGCAATCAGGGTTCTTAAGAGCTCCGATCTGATTATCCCCTGTTTGATTTGAGCCTTTTCACCATTTTGGTCGGTCAGACATTTGTGGGCGAGAGCTTTTTCAATTAGATCTTTTTTATTGCCGGTCGGGATCTCTGGCTTTCGGCCGGCCGGCTCGATCGGCCCCTTAAAAACGGAGTCGGTTAAGCCGCCGCAGTCGTTGGCGAACACTCCTTGTTGCCCGGCCGCTCGGAACATTTCGTTCATAATGACTTTGATTTTGGAGGCCCATAAGTCATCTCTGGCGTAGTAAACATTCATCGCCTCCAGGGTCCCGCCGTTTATTCTTGAGATGCCGTTTTTTCGTTTGATATTCAACACCCGATCTTTCAAGCGGGGTGACAGTTGGCTGAATTGAGATTCGTCAAAGTAGTACCGGCCGCTTGGGCTAAGATAATTTTGGGCGATCGCGCCTATAACATACTCAATTCCTGATTGATAAGTTGAGAACGAACGGGCCAATTCCACGGGATTGCGATCGTAGGCTTCCCAGCCAAACAGATTTTTCTTTTGTCTAGCGATTGTGGACAAACCCCAGCTTGACTCATGGGCGGCGTGGGCGGCAATGTAAACATTGCTGATACCGTAGTTTTGGCCTGTCTGGATAAAACCGGTCACTATTTCTTCAAAATCAGACGGATTCGAGCGTCTGTAAAACGCGTTTGGCGGACCGTTTTTGATGATGATTTGTTTGAGCTGTTCGGGCGGCAGACTGTTTTGTTGGTTGAGCAGGTAACTGCAGCCGGCCAAAGCCGGGCCAAAACCGCTTGAGCCGGTATTAAACAGATTAGCCAGACCAGACTTAATGTTAAGGATCATTCCGGCGGCGCTTAGGCTAAAAAACAGACCAAAGGTCAAGAGCAAAATCGCCAGACAGGAGCAGGCGATTTTTGGACTGAACCCGGATGATTCTGGTGTGGCCATAACAAAAAACCGGCCGGCTGGCTACAAATCAGTTCGAGCCAGCCTGGGCGGTTTTGGCCGACTTGTCTTGATCTGTCACCTGGGGCGCGGGCTCGGACCGACTGGTTGGATTAACTCGGGTTGGGCCTTGAGTCGGTACAGCCGGATTGATCCCGGCCGGCTTGGCGCTCACTGGTTGGGCCGGAGCCGGCTGGGTCGGGCCGGAACGTTCCGGAGGCTGGACCGCTTGGCTCGGGCTGGCCAGTGTTTGGTTTGGCCGATCAGCTGTTTGGTCCGGGCCGTCAAACAGCTCGGTTTCTTGGATCGGCTGGCTGGCGTTAGAGTTGTTATTGCTCGCCATCTGCATGGCTAAAATCTGACGAGGATCGGTGGTGATAATTTGATCCTCTATGTAGGAGGCGATCACTTTGATCGCGACATGATTGGTTCCGGCAAAAAACAGACCCTCACCCACGTCAGCCTCGAGCAGAAGGAACTTCTCGCCTTCGGTCAGGCGAAAAACTTCGGCCAGCTTATCAATGACCGAAGAGGACTGTTTGAGCAAAGTGGTCAAGGCGGCGTTGTTGATGATCGAGCGGCCTTGGGGCGAGCCAAGAAAGTCATCGACGTCTTGGCTGACCACGGTCATGCCGAGATAGTATTTACGCGCTCTTTTGGTTAGGGCGTGCAAAAACCGGGCCGAGTCGGGATGTTGCATTAGAACCCAGGCTTCATCAATGATCAGCAGGCGGCGGCGCAGCGTGTACCGGATTTGGGACCAAATATACTGAAGGACAAGATACATACCGATCGGCCGGAGTTGATCTTCAAGGTCCCGGATCGAAAAGACGATCATGCCTTTTTTGAGGTCAATATTAGTTGGCTGGGTAAACAAGCCGGCGAACGAGCCTTCGGTGTATTTACCCAAACGTCGAACGAGCGATTCAGCGCCAGTCATACTGGACAGGACCGCGACCAAATCCGAAAGCAGCGGCGGCGGGTTTGAATGACTGGCCACATCGGTCGTTATGTCTTTTAGGGCATAGGTTTCGTAAATTGCCCGATCAACAATCGAGGCTTCGTCGCTCGTTAATCCATCGGCCATCAGGCCGATCAAACCGGTAATCATGTTAACTGCCGCCCGCATAATCTGATCGCCGGTCTCATCTTGGCCCGACGGCGGCAGATCAAACGGGTTAATTCTTTGGTTCGAGGTGAGCGAGATTGACAAAAAACTGCCCCCGATTGACTCGGCCAGTTTTTGGTACTCGTTCTCTGGATCGATAATGATCGTGTCTGTCCCAAGCATCATGTAGCGCAGAGCTTCCAGCTTGACCAAGTAACTTTTACCCGAGCCCGAATGACCAAAGACAACCGAGTTGGCGTTTTCCAAATCAAACCGATCAAACAGAATGAGCGAGTTGTTGTGGCGGTTGACGCCATAGAGGATACCTTTGTTGTTTGAGAGAGTGGCGGAATTAAACGGGAAACTGGTTGAGAGCGAACCGGTGTCAAGATTGCGCCGGACGTCGAGCTCATCATTGGCCAGCGGCAGACAGGAGTTAAAGGCCTGCTCCATCTGTAAAAAGGCTTGCTTGGTGTAAATAAGCATACCGCCCAAAGCGTTTTCCAGCTGGTGGGTCAATCCGGCCAGTTCCTCGGGCGAGTAGGCGTAGATCGTAAAGTAAAGCGAGTAGTGGAATAAGCGGGTGGTGCCGGTTTGAAGACTGTCGCGCATGGCGTCGATATCGGCGATCGCTGTTTCCAGCTCTGGATCGCGAACTTGACCTTTTTCCTGCTGGATCGAGTGGGTTGACTCGAGTTGGGTTTGGCGGCGGCTCAAGCTTGCCATAACCTCTTTAGTTTCAATTGGGTAGATAAACATCGAGCTGTCCATTGGGATGTCGAAGTTGATTACCGGCGAGAGCCAGTTGGCGTTGAGAAATCTCGGGTAGGTGTAGACAAAGAACGATCGAACATACAAGTTATTGAGCCGGATGTGGCCGGGCGTCACGACAAAGGCGGCCGGCGCGATAATGTCTTGCAGATTGGTTTGACCCCGGGCCAGCACTTTTAATTGAGCCTGATCTTGGCCCGGTCGACTGGTGTTATTTTTTGCGTGAAAGATAAACATTGTGGCTTAAAGCGCGGCTTAGTCAGCTGACAGGCTGATTATTGACTCGCCAGGGTCTGACCGGCTGGTCCTTTATGAATAATCGCCGTACTGATTTGGTCAGTTTTGACCAGTCGTTCCTCGACCGCTTCTTCCGGATTAAAGGTCGAATAAAACAGCTCAATCGTTTGTTGGGTTTTAAGGAGCGAACTGCCGATACCAAGCGGGGCTAAGCCTGACTTGACGACTTCGATTCTTTCTTGCAAAAGCTGGCGCCATTTGGCGAACTCGGCTGGCTTGAAAGTTAAGGTTTTGGTCTGACCGAAGCCAAAAATCTGGCCGGCCAGCGAGATTTTTTTAACCGGGGCTGGATTGTAGCTGATTACTACAAAAAAACGTTTTTGCATTATATTGGCCAACTGGGTCAACCGGCGCAAAAACTCAATGTACTCTGAACCATGGAGGCGCAAAAGATCGCTATCAATTTCTTGGACCGTTTTTTCCAGCTGACTAAGATAAGGGAAAAGGTCGAGTCGGCGGGACTGGACTAAAATTTGGATCGGAAAACTCAAACTGTTGATAAAATTTTGATAACCGCCAACAAGCGCCTGCTGGTCTTGCTCACTCGCCAAGGCAAAGTTAATCGGCTGGACCTCGATGACAGCTTTGAGCGATCCGGTTTTGGTCAAGATTATTCCGTCTTTGATATCGGCGATATTAATTTGTTTTTGAGTCGTCGGCGCGACCTTGGTCTTAGCCATTTTTTAATCCGAGTATTAGGTCTTACTTTGAGTCAAGTATTCCAGCCAGTGTTTTGAGCCTTTCCGGGTCAAGCTGTTTTCGGACAACCGGTTGAAATTGAGTTTTAGTTGTGTCAAAGGCAATTTTGGATGTGTCCAAACCGCGGTGCCAGACCCGGGATTTGGGTTTAAGGCCATACAGGACGGCTGAGACAAGAAACCGGCCAAAGGGCTGGTCGTTAACCTTGCCAAATGCTAGGGCCAAGGCCAACAGTCCAACCGGCAGGCCGATCAAGACAAAGACAGCGGTTGGACCGACCTTCAAGGTGGCGTAAAAAATCATCCCGCCGATCAAAAGATACATAAACTGAAACAAGGTCAACCGACCGATTATTTTGTCTTGAAGATCCAGGTTTTGGGGGACTCGGTAGCGCGCCACGGCCTCCTTTGGCTTATTTAAGGCTTATTATAGCACATCCTTGACGCAAGGCCGAGCTGGTTTGACTAACTAAAGTTGCCGATTTTGGGTCGTCAGCCAGTTGGTAAAGGCCGGGCCAATGTCTGAATGGCTCTTGGCCGCCTCAACGATTGCTTTGACGTATTCCAGCTTGTTGCCGCAGTCAAAATACCTCCCTTCCATCTGATAGGCTAGGCCGCCCTTTTGAGCCACGAGCGAGGCAACCGCGTCCGCCAGCTGGAGTTCTCCGTTGGCCGCCTTTGGAGTTCGTTCCAGCTGATCAAAGATGTCGGGTTCGAGAATCATTCGACCCGAAGAGACCAGCCGGCTGGTAGTTTGACCCGGGCTGGGTTTTTCGACAAAGCGGCTGATTTTAAGCAGTCTGGGCGCGATCGTCTGGCCTTCGACAACACCGTAGCGGCCAACCGATTCTCGGCTGACTTGACTGACTCCAACAATGGTCGTTTTGTGCTTGGAGTAAAGATCAATCAGCTGGCCAATGGCCGGCTTGGGGCCAAAAAAAAGATCATCGCCGTAAAAAAAGGCCAAGGATCCTGGCGAGAGAGCCGGCCGGGCGGTCTTGAGTCCGTCGCCGGTGCCAAACGCCCCAGCCTGCTGGACAAACTTGACCGGCCGATTAGTTTGTCTGACCAGTTCGAGCAGGTTTTTTTTGCCAGTTGTAGCCAACACTTTTTCCAACTGATGGTTCGGGCGTAAGTAGTCTTGGATCGACTGGCTGTTTTGGCCGACCACCAGAATTATCTGTTCTATACCACTTGAAAGAGCCTCGGCTGTCAGCCAGTCAATAATCGGCCGATCAACTATTGGCAGGATCGACTTGGGGATAGATTTAGTCGCCGGCAGGAATCGACTGCCCCAGCCGGCGCACAAAATAACCGCTTGTTTAACCTGCTGGCTCAAAATCTTTGAGTTTATGTTAACAACCCTCTCGGCTCGGGTTAGCCATCTTGGGTTACTTTAATTATTCTGGTTTTGGTTTTTTCCTGTTTTGGAATCGTGATCGTCAAAACGCCGTTTTTGAGCTGGGCCTGGGCGTTGTCCGAGTCAACCGGAACTGGTAAAAGATACGATCGGGCAAAACTGCCCCAGTAGACCTCTTGGGTAAAAAAGTTTTCACGGTTCATTTGGGTATCAGATGAGCGCTCGCCCCGAATCGCGACGACTTCATCGGTAATCGTAATCTCGATGTTTTCCGGTTTAACCCCGGCTATGGGCGCTTTGATCACCACCGCCTCATCGGTTTGGTAGGCGTCAATCGCCAGTTGGCCTTCAAACTCTTCCGCCTCCAGCCAGTCCGAGTTGGCCTGAACGCTCGCTGTTTTGGCCATGTTGAGTCTATGTTAGAACCCTTGAGCCGACAAGTCAATGCAAAAGTCCACAGTATCTTGAACCGCAAAGATTAAATAAAAGTATCTTAAAAAAATGCCCCGCGGGTGGCAGCGGGCCAAGCTTCTTGAGTGGTTTTTTTGTGTTGCGCTTGGGCCAACAAGTCAACCAAACCAGTCAGGAGATTTAACATCGGTGTTGCAGAGGGCTCACTGTGGCCCATGTCCTTTATTGAACTTCTAGCTTTCATAAGTCCAATATGTTTGGGAACTTTTGCGGTCAAAATCCCGGCGGACGCGCCTGGTGTTCTGGTCAGCGGTCTCAAGGCTCGTTAGGCTGGCGCAAAGCGGTTGCGCCAGAACATAAACAGGCTGGGCCGATCGATGACAGCCGGATGTAATGACTTATCGAAACCGAAATATGCGAGATTGCGCTCGGAGAGAGGACGCCCGGCCGGGCGCTTGCGCGTTTGAGCCTGACCTATGCTATTATTATAAGAGCAATGTTTAAGAGGGGTGGTGTTAGCTTAATCCTGGTGATTGGTTTGGCCCTTGCGGCCGGGCCGGTAGTTGTTGGGGGCCAAGGGGCAGAATCAGCCCAAGAATCAGATCAAGTTAGACTTTCTAGTATCAAGCCTACAAACGTTGTTTTTACGGCCGATCAAACTAACAAAGTTATACATGGCAAGTGGTCCCTTGACTGGAGGCTGGATAGTGCATTAAATGATTTCAAACGCCAGCCAGGGGCAAACGTTTACATCATCGCTCCTCCTGTTTACGCCGGTATAAAGATCACGCAAGGGAGTAAAACAATATTGGTCAGTCAAATTAGGCCAGGCCAAGGCACGGCTGACTCGGATGGTTTTATAGTGGATAATGTTAATGCTCAATACAGTCCATCTTTTCCTAATGCCAAGCCAGTTCGGATTGGTTTGAATCCTAAAGATCTAGATCGCCTAACAACAGCCCAATTTGGCGTATATTTTCGTAGCAACGATTTGGTCCCGAAGCATTTTGAG
>CAYZGQ010000012.1:7273-21554 GCA_964478135.1 uncultured Candidatus Saccharibacteria bacterium
ACTGACTTAAAAAAAGGTACTCCGACTTATGACATAACTCTCTACTTTGCGCCGTATACGCACGTTTACGGTGAAAAAAAACTAATCTTTCAGCCCAAGGATCGTTTTAGCGTTTCTGTTAAGGCGCAGGCTCAACCGGGTCAGGTCATTATGGATAAAAATCGCGACTACTACGAAAAATTTTTTAATCCCAAAGGGAGCTATTTTGCCCATCAAAAAATAACCGGCAGTCAGCCAACAGGTTTTTCAATCACGTTGCCCGAGGTAGGTCCGACAAATCTGGGGCGCCCGCAGAGCGACTTGCCACCTAAATATCAAACAATTGGCAGGCCTCAATTGACTTTTAAATTGAAACATTACTCGCGATTTGATCCTAGCGGCGCAGTTGGAAGTATCCGTCAATGGAACGCTTTTTATTTTGTGGCTCAAGATCCCGATTTCTCAAACTTAACGATCCGGCTCGACGACACAGGGGCCGCACAAGACAAACCAAGAGCTTCACCTTCCTCAAACCCTGATTACGGCAACAAGGCGGCCAACTGTCCGCTCCTTGCTCCAGTAAAACCCGGGGGTTTGAATTTGAATCGCAAGGGCTGTCCCTTTTTCGCCGCGTCCTTGGTCGAGTCTGGGCAAAGCCAAGATATTTTTGAAAATTACTCTCTACGCAACGCCGGCATCTCGATCGAGTGTGAGAGTTTCAACCAGTTTATTAATCAGATTTATACATCCAGCAACAACCAAGAGCGGCTTGACATTTGTGATAACAATACGACCAACGATCCTCAATCGCGCAACATAAACGAAGACGCGTTGAAGCCAGGCGGCGCGATACCGGCCGGCTCTGGCGAAAATCCCGGCTCGACCAGCGCCCCGACCAGTTGTCAGACGGCATTTGGCGCCGCCGGCGGTTTTCTGGTATTTATCGGCGGAGGGATTTGCGCCATGTTCGAGTTTATAGCAGGAGTGTCAAGGTTTTTTCTCGGATTTAGTCTTAATTTACTCCTTAAGGCGGCTCACCTAAACAGTGGTCCGGCCATTTAGCAATGACTTGGTTCAGTCTCAATTTTAAATTGATCACCCTGGCCGGCGTCCTGGCACTGACTGGTTTGGCCGGGCTTTTGCCCGCCGCGCCTGTCCTGGCCCAGCCCAATTCCACTGTGGTCAGCCAGCTTTTGGATGGTCAAAAATTGGACAATATCCAAACCGGCAAGAGTCTAACCGGGTTTTTGGTTGATAGTTGCGAGGACGCAGATGGTTGTCCTTTAATCAGGGTTTGGAAGTCGCTTTTGACACTGGTTAACTTAGCCAGTGCCCTGTTCCTGATCACGGTTGGTTTTGCCACGATTTTCCACATTCAAGTTGACAGCTACCATCTAAAAAAGATTTTAACCCCTTTGATTTTAGGAATTATTCTGGCTAATTTTTCACTCCTTTTCTCTCGTCTGGTGATTGATTTTAGCCAGACCTTTTCCAACCTTTTCTATCAAGCGGCCGGCGGATCGGGCGATCAGGGCGCCTTTATTGATAATTTAGCTAAAACAATCATTCAAGCTGATCCGGTCGGCTCTGCCGCTCAAGGGGACTACGGCCGTTCGATCAACTGGATTGTCGCTTTGGCCGGTATAGTTGGTTTGGGCACACTGATTGGGTTGGGTTGGATCGGTCTGTCGCTGGCGGTTTTGATTGGTGTCGTGGTTAGCCTAGTGCCCGGCTCTTTGATCCTGATTTTGGCTTTCTTGCTCTACGCCCGGACCTACATTTTGCTCTTTTTGAGCTCGATCGCGCCGCTGGCTTTTATGACTATGGTGATACCGGCCACCCAAGGAGTGTTTAAGCGCTGGTGGCAACAGATGATCTTGTGGTCTTTTATGGCGCCGGCGGTATTTTTTCTGCTCTGGCTGGCGATTGAGTTTGGCGGAGTGATCACAGGCGGCGGCGCGCCTAATTTTGGGAGTTATATTTTATCTTTGGCCATGCTTTATCTGGCGGTTCAAGTTCCCTTTCGCATGGGCGGAGCGGTTATGAGCGCCTGGAGCACGATCGGAAAAAAGTCTGGCACCTTTGGGGCAGTCAAGGGTTTTAACGCCTTATCAGGCAAGATGGAGCGGCACGACTGGAGCCGCCGATTTTCTCCCCGAGCGGTCTACGGCGGGCTAAAAGATCGGTTTGAAGAGGAAAAAGTTTACAACTTAAGTCAGGCTAAAGGAATGGTCGGTTCATACTTAGCCCGGACCCGGCCTCTGGAAGGATCGACTGTTTGGTCTCCTTGGCGCGGCATACAAGCCTTTCGGAATGAATCAAGCAATGCAAACTTTGGTCAGCGCTTGAAAAGCGCTTGGGCCGCGTCTCGTCCGAGAGGATCGGTCCCGACCAATCAGGAAGCGTTATACAGTCAGCAGGCCCGTCAAGCGATGTCTGAACTGACCCCGGAGAACTACTACAATCAGTTTAAGACAAAGATCAACGAATCCGACGGTCACCTAAAAGGGGCGGCGTTTTTGCAACACTACATTGGTCACTACGGTGAAGATAATATAAGTCGGGTAATGGCTCAAGACTTGACAGACAAATTCCAAGGCAAGATCTTTAAAAAATGGGCGATTGATGACCAGGGCCGACTGGTTAGAAATAATGTAGAGATCCAAGACTTGGTTAATAGCGCTCAAAAGACTGGTAACAAGGAATACGTTCGAGCTACCCGTGGGCGTTTTAGCGACCAATCAGCGAGTCAGAATCCAACCCAAGAATTTCTCGAGCTCTTGCAACAGGCGCAGGCTTCACAGAGCGCAAGCCCGGCCGGTTCGAACAACGCCCAGCTGAACCTCTTGCGCGAGATTTTGCAGGTGTTACAACACCAACAAGTTTCGGACGCAGTCCAAAGCGCCGGGGCCGCTCTGGGACACACTAACGACCCAGCAACTGCTTTTAGGGCGGTGGGCAATTTATCCAACGTCACAATGCAAGATCTTAACCAGGCGGTTCAGCAACTAAACCTCGTAGAGGCCGCCGATTCCACCTCAGTCGTTAGACGTGCTCAAGACAACGCCCGTGCCAATCTTCAGGCGATTCGAAATGCTATCAACTCGGTCTCAACAGCTGTGGGCCAAACACAAATAATCCAAGATCTATCATCAGAAACGCGACAACAAATTCTCCAAGCAATGACAAGTGTTCAGAGCCAGCAGTCATGACCCGCGCCAGTCCGGATCTTTTGGCCAAGCTCAACCGCCAGCTCGATCTGCTGGACAAACTGCGCGCCTTGATCGGCCGCCGAGTCGGACGGGAAGACCCGCTGACCCAGACTGAACTCGATCTGATCAGCCAGATTACTCTTTTGCCCAAATTTAACCCTCGGTTTTTCAGCCGAATCAAGCTCTACCGAATCATTGAGCGCTACCGGCTCTACTGGCGCATGGTCCGGGCCGAGTTGATCAACCCATCAAGCCCGACTTCAGGGCTTGACAATCAAGCTAAAGACGCTTAAAATCACCCCGGTTTAGATTGAGTTAATATATCGCTATGAATACTTCCAACGACCAAGCAACAACCGATGAAACACCCCAAAATTTGGATCTGGCCGAGGCTCCAGCCGAAACTCAAGAAAAAGCCCGCCAACTAGCAAAGGCTACAGCCCAAGAGTCTCAAGTCTCAGATCGCGATCTGCAGATTAAAACAGATGAGTTTATCGCGGCCGCCCAAGCCTGGCTGACCGGCGCCGACCAAGGCGAGTTTGATCCAGATCAGTTTGTGGACGATTTTTTACTGGTCATAGCCGATCCTCAAGTCTCGGAGCAAACAAGAGACAAGTACCGCAAGCTGGGTCAGCAGATAGGCCAAAAAAAACCCAGCCTGATGAAACAACTGAAAGAGGCGCTCGACGTTAGTGTTCGCCTGGGCAAGGGTGCCGAGGGTTACACCTGGGAAAGGGTTATGGGTCAGTTAGTTGACGAGCGGGTCAAACAACTGGTTTCAGCCAACATCAACGCCCGTGACCGAGTGCCAATGTTCTACCACGCTCTCAAAGTTGGCGATTGGTTTGAGTCAACCGCCCTTTTGATCTCACTTGGCCGAAGTTCTGATTTTCGGGAGAAATGGCTGTCGGACTACTACCAATCATTTGGTAAAAAGAAACAAATAGTCATCAAGAATCGTTCCGGCGAGAACGTTGGTTTTACGACTATCAGCGACAGCTCGCACCGACTGGTCTGGGTTGATGCTAAACTGCGCCGAGAAACCAAAGCCATGGGCCATCGACCGGACGTTTGGCTGTCCCAAACCCACGAGTATTTCTACCAGCACGGTCGGATTCAAGGAATTTATCTGCGCGACATTGACAACCACGCCTATATGGCTGACACTGAAACGAAGTTTTTTGCCGGACGGCGCGCCTCGACTGCTTCAGAAACCTGGGATTACTGCCAGTGGGAAACAAACGAGATTAAGGCGGCCAATGTTATTTTAGGCAAAAAAATTATCCAATGGGAAAATGGTTTGTCCCAGAGCGCCCACCAAAGACTCCAGGCGGAGTCCGAGACCAAGCCCCAGTTGAGAAGCCAAGTTGAGGAGCTTGACCTAACATCTAACCCGACGGATTTTTTCCGTCCCGAGGCGCTTGAGCGGGCCAAACAGGCCTTGAACGAGGTCAAGCGATCCGCCGACGTTCAGCTTTACGACCCGGTCATGAGACGTCCTAAAGATCAGGTTTTGGTCTTTTACTACGTCAAGTGGCGTGAGCTGGCGCAGCGGCTGGCGGATCAACAGCAGGCGATTAATTTGTTGGAAGCCAGCGTCCAAAATCTCCTCGGCCGCTCTCAAGAGCAAAACCGAGCCCAGGAAATTAGCCGGGTCAAACAAGAGGCGCTTAACAGAACCCAAGATCAGCTTAATCAGGCAAAAAAGGAGTATCTGGACGAACGACAACGTTTGAAACTGATGTATCGGCGCCAAAGGCGCGGTTTTTCCGGTCCGGCTAAACGTTGGCGGAGCCTTCTGTTTGATCCGCTCTCGCAAGAAGACTCGGGCGTGATCAACCCAGACACTGGCCGAACCTTGATTGAGTCTGATTTTGCGTTTGATATGGGCACGCGCAAACACTTGATGATTCGAAAATTCCAAGATTTAGAGATGATTGCCCGGTCAGAGCACGTGATTGGTCTCGAACAGGAGATTTTTATCGAACACATGTCGCCCGAGCTTTTTGACGAGTTGCGCTGGTGTAGTCAGCACTTTATTTACGGTTCCCGGACCTCGACCGGCCAATACGACTCTCTTTATGACATCGGCCATCACATCGCCGAGGCGATGGCTAATCCTGGTTTGCTTAAGCAGTACGGCGATCGTTTTATTGATATGATGCGCAGTGCCGGTTGGAAGGGCGCGGTCGTTGATCAAGTTGTTAGCCAGGACAAAAGCGGCAATGATAAAACAGCCCCCCGACTAACCCTAGAGGTGAGTGAGTCAGAGAGCGTTTGGCTGGATGACCAGCTGGCTGATCCAAAGGCTGATCTTGATCAAAACAACAACGCTTTTAATGTTTTGTACCGCTGGCAAGTTCTTAATGACACTGAAATTGCTCGGGCGATTGAGGCGGCTCGCCGAGAAGGTCAAGTCAGTCAGATCGGGTTAGAGACCGCCAAGCGGCCGCGTAGCTCAGAATCGCTTTCACCACTGGCCCAGATATTTTTAACCAAAACCGACCTTCAGACGACGATTTTAGGACTGCGCGAGCATTTAGCCCAATCAAGTTCAGCCAAACAAGAGCTGGCGAACTTGCTCGCGGAGCATAATCCGGTCGCCTCCGAGCTCGAAAAGAATTTCAAGGCCTTAGCCAGTGACGAGACGATCTATGGAAGAGAGCTGGATAGTTTTTCGCCAGCAGCTCAAGACACTGTCAGGTCAGCCTTGGCGGCTGTTTTGGCTAAGGCTGGTAAGGCTGGTTTTGCGGCACCGAGCAAGGAGAATATTTTAAGCGAGCTCAAAACGAAAGAAGTTCTTGCTCTGTTCGATAACAATCTCGATCACTTGGCAGATCATCTTGCTTCTAAAATGCAAGAGGCTTTTACGCACTATCAGGTCGCGCTCCAACTGCTACGCAACGTCAGATATCTGATTCAGCCCCAATACGAGCGCTGGATTAAGATAGAAGAAAAAACTCCACAAGAGGAAGAGTTTAAGGTAGAAGTTAACCAATTTTATGACCAAGCGGATAGTTTAACCCAAAAACAAGGCCCATCACTAGGGAATGGTTTGAGTCATGAGGATAAAGTAGAGGCCGCCCGACTTTTAGGTACAGATGATGAACAATCATCTGACCTGAAAGATGATAGTGAAATAGTTAAACAATTGACTGGCTTGCTGGTTGTGCTTGCGGCGTTTAAGGCTGGATCTCCAGCACCAGCCAGTCAGCCGGCGAACACTTAATAAGTCTTAGCTAGTGCTAAAATTTTTGCTCCTTTTGGTTTAAAGAGGATCGCTCTAGCTGGTTTTTTAATCCTTGGCGAAGTTCAAGACCTCTTTGATCGCCACGACCAGACCGGCCGCGCTGACGAACGAGCTGAATGTGGACACAATCGTTGCCACACTATTGGTTGGGCTGACCGTCAGCCTGTCAACGCTCGATCCGACCAAAAGCAAGGCAATAACCGCCAGTAGAAAGTGATGAGATTCCTTTTCATTGACGTTTAGAAACCCAACGATCAGTCCAAGAACAAACAGGGCAGAGGTCGAGTAGCTGATTGTGGTAAATCCAGCTAGGACCGAGATAATTAAACCAATAACGAACGCCCATCGACCAATGAGCGCCATGGAAGCCCCCCCGACAGAATTTGTCATAAAACCCTCCTTATTGCCCGGCTTGACGAAGCGCCGGACGAGATATTAGTTTCTGATCCAAGCATAACGCCTTGGCACGCGATGTCAAGGCGTTGCTTTAGTCATACGGCCGATACGTCGCGCGCGTTTGGACGCCCGGGCGGCTTAAATAGCGATCGTGAGACGAGCCGGATCTTGGTGTTTTATTAACAAAATAGCCCTAACGCTTGTTGGGTCGGATTGGTTTAATCGGCAATAAACGGGACAAAGACAAAGCCGGGAAAGTCGCGCCTGCGCCAGCTGTGTTTGGTCCCAGCAACAAGCAGCCTTAGCGCCTGATTGATCGGCACGACCAAGCGGCCGCCTGGTCGTTTGAGCTGATCCTGCCAGGCAGGAGGAATCTGGCTTACTTCGGCCGAGGCCATAATTCGGTCAAAGGGCGCTTGATCAGCCAGTCCAGTGCTAGCGTCTTGACACAAATAAGTGATCCATTTCGATAGCTCGGGGTATTTTTTCAGGTTGGCCTGACCAAATTGGGACACTTCCTTGGATCGCTCTATTGCAAAGACATGGCCTTTGGGTCCAACGATCTGGGCCAGCAGGGCGCTGGTCCAGCCCGAACCAGCCCCAATATCAAGAATCGTCTGACCAGCCTTGGGCGCAAGCAGCTCGAGCATAAAGGCAACCACCAAAGGTTGAGAGATCGTTTGGCCGGCAGTTGTTGGTAGGGCAGTGTCGATGTAGGCGCTCTCTTTGAGTTCACTCGGGACAAAATCAGCCCGATCGAGCTGGCGAAAAGCGCTGATGACTCGGCTAGTCTTTAGCACCCCTTGGATTATCAGGGCCTTAATCAACCGGTCTTGGGTCATGGCTTGCTGGACAATTTTAATTGTTTCAAAAGGAGGGCGTTGAGCGCCACGATCACGGTTGAGACTGACATCAGACCGGCCGCGACCGTTGGGGCCAGGACAATTCCCTGTCCTAAAGCCACTCCGGCCGCCAGAGGCACAGCGACTAGATTATAGCCGGTCGCCCAGAACAAGTTTTGAATCATTTTAGCCTTAGTCGCTCGAGACAGGCGGACAATTTTGAAAACGTCTCGCGGGTCGCTGCGAACCAGAATAATGCCGGCTGACTCAATCGCCACGTTTGTGCCCGCCCCAATGGCAATTCCGACATCAGCCTGGGCCAAGGCCGGGGCGTCGTTGACCCCATCGCCCACCATAGCCACTTGCTGGCCCTGGTTTTGGAGACGTTTGATTAAGTTCGTTTTTTGATCGGGTTTTACCCCGGAAAAGTATTTTTTAATCCCAAGTTGAGCCGCAACCGAACGCGCGACCGGCTCGGCGTCGCCGGTTAAGAGTCCGATCGTCAGGCCGGCTTGGGACAGGGCTCTAACCGCCTGTTTTGACTCCGGTCGGACCTGGTCGGCCAGAGCGATTACGCCGATCGGCGTCTCGTTTTGGCTGACCACAATCAGAGTCAAGCCAGCTCGGTTGGCCGATTGAACAGCCGGCTGAATTTTTTTGGGCAGGCTGGTTTGGTCGGTCAAGCTGACAACCTTGACTAGCCGGCCGTCTATCGAGCCGGCCACACCCTGTCCGGGCAGGCGCCTGAATCGGCTAACCGGGGCCGGTCTTAACTCAAGTTGTTTCGCCCGGGCGACAATTGCCTGGCCGATCGGATGTTCTGAATGGGCTTCCAGCCCAGCCGCCAGCTCCAAGATAGTCGCCTGGCTCACCCGGCCGATTGGCCAGATTGACCCAAGACTAAAAGCGCCGGTCGTGAGCGTGCCGGTTTTGTCGAACATAATCGTGCTGACTCTGCCGGCTTTCTCCAAGGCCAATCGGTCCCGTATCAGCAGGCCCGAACGGGCTCCGAGACTGGTTGAGACCGTGGCCACCAGCGGTATGGCCAAACCGAGGGCGTGCGGGCAGGCAATGACTACCACGGCGACCAAACGCTCGATCGCGAAAGCCGGACTTGATCCCAGGGCGAGCCAGACGACGAGTGTCGTCAGGCCGGTCCCAACCGCTAGATAGGTTAAGTAGCCGGCCGCCCGATCAGACAAGAGCTGAAGGCGCGATTTAGATTCTTGGGCTTGGCTGATCAGTCGGGCTATGCCGGCCAAAAAGGTCTGATCGCCGATTTTGTTGATCCGGGCGGTTAGACTGCCGTCAGTATTGATCGAGCCGGCAATCAGCTGGTCGCCAATCGTTTTGTCAACCGGTTTTGACTCGCCGGTTACGATCGCCTCGTTAACGCTCGAGACGCCGGCAATCACCTGGCTGTCAGCCGGAATCCGAACCCCTGGTTTGATTAGGATGAGATCACCCAGTTTTAATTGGTCAACCGGAGTCAGACGGGTTGTTTTACCCTGGACAACTTGAGCTGTATCCGGAACAAGATTCGAGAGCGCCTTGAGTGCCCCTTGGGCTAACTGGACTGACTTCATTTCAATATGATGGCCCAAAAGCATAACCGTGATTAAACTGGCCAACTCCCACCAGAGCGCTTGACCGGTGCCCAGACTCTCGGAGACTAGACTCCAGCTGTAGGCGACCGTTGCCGCCAGGGCGATTAAAGTCATCATGCCGGGCTGTCTTGCCTTGAGTTCGCGCCAGGCGCTGACGAGAAAAATCGCCCCGCCGTAGAAAAAGACGATCGTGCCCATGACAAGGCCAAGGTGTTCGGATCCTGGAAACGGCACTCCCTGGCGGCCAAACCAGGACTCAAAAAGATCAGAATAGATCAAGATCGGAACCGTCAACCCGAGGCTAAGCCAGAATCGAGTCAGCAAATTGATCGGCCGGCTTGAGACCGGGTGATCTTGGTGATCTGGCCGATTGACCGCGCTCGAGTTAAGGCCGGGAGAGCTCTGGACTAAAGCCATAGCGCAGATCGAGCACCGACCGGGCCGGTTTTGGCTTATGTTAAGATGCATTGGGCAGACGTAAGTCACAAGTGTTATTGCTAAAATTAGTTAATTTTGAGCTCGATCTAATTGAACTTGGTCAGTTAGGCTGGTCTGTAGTTTGAGGTAAAGATCGGTTTAATGAGTTACTTGTTCGCCCTCCGGCCCTGGCCGGGCCCTGCTTGATTTGGTCTTAAGACTGATCGATCTTTCGATCGTCCAGCCCGAACTGTTGCTCCAACGGCCAACGATTGACTCTTTGGCTGATTAACTGATGGAGTCATCTTACAACTTGTTTTTCCAGTCCAGCAAGTCCTGATTATTTGAAGCTGGCTTGATCTTTTGGCGCAGTTTTCGCCAATTCTTGTGGCCGACAATCTCGAGCTTGTTAAGATCAATTTTACCCAGCTGGTGCTCGTGATGGGCAAAGTAAAGATAGCCAATGTCTTCTGGTTCAAAACCGATCAGCCAGGCCCCAAGTGCGTCAGCCTCAACCGCGTTGGTTGAGGCAATCACCCAGTCAAGCTCAACTGGCTCGCCTCGAGTTGGACCGTTGCCTTGCATGCCAACCCTGCCATCAATCACCACGATATCGGGTGGCTTGAGCTTCAAAAGCCGGGCCATTGATTTGTGACCCCAAAAATAGTCTCGGTGATACCACTGGCTGCGCGAGTGATCGCCAAAGACATTGGGCTCAACCACGACCGAGCCATAGGTGGCCAGTTTAATCGATTGAGTCGTGATGTAGTAGCCGTGGGTTTTGGCCTTGGCCAGCACGATGTGGCAGTCGCTTTGATCAACTGTTTTCGAGTACTTGGCTGATCGCTCGGTTTGACCGGCCGCGGTGTAAAACGGCACTTTTTCGAAATTGTCTTTAGCATCGTCGTTTAGGTCGTACAAGATCGTTTGACCCTCCGACGGCCTGCCCTCTCCCGCAACATCGGGATTCCAACACCGGGTGTTGAAACCCCGATGTTGATTTGTCAGCGGCCAGCGCTTGGTGTAGCCGAAGTTTCGAAACGCCTCTTTGGTGCCGTGGTAGCCGGCGTCGGCGACAATAATGGGCGCGCCAGGGTTGAGCTTGCGAAACCAAGCGATCACCGCTTCAACCGCCTCAACGCCTGTTGAGGCGGTTGGATTATTATGGTGAACCAGGTTTGGGTGAATCAGCGGCCGCTGACTTTTTTTGACCAATTCTTTCAGATCCGGCTCGATCAATTTGAGCGCTTGTTCAATTGGCCGTGAATGATTGGTTGCCTTGACCAGTCCGATTTTAGCCATTACTAATCCAAAATAAGCAAGCCAGGCAAAATAAGCAAGACAAGCGGTTGGACGGTCCAAACAAAGGCCCCCGGCAAACTCGGCTTGACACTTAGTATCAACCAAAAATATACTCTTAACTATCATGCTCAAGGCTCAACTGCCAACTAGATTGCCCGAGCGGTCTAATCAGATCGTTTTATGGTTGATTGTTTTGACGGTTATTGTTGGGACGGTTTTAATTATGATCGCCGCCCAGCGAAATTTAGATCGTCAAAAACAAGCCAAGCAGCCGAGCAAAACAGTTCTCACTCCGGTGCCCAGTTACTCGCCGGAACCAGACCAGACAGCCGATACTGGCCAGACCGATGGCCAGACCGATCAACAGGCGCCCAAAAAAGATCTGGTTGCCAGCCAGGCGGATACAACCGACTCGCGCCCGATCACGACCTTAATCCAGGCTCAACCGGCCGGGGGTAACAGCCTGACCCAAACTTCGCCCGATCACCACCAAGACAACCCGGGTCTGTCGCAACAAAATCAGTCTCTATCAAGTTCTAGGGAGAAGATGAATCAAGAGCAAACCCTGGCAGGTATGGAGCAAAGCCAGAGTATTCAGTTCTAAAGGACTGATTTTGCACTATCTGCCTGGTCGGCTGGCCAATTATGCAACGAGCCAACAAACCATTAGTTCTCAACTAGTGCTCGAGCGCGACTTTCAAAAAATTGACCCAGAGGCCAGTATCGTGTCTGTTGGTCATGGCCGGGTTTCGAGTTTAATTTTTTGGAGCCAGCAATTCGAGCAGTGTTCTCACCCCGGCGCCGACCGCTCCTTTTGGAGTGTAGGGGTTCCATTTTTGCTGGGCAAAAGCCGCTCCGCCAATATCAAGATGGACCCAGGGTATAGTACCGACAAACTCGGCTAAAAACATAGCACCCAGACTGGCCCCGCCCCAACGTGTTTGGTGCATGTTCGATAAGTCGGCCACGTCTGACTTGAGCTGATCGGCATACTCCTCGAGCAGAGGCAGTTCCCAAACCTTTTCTCCAACTGTTTTAGCCGCTTGTTTGACTAGATCAGCCAGATCTTGGTTGTTGTGAAACAACCCAGCCCTTTGATCGCCCAAGGCGACCATAACCGCGCCGGTTAATGTTGCCAGATCAATTATCGCCCCGGGCGCTGGCCGACCTTTATATTTTGATTTTTGGATCTGGCGCCGGCCGTATTCAAGCGCGTCGGCCAGTATGACCCGCCCCTCGGCGTCAGTGTGGAGCACCTCGATCGTTTTGCCCGAAAGACTTTTGACCACATCGCCCGGTTTTATCGGATTGGCGCCGAGCAAGTTTTCCGTGGCTGGGATAACGCCGTGCAGCTCTATGTTCGGTTTTAGTTCGTTTAAAACTGAAAAAATAGCCAGGATGGCCGCGGCTCCGGCCATGTCCATCTTCATAGTTAAAAGATCCTTCCAATCCTTGAGCGACAAGCCGCCCGAATCAAAAGTAACACCCTTGCCAATCAAAACCAAACAACGCCGGTTAAATTTTGGTTCTCTGGTTCGGGATTGTTTGACCGGCTGATAAACCAAGTGAATTAATCGAGCCTGTTCGTGAGAACCGCGGCTAATCCCTAAAATCGCCCCGGCTCCTAGCTTGGCCAGACCGACCTCGTCGAAAATCTTCAGTTTTATGTTCGTGTTTTGTTTGGCAATAGTTCGGGCTGTTTCCGCCAAATGTCGCGGGGTCATTTCAAAGGGCGGAGTGTTGATTAAATCTCGAGCCATTATGGTCGCTCGGGCGAACAACTCTCCTCGTGTTATGCCCTCTGTTAGAGCTTTAATTTTTGCGCCATTCGGCGGTTCGATCAGTGTCAATGATTTTGGGTTAGGCTTCTTGTTCGACTTAAAACGATCATAACGATACAGACCAAGCCGAGCTCCCTCGACCATGGCTTGGCTGGCGATCGCCGGATTAAGACGGTCGGCTCCGTGAACGATCGAGCTGATTCTCTGGGCTTTAATTTGGCGAGCCTGATTAAGCGAGACCGCGCTGACTTTGCGAACTGTCTCTGCGCTAAACTGGTTTGACTGACCCAAACCAATCAGCAGAACGCGCTTGGCTGGAATCCGATCCAAAGTATCAATCAAGCGCCAACGGCACTCTTTCGTCTCGAACTGTTCTGACTTAATTATTTGATCGATCTGCCCCCCTAACGCCTGATTGACAAGGCCGGCCGGGCCGCCGGTCTTTTTCAGCCCCTCGAATAAATTAATCACCAGCAAATCAGCTGGCTCTTTAACTAGATCGCCTTGTTTGACCAAAATCTTCATAGCCTAGAAGTGTAACCAAAACCGAAACAGGGCGCAAGCCCCCGCACAGTCACAGCGCAAACGCGACTTTTGATAATTTCTTTGAGACCAAGGTCCTTCAATTGAATGTATCTTCAAAGAAAGCATACCGGTTGTCGCATTTTAAATGTTAATTTTGCGGTATCCCTATCAAAAAAATCGTTGCCCCAAAGATGATTTAGTCATTATAGCCCTTATGGCCCGAAAAAATCACAAGAGAATATTAAAAATCACCAAGAAGTATTAGCCATTCCCAAGGTGTTACCTGTTACAACAGCCGGTTTGTAGCGGTCAACTTAAATCATCCCTAACTGGAACCCAAGGGGTTAACTTTGGGGGTTATTAAACTCTCTCTCTGGTTGTCAATACCACAGAATAAACACAGAAAAGCACCGAAAAAATTCCGTGGTAGTCTTTACCTTATTTTGAGCTCGGAGAACTTGAGATTGCCTCGTCAATCAAACCATACTTTTTTGGCTTCGTCGGGGGGACATAAAGACTAGCTAGTGAGTAGAAGAAGTCCGGCGCTTGACTTTGAAAACATAGATCAAGCGATCGTGCTGGTCTATTTCGTAAAATATCCGATACTCCCCGACTCTACGCCGCTAAGTATTCTGCTCATCTTCCATCTTATCGATATCGCCAGCAAAGGGATAGAGTATCATTGTTTCGATAGCACTCAAGATCCGCTTCCCACAATCGGGAGGAATCTTACCCAACTGCTTGCGAGCTTTCGGATCAACTGCGAGCCGCCAGGTTCATTATAGAGAACATCTAGTGTTACATAGTTGCCTCTAACACGGTTTTTGCGGGCGGCGGCAAGATCGCGTTTGTCTTGAGCAGTTGGTTTGAAGGTTTTTTTCGACTTGATATGTTTTTGCCAGACCATAAATTCCTCGTAGACACTTTCCGGCACGGCACGAGTTTGGTTTGATCTGACACTTGTTTAGGG
>CAYZGQ010000013.1:0-4751 GCA_964478135.1 uncultured Candidatus Saccharibacteria bacterium
AGTAACCCGGCTGTTTTTAGGTTTTTGATAGGTTTTGCTCCTCAAGTTTGGCCTTTCGGATGATTTCTTGGTTCAGGTTCCGAGTTTGTTTGGGGTTGGCTTTGAGCCAAGCCATGGCGGCCGAGCGACCTTGGCCAAGTTTTTGTTCTCCCCAGAGCACCCAAGCGCCTGATTTTGACAAGATTTCAAAATGGGTTCCCAGTTCGATCAGCTCGGATTCACGCGAGATACCTTGGCCGTAGAGAATTTCAAACTCGGCCTGGCGAAAAGGGGAGGCGACTTTGTTTTTAACCACCTTGACCCGGGCGCGCGCCCCAACCACCCGCTCGCCTTCTTTGATCGCCATAATTCGGCGAATGTCTAACCTGACCGAGGAGTAGAATTTGAGCGCCATACCTCCGGGGGTGGTTTCTGGGTTGCCGAACATTACTCCAATTTTGTGCCTGATCTGGTTGATAAAAATAACAACCGTTTTGGTTTTTGAGACGATGCCGGCTAGCTTGCGCAAGGCCTGGCTCATCAGTCTGGCCTGGGAACCCATTTGGGCATCGCCCATGTCGCCCTCGATTTCAGCCGCCGGAACCAGGGCGGCGACCGAGTCGATCACCAGCACGTCAATCGCGTTCGAGCGCACTAGGGTTTCAGCGATCTCAAGCGCCTGCTCTCCGGTGTCGGGCTGGGATATTAACAACTCATCTAGATTTATACCCAAGCGTTTGGCATAGTCTGGATCAAGAGCATGTTCGGCGTCGATAAAGGCGGCCAACCCACCCTTGGTTTGGGCGTTGGCGATCGCGTGCATAGCCAGGGTTGTTTTGCCCGAGGCTTCCGGTCCAAAAATCTCGACCACACGGCCCCGGGGCAGTCCGCCCACACCCAAGGCTAGGTCTAGCCCGAGCGAGCCGGTCTCAACCACCTCAACCGCCAGTCCCTGTCGGCCGGCTAAGGTCATGATGGCGCCTTGGCCAAACTCTTGTTCTATTTTGGCCAGGGCCAAATTAAGAGCCTGTTTTTTGCCCGATTGGTCACTAACAGACCCACGGGCTGAAATATTTTTTAAATTTTTATTTGATTTTTTGGCAGACATATATTCAAACCCCAAACTTCATTTTCACTGACGCTAACACTTTCACCAAAGACGAGTTTTAGCCGGGCGGCAGACCGGCCGGGTTGCGCCCGGTCGAGCGTTCGTAGAGAATCTGAATTTGCTTGAGACTCGTTTTGTCCAATCGATTGCGGCTAACGATCGTGAGAGTATTGAGCCCAGGTTGAAGTTTAACTGGTTGAGAGAACTCGCCGTCAGCGCTTTGGTTGGTTGGCTGACCGTTGATTGTGACCAAGGCGCCGGGCTGGGTTGTCCCAATCACGGTTGTCTCTTGGCTTGAAACTCTGGCTTGAGGCGCCGGGGCGGTGATCGAAATGGCCGGCGGCTGAAAGAGCGAGTAAACCTGACGGCTGATGTAGCCAACCAGAGCCAGACTAGCCAGACCCGCCCAAGCCAGGGTCAGGGTCCTTGGGGTGATGATCGGTTTTGGTTGCTGGCTGATTTTGGGTCGTAACAAGTTATCTTTCTGGATCGAGCGCCAGAGCTGGGCCTTGGCACTGAACTGTTGGGCCAGCTCGTTGGAATCCAGTCCAAGCGTCCGGGCGTAGCGTTTGACAAAACTGATGGTGTAAACCGTGGCTGGCAGTTGAGCGAAGTCCTCTCGCTCGATCGCTCTAAGGTAGCGCGACCGAATGTTGGTTTTGGTCTCTATTGCTTCAAGCTCCAAGTTAGCCTTGAGCCTGGCTTGAAGCAACTGGTCGCCCAGGCGCGGGTAGTGATCGTCAAGTTGTTTGAGAGTAAAGCTGGCCATCAATCTTGTCTGATTAAATTGACTCGTTTTTAGGGTAATTGCCGTCTAGGATGTCGCGCGGTTTAGCTCCGTCGGCTGGCCCTATAATACCTTGATCTTCAAGCAGATCAAGCAGTCGGGCCGCCCGAGCGTAACCCACGCGCAGTCGGCGCTGGAGCAAAGAAGCCGAGGCTCGGCCGGCGGCGATGACCGTCTCTTGGGCCTGCTCGAACAGCTCATCGTCTATCGCTCCTTCCTGTCCCAGGCCCCTGGCTTGGCCGCCACGGTACTGGACGATCGAGTCGTCGTAATCAGGCTGGGCCTGATTTTTCAAAAATTCTGTTACAGCCTTAATCTCCTTGTCTTTAACCAACACTCCTTGGACCCGGCGCGGTTTGCTTAGTTCGGGCGAGACATAGAGCATGTCTCCCGAGCCAAGGAGACGTTCAGCCCCGGCGCTGTCAAGAATCGTGCGCGAATCAAATTGCGAGGCGACCGCGAAGGCGATCCGGGCCGAAATATTGGCTTTGATCAAACCAGTGATCACATCAACCGAGGGTCGCTGGGTTGCCACCACAAGGTGAATCCCGGTTGCCCGAGCCAGTTGGGCCAGCCGGACGATCGCGCCCTCAACCTCGGAGGAGGCCTGGGCCATCAAGTCGGCCAGCTCGTCAATCACCACCACAATATAGGGTAAGGGTCCAGCCTCGTCCGGACGACTGTTGTAGCCGGCCAAATCTCGGTGACCGGTTTGCTGAAATAAGCGGAATCTTTGATCCATTTGGTTGATCGTCCAGCGCAGGGCGTTGACGGTTTGGTTAATTTCCGTAACCACCGGCGTGAGCAGGTGAGGGACAGAGTTGTAGTGAGTAAACTCAACCCTTTTGGGATCAATCAGCAAAATTTTCAGCTGATTGGGCGAGTTTTGATAGAGCAAGGACACTAAAATGCCGTTGAGGGCGACCGATTTACCCGAGCCGGTCGAGCCGGCAATCAAAATGTGGGGCATACGGGTCAGATCAATCGCCACCGGCGCGCCAGCCACATCTCGACCCAGGCCCAAACTTAAGTTTGATTTGATCGCTTGAAACTCGCCCGACTCCAGGACGTCGCGCAAGCTGACAGTGGCAACTTGCTTATTGGGTACTTCTATTCCAACCGCTGATTTACCCGGGATAGGCGCTTCGATCCGGATTGGATGGGCCGCCAGGGCCAGGGCCAGATCGTTGGTTCGGGCGGTGATCGCGGTCAGTTTCACTCCTTCGGCCGGTTTGAGGGCGTACTGGGTAACGGTCGGACCGATCGAGACGTCGCCCATAGTCACTTCAATACCAAAGTCTTTGAGTGTTTTTTGGATTACAGCCACGTTGCGTTCGATGTTGCCCGGTTGGGCCTTGCCTTGAGATAGATCAAGCAGTTCAATCGGCGGCAAGGTCCAGGAGGAATCGGTTGGTTTGGCAACCGGTTGTTTTAGCGTTTTGGCCGGGCCGGCTTCCGGGGCTTGAGAGCCGCCTATGCGCCGGAGCGTTTCAAAAACCGAGACTCGGGCGGCCTGGTCTTGGCCGGTCACCCGAGGACTGTCTGAACCCTTAAAGATCTGCTGGAAGTTCCTTAGCGAGATGTTGGTCGCTAACAGGAGACTAATTAAGGTTAGGGCGATTAAAATCGTGAAAGCGCCAATCGGGCCAAAAACCGATATGGCCAACTGGGAAACCATTTGGCCGACACTGCCGCCATTTTGAAAAAAGAGGCCTGGAACGGTCAGAAAGAGTAAAAGAGTGCCCACAACCGAGGCTGGCCGGAACCAGGTTTTGGCTGATTTGAAAAAGACGATCGCCACGCCGGCCAAGGCAAAGGGCAGTAAAAAACCGGCCAAACCAAAAGAGTCAATCAAGACCGTTCGGACTAACTCACCAAACCGGCCGGCCAGACCAAAAATCGCCAGGATCGCCAGCAGGGCGAAGGCGCCGGCTACAACCGCCAGCACCTCGGCCGTGGTTTGCTCGGACAGGCCGAGCCGGCCGGCTGACAAGAGTTGATCGATCGGTTTCTTTTTTTGTTTTTTTCGAGGCACCTTAACTTAAACTACAAATCCTAAATCCCAAAAGCCAAACAAATTACCAATTCAAACTACCCTACCAGTATACTCTGGGTCTGGGTCAAAACTCAATCGTCAACCTTTTGATTATTGGCCGGTTGATTGCTTGAGATCTTGGTAGAGTTTAGCCAGAGCGGCGGCAAATTTGTCGGCGTAGTTGGGTACTTTTTGGACCAGCCATTCGAGCGCTTGCTCGTCTGTCGTCCCGGCCTTGAGTTTGTCTTCGAGCGCCTGGGTGTCTTGATCGGACAGATTTTCCAGCATGGTCAGGAAAATCGTGTCCATAACCCGCTGGCGGATCTTGGCCATAATCTCGTCTTTTTGAGTCTGGGACAGTTGAGACAAACCCAAGTCAGCCATCAGCTGATCGGTTAATTGCTTGACCTGCTCGGGCTCGGGCGCAGAGGCGTTGAGTCCGGCCGCCTGACCGAGCGATGATTGGGCCGGCCCGGCCGGGCCGGCTGGGTTGGGTTGATTGGTGGTTGGAATGTCCATTATACCTCCTCGATTTGGTTATCTGTTAAAATTTAGCCTGATTTAGGGGTTAGTCTGGGCTTTTTTTTGGGCGGTCGCTTGCTCGTCTGTCGGCTGTTCTTGGGCGGGCTCTTGGGGAGCTGATTGTTGTTGATCACTGTTTTCGGTTGATTGTTCATCAGCTGCTTAAGTATCTTTTTCATCAGTTGATTCGGTCGTTTCTAGAGGGGGCTCTGCTGGGGCTTGAGTCGCACGTTCGACCGGCTCGACGATCTCGAGGTTAGTCGGCAAATTTTGAAACGAGTAACTCTTGTTTTTCAAGGTGATTATCAGTTTATTATCAT
>CAYZGQ010000013.1:4851-19878 GCA_964478135.1 uncultured Candidatus Saccharibacteria bacterium
TTGTATTATACTGATCTGCTTGATAACTATTACCCAGTTCGTTGAATGATGCACTGTTCTTGCTTTGTGCTTCGGGCACTTCTGACTGGTCTGGTGGAGGTGTTTCTTGCGTCCCGGTTTCAATCTCTGAATCGGTTCCGGTTTTTGGAGTAGTTTTACTTAAACCCTCTGACCCCCGACGCTTCAAGGCAAAGTAGGCGGTAGCGCTGCTAACAATTCCAGCCGCGACTAACAGCCGCCCAACATCCCCGGCGTTAAAGTTCAGGTCACTCCCAGAATCCGTTACAGGCAGACTCTCTGGTAATGTTGCTTCAACCCGATCAAGCGGCGGGAAGTCGCTTCCAAGCATCTTGTGCGCTTGTTCGACTGTGATATTTCCGAGTGTTTCGAGACAGGCCACTGGTCCTCCTGGAAAAGTTGTCATTGGATAAACTTCATCAGGATGACTAAGAAATTCGTAAAGGCCCTTTTCAACTTCCAGATCATTAATGTGATCGCCTAGGTTTAGGACAAACCTGCCGATCGGCGTCTTGTCAGGCAACATCATGAATGGATCAATTTTGTGGTCGTTCAGGTTTTTACATACTTCAGTTATATCCTTCTTCAGAACCGCTTGCTTGAGACCATCCCAACCTTGACTCTCCAGCGCCGCGTTGCGGATATTTTCAAGATTTTCTTGGTTGATTGGAATGTTAGAACCAGTTTCAGCGGCGTAAGAGCCACTGAATTTTTCTCCCACAGTCTGGGTCTGGGCTTGGATTGATTCTGATCGCGCTGTAAATTCATTTACAGCCTGTCCAGTTGTGTCTGGACTGGTCAAGCCATGCAGGTAGTTCATCAGCTCGTAACCGGCCGCGCCGGCGAGCGCGCCAATGGCGGCCTGGGTTGCGATCGCTCTCCAGCGCCGCGCCACGAAGTTTTTTAAACCATTTTTATCTTCGTTTTTTAGCCTATTAAGGAGATTAATATATTTCTCATTGCTATCATTCTCGATCGCTTTAATCTTATCTAGCGCCTCGTTATAAACAGATTCTTTCAGAATTTTTTCTTGGGTTCGTTCGCGTTTCAAGGACAAGAGGCCGCTAGTTAACCCGCCGCCCACCATAGCCACGATTAATGGAGTCGCGCTCGCGCGCTGGAGGGCAAAACGAATCGCGCCGCCAACCCCCAAAGACAAGAGTGTGTTCCGCGAGAAGATGGCTTTAAATACCTGCCCCAACTTGGGAAGACCCCAGGCTGTTGCGTTGTTACCCTTTTGGTGAAAATACTGAATGAGCTCTTCAAAACGGGCGTCCTGACCACTCTCCAGCCCATCGAGTAGTCGAATTATTTTTTCTTTTGCTTCTTTTGCTTCTGCCTCATCAGGCTGATTTTCCTGCTCGCCAGCATTGGGTTGGTTGTCTGCGGGTGTGGGCTGACTCGACTGTTCGGATACTTCGGATGATTGGCTGTCCGCGTCCTGGTTACCATCTGTCTGTTCAGAGCCCTCTTGGCTTGGCGTCTGATTCACCGTTTGGGTTTCGGCGCTCTGTGAATCAGTTGTAGCACCTTCGTCTGTTGTGATTGCGAGCGCAGATTGTTCTTTGTTTGACTTCTGTGATTCATTCTGGACTGTCGATTGATCGCTCTCGGGGGTCTGCTGTGCGTTATAAGTAGTGGTTTCTGGGGTCAAAATTTCCTCCTTTTTTTGACTCTTTAAATTAAGTTTACCAATTTTATCAGCTGTCAACAAGCTGGGGTTAGGTTATGGCAATTGGCCCGGGGTTGGTGACACTCAAGGCTATAAAGGAGAATGATAGTTAATTGTGATCCAAAACCTGATTCCCTGTGCTCTTTAGACATTTGTCGGGTCAAGGCCCAATCAGGCTGGCTTGTCTAGCCGCTGGCCACCCGTTCGAGTTCGGTCTGACTGGTCAAGCCTGCCGCCACCTTGTCTCGTCCGTCCTGGAACATTGTTTTCATACCGAGCTGTTTGGCTAATTGGTAAAATTGGTCAATTGAACCTCGATTGTTGATTAGCTGATTAAACTGACTCGTTGGTTCGAGCGCCTCGACTATCGGTATTCGGCCCTGAAACGGTCGGGCTGGGCTGGCGCTTGGGTCGCGCGACAATTTTCTGACCAGGCGCTGGCCGACGATCAGCCGGATCGAGCCGGCTAAAAGGTAGGGCTCAACACCCATGTCGAGCAGTCTGGGTATGGCGGCCGGGGCGTTGTTGGTGTGCAGGGTGGTTAAGACCAAATGTCCGGTAATGGCGGCCTGGAGACTGATTCGAGCGGTCTCTGGGTCGCGAATCTCGCCAACCATAATCACGTCCGGGTCCTGGCGCATAACAGAGCGCAGGGCGTTGGAGAAGGTGTAGTTGGTTGACTGATTGATTTGGGTTTGCTCAACCCCAGCCAGACGGTACTCGATCGGATCTTCAATCGTGATGATCTTGCGGCCGGGCTGGTTGAGCCGGTCCAGTATGGCGTACAAAGTGGTCGTTTTGCCCGAGCCGGTTGGGCCGGTCACAATTATCATACCATTTGGCTGTTGGAGGGCCTGTTTTATCTTAACCAGGGCCGTGGGGTCAAGGTCCAGCTGGTCGAGTGAGAGCAGTGTTCCGCTAGAACCCAGAAGACGCAGGGCCAAGGCCTCGCCGTATTGGCTGGGCAAACTGGAAGCCCGAACATCAAAAGAGCGTTCCATTACCCGGTAACTAAACCGGCCGTCTTGGGGTGTACCGGTAATGTTGAGCTTCATTTTGGCCAAATACTTGACCCGCTGGCGCAGGGCCTTGGATTGATCGAGGTCCAGGTGAGTAATGTCTTCGAGCACGCCGTCAACCCGATAGCGCAGTCTCGCCCCGGTTGGGTCCGGTTCAATATGGACGTCAGAGCCCTGGTTTAAGATCGCCCCGGCCAAGACCAAGTCGAGCAACTGGGTGGTTGAAACTTTGTGAATTTGACTGGCAACCTGTTTTAGGCCGGTTAAAACAGCCTGCCAGTCCGGCTGATCCGGGCCAGGGTCTTGGTTTTTAGTTCTAAGTGCCAGTTGTTGGTACAGGTTTAAGGCATAATTAAAGCTCGATTGGGAACACAGGGCGAGCGAAACTTTGAGCTTAACCCGTCGGCTAAGATCAGTCAGAAAATATTTAAGCTGTTTTGAGACTGGCCTAGGACTGGCCAGTCTTAGTTCTTTTTGGGCGTGCAGGTAGGGCACGACTTGCAAGGCCCGAGCGGTTTCTAGTTCGACAAAGCGGAGCAGGCTCTCGCTGATCGGGTAGCCGACCAAATCAACCGAGGACATTTTAAGCGAGGCGGCCAGTTGTTTCAGTTTGGCCTCCTCTTGCTCGTGTCTGATCTTGGCGATCGTTGCGTCAAGGTTTTGGGTCATAGATTGGAGGTTATTAAATCGAGCTTGGGCGGTTTCGGCGGCTCAAGCGGGAGCCTTGGGGTCAGCCGTGACCCAGTTGTCAGCCGGGCTAGACCAAACCCAGCCGGCTTAAAATAAAGCGAGCGATCGCGAAGGCGGCGGCGCTTAAAGCAATGCCGGTGATGGCGGTTGTCAGTTGGCGCTTGGCTCGGATGGCCGTGTCTTCGGAACCGCCTGAAAACAGATAGATCGTGCCGGCAAACAAAACCAGCAGGACAAAGCCTATAGCCGAGACCGCCAGGGTGGTGGTGATAGCCAGACCGATCAGTCGAGCCAGCGCTCCGGCCGCCGAGGCTTGGTCAATCGCTCCGGCTAAACCTCGACCAAACAAGAGCCAGTTTAAACTGGCCCAGCCGCCAAAGGTTATTATTAGACCGGTCAGCGAGTAAACGATGTTTCGTTTGCCCTTATCCATCAGCTCCTCGCTCCCACCGGCAAAAAGATACATCACCATTGAGGTGACCATAGCGATCGTGAAAACAAATCCAGCCAGTCCAAGCAAAACCGAAACAACGACCTGACCGATCGCGCTCAAGGGGTTGTCCGCCAGCTCAAAGCCTCGGGCCGGCCCAAAAGGTTGAAACGGATCGCCTTTTTGGAAAAACTGTTCCAAAGACGACTGGGCCAGTTTCATGGCTTGGGTCGGGTTAAGTCTTGAATCAGCCGATTAGTGTCGGTTGGCTCAAGCACCCGCAAGGCGGCGATCACAAAGGCGCGTGACAGGGCGATCACTATCAGACCGACCAGGGCCCAAGTGATGATCGTTTTGCCCGAACGGGCTTTTTCCTCATTCCCGCCGGCGATTAAAAACTTGATCGCGCCCCAGACAATAGCCACAACTGCTGTAGAAGCGGCAAAGCCGGTCAATGATCTGGCAACTACCGGAATCGCGTCAATAAGCGTTTGAAGGTTGTAGTTGGCTGGGTCAGGGTGGCCGATGTTTTCAAAGCCCAAAATTGCCATAATGGTTGTTTAAAAGATTGACTGGCCGGAGACTATTTTACCCACAAGATTGACGATCGGCAGCGCGGCCAGTAAAAAAATCAGGCCGATCGTCAGGTACAATAAATTGCGCTTGGCTAGTTTGGTTGCATCTTCACTGCCGGCGGCCAGCATGTACTGGTAGCCGGAGATAATAATTCCGATTATCGCCAGGGTCGCCCCGACTCCGACCGCCGTTCGAGCGACCCGAAAGTAGCGGATATCAAATTGATAACCAGGACCCTTGTCCCGATCGGGCAACTGGCGGCCGAAGAGGTCTTTGAGCCGGCGGTTTTGATCGTTGAAGATATTTGATTGGGCCAGGGCTTGGCTGGTTAGCCCAAGGCTAATCAGCCAAGCTAAGACCAGTAGAGTGATATATTTCATCGTATATTTCATACAAAATCAGCCGGTTCTGTTTGGGTTTAACTTGAGGGTGAAACTGAAGTTGAAGGATTGGTCAGCGGATCGCCCTCATCAATCGGCTGGGGAGCAAAACCGGCTTCGAAGCGAAAGCGCTCGCTCGAGAGCTTGGCGGCCTTGTCAAGCGCGGCGTCAATCGGCGCTCCGGCCAAGACGTCTTGAATCATCTGGCGAAACTGATCTTCGAAGTATTGGGGGCTTTTACCCCGATACCAGCTTTTGGCGCTGGCGCCCTGGAACCGAAAGGGATCTCCGGCCCGGATCCGGTTAACGATATTGGGCAGTTGCTTGGCCGCCTTGGCCGATGGCCGGCCGCTTGACTCGGAGTAAAAATCACTCCCCTGACCGGTTAAAAACTTAATAAAATCCCAAGCCGCTTGGGGCTGTTTTGAGTTATTGGTGACCACAAAGGCGCTGTAGCGGGCCAGGTCAATTGGCTTGAGCGCTCCGTTGACTTGAGGCAAAGGAACAACCCGGAAGTCAAAAGTTGGGAAATCCTGACCCAGCTGGTGGACGTCATCTTCAAAACCAAAAACCATAGCCACTTGTCCCTGGACAAAAGCTTCAAAATCGCTCGGCATCTGCTCGTTCCAGCTGTAGAAAGACTTACTCGGCTGGGCAAAGTTGGTGTAGAACTCGAGCGCATTGGCGCCGGGATAAAAAAGCGTTCCGCCTACTTTTTGTCTGGGCAGATTAAAACCAGCCGTCAGTTTGTCGGGCGAAACCACAATGGTCTCGTTTTGGAGCATAAGCGCCGCTAGAATTTCCGGGGCCCAGCGCACGTTATTAGCCGTACCCAGTGCCGCCCCGGAGCGTTCGATCTGATCTCCTTGGCGTTTGGTCGTCAATCGGACCAGCCCAATAAACTCCTCCCAGGTTCGAGGGCCGAGGGTTAGCGGGGTCTCGTCTTTTAGGGGCGTGTTGGAGCGCTTAAGTTCGCGCAAGGTTTCGGCCAGAATGTTTTGATTAACCAAAACTGCCAAAGTGTCGAGATAGGCCGGCAGACCCCAAACTTTGTCTTGGGCGATCAAATCTTGGGCCACGACTGGAGCAAAATTGTTCTTGACATAGAGGACGTTGTCTTGGTCGAGGGCTTGATCAGGGGCCGGGACCAATTTATCAATTTCCTTGGGCAGCCAGCGCTGATCAATCAGCCAGATGTCCGGACCTTGTCCGATCGCCAGTGCGTCCACTGTGTCCTGGCGAAATGTTTCAGGATTCTTGTACTCAACTTTAACTTCAATCCCGGGATTTTCTTTCCGATACTCGGCTACGATCTGCTTGTACAGCTCAATCGAGTCACTCGATTGCCAGAGGGTTAATTTAATCGACTCGCCATCGACCGGCCGTCCGGTTTTAGAAGGGGTTTTAGAGGGTCGTCGGGCCAACAAGACAAGGGCCGCGACCGCGATCAAAACAACTCCGAAGATGATACTGGCGACCAAGAGCCAACGAGGCACACTCCTCCTTGTTTTTAGTTAAGACTATTGTAGCTCAATTTTGTGTCAAAAACCAAGTCAATCAACCCTCAAGCATCGCTTCGGTCACAATAAAGGTCGCCCCGGCGGTCAGTTCTTTTTTGAGCAGTTTGACCGCGACTAGACCCTCGACCTGCTGGCGCATAACTCGAGCCAGCGCCCGGGCGCCAAAGACTGGATCAAAACCTAACCGGGCTAGCTTAACTTTGGCCTGGGGCGCCAGCTCGATTGTAAGATCCTGGTCTTTAAGATGGTTGTTGAGCTTGGCGAGCATAATCTCAACCACCCTGACCAGTTCGGTTTGACTCAAAGGCCGAAAGGGCACGACCGCGTCAAATCGGTTTAAAAACTCTGGACTAAAGATTCTCTCTTCCAAAATGTGGTCAATCAGGTTTTGATTAATCGTCTCGGCCTCGAACCGGCCGCTTTTGACTTGCCGGGCGATCCAGTTTGAACCGGCGTTTGAGGTGGCGATAATGATTAAATTAGTCCCGTCAATGGTCGAGCCGGCCGCGTCGGTCAGCCGGCCTTCATCCAGCAGTCCGAGCAAAAGATTGTGAACCCGCGGGTGGGCTTTTTCTATCTCATCTAGCAGAAGCAGGCTAAAGGGTTGATCTTTAATCGCGTTGGTCAGCAATCCGCCCGCCCGATCGGCTTGGCCGATCAGGCGTTCTTGTGAGTTTTCTCCCTGGTACTCACTCATATCAAAACGGATCATCGCGTCTTCTTGGCCAAAGTAAATTTGGGCCAGAGCCCGAGCGGTTTCGGTTTTGCCAACACCGGTTGGTCCAAGGAACAAAAACGATCCGATCGGATTTGTTCCTTGGTGGAGACCAGCCCGGGCCCGGCGCAGGGCCTCGGCGATCACGGCCAGGGCTTGATTTTGATTGACCAAACGTTGATGGAGACGATTCTCAAGGTTGAGCAGTATTGTCGCTTCTTCTTGATCAACTCGGCCGACCGGGATATGGGTTTTGCTTTCGATTAATTTGGCCAAGTCTTGGGGGCTGGCCAACCGGCGGCCTTGGCTGGCCAAGCTAACCGCCAGTTCGTCGAGCAAAACTACTCCTTTGAGCGGAAATTGTTTGTCCGGCAGGTAGCGCTGTCCGAGTCGAATACAGGCCAGGATCGTTTGCAATGGGATCACGACAGCGTTGGCGGCCTCGATCTCAACCGCCGAGTCAAACAAGATTTCTTCGAGTTGATCGGTCTGGGGTTCAGTAATCTCTACCAGTTCAAACAAGCCGGCCAGACTCGGATTGGCGCTGATCACCCTGTGCCAGCTAGCCCGGTCGGTCGTCGCCACCAACTGGATTCCAGGCGACTCAAGGTAGGGGACTATAATTTGGGCGGCGTTAACCGCACCCAGCCCGCCCTGCCTGGCTGGCGCGAGCAGTCGGTCAATGTCGTCAATAAACAAAATTATGTTGCCGGCCAAAACCGCGTCGTTTAAACTGGCGACCAATTTTTGTTCAATTTGGCCCGGGCTGGTGTCGGCCAGCAGGGCGGTTAGGTTGAACTCGACAACCCGCTTGTGGGCTAAGGGTAAAAGAGTTTTGCCCAGCCTGATTTTATCGGCGAACGCCAAGGCGGTGGTTCGTTTGCCGACACCGGGCTGGCCGACCAAGATCACGTTGTGGTGGCTAGCCCGGGCGAGGGTTCGCTCGAGCGAGCTGATCACATCGGCGTGGGCCAGCTTGGCCGGGGCTAAGTTGTGGCTTAGGGCTGTCCAGTCGCGCGACAGTCGGTCAAGGTTGGGTGTGTAGCCGGCTGACCAGTCCTTGCCCACTCCGCCGGAAAAGGTTAGTTTTTTCGGGTTAAACAGCGGCCAGACCGGATCAAGCCGGTGCCAGAGTTGAACTTGCCAGAGCGCCAGGCGCTCAAACTGCTCCGGCCCAAGTCCAACCTGGGTCAGGGCTGGTTTGGTCAAGCCGTGATGATAGAGCACGGCCAAGAGCATATCCGCACTTTGGATCAGTTTATGACGGTGTTTGAGTGCCAGCCGGGCCGCGTCTTCAATCAACTGACGTTTGGGCGGCAGGACGTTTTGGCCGCCCAAGCTAAAGCCGGCCGGATCAATCATGGCGTGGTTTAAAATAAATTTGACCGGAGCTGACTCTAGCATTCGGGTTAAGATAACTTGGCTGTCAGGCGCGTCCTTGAGCGCTTGTTTAAGTTCAAAGCTCGCGTACCGGTAGAGATCGCGTTCGCCGACCGGGGTTTGGGCTAGATATTGATCGAGCGGCGGTTCAATGATCGGGTGACGAGCCCCCATTTCTTGCCAGAGCAAAAAAATCGCTACAGCCGTGCCCAGCGTCCCGACTATCAGCAAAAATCCGGCCCAGCTTAAACTGCCCACCAGCCAAGTTAGACCGATCACTAAACCGATCACCAGACTAACCGGCGCGCTGGCGGCTAGGACTAAACCAAACACGCCCACCACAATCAGGCCCGCTTCAACTGTCAGACCGGCCATAATTGTCAGTAGTCTAACTATCAAGCCAATCAGTCGGGCAACCAGGTTTAGCCAAGCCGCCTGGAGTTGTCCCTGGAGTGATCGGTCGGTCGAGGCTGTGATGTCCCGGCGCCAGGGCGCTGCCAGGGTTTTGATTAGGTTTGGGATCGAGAAGCTGTCCCAAGTCAGCAGTAGGCTTGAGTAAAAGACGTTGCCGATAAGTTTGAGTCCAATTGTGTAATACCAAGTTAAAAACTGATTCAAAGGCCTCCTTGCGCCAAACTGTTGGTTGACATTTTTAATATACCACAGGCTGTCGGGAAATTGTTTGGTGAAAGCGTGGTGGCCAAAAATTTCGGTCGGCGCTGTCAGGTGAATTTTAGGGCGGCGGCTCGGTTTGCGGCCGAGCGGCGTTCTTTCCAAACTGGCCGGACAGTGCTAGGCTCAAGTCTTGAGAAGTTTAAGCCTAAACACAATCAGCAAAAGTTCAATCTAATATGAATACTGACCGACTCAAAGCCCTAACTGACGCCATCTTCGCCATCACTATGACGCTTTTGGTTCTCGAGGTTAAACTGCCCGAGCTCGGCCCGAGCGACCCGCTCTTTCCAGCCCTAGTTCACACCTGGCCCCAGGTGGCCAGCTTTATCATAAGTTTTATTGTTTTGGGCAATTTTTGGAGCGCCCACAACTTCGTCTTCAGTCTAGTCAAAAAACTCGACAACGCTCTCATCTGGACCAACATTGCTTATTTGCTCTTGATTTCGTTTGTGCCCTTTTCCGCCGCCTTACTGGGCTCGCACTACGACCAGGCCTTGGCGGTAGTGGTCTACGGCCTGGTTTTGCTCGTGGCGGTGGCGATCCATGTCAGTACCTGGTGGCTGGCCCAAAAACACAATCTCCTCTTTGAAGACCAGTCAAGTCAGACAATCAATTTTGCGATCCGTCTTGGCTACATTCAGATCGCCGGTTACGCTCTCGGGGCGCTGGCTGGCGTTTTTAACCCGACCTTGAGTCTGATTATTTACGCCCTTATCCTCCTACCCTTTATTTTTGGTTGGTTTTACAAAACGAACCAAGACGCGGCCGGCCCGACTCTCTTTTGGGTCAGCTCTATGAGCGCGATTTTCCAAGCGTCCTGGCTGGCCGAACCAGCGGCAAGCGCCGCTCGTTAACTCGAGTGTCTTGAACTTTAAGTCAAACAGCTCAATTTCTGACGGGCGATTTTGTGAGGTCTTGAAGTAATCAGTCGCGACAATGCTTAAAACTCAAGAGATCTAAAGGCTCGCAATCTAGCCTTAACAAGGTTTTCCAAAACGGTCTTGTCAGCGCCCTGGGATTATTATCAAGATAGGCCAGTGATCAGTTCGCGTGTTTGAGATAGATGTTGGGGGGTTGTCCAAACGCCAGCCAGGCCCTGATTGATTAAGTTTGAGATTAGCGAGGGCGCGCCGGTGCGATCGAGCCCCAGGCAGGGCAGACCGAGTTGGTAAAAGTGCCTGACCACTTTGCCCAACTGATCGGCCAAAAAATCATCTTCTAGTTTAAGTTCGCCTACGGGCAGACCCAGCAGGCTCCGGGCCAGCGGTTCAAGATCAAGCACCGCGTAAGTTGGTTGGCTGGTAAAGATCACCGTCGGGTCTACTAGGTTGATCGGCTGATTGATAACCCAAGAAAGCGAGTGGTGCTCTGGGTCAAGGCCCTCAAGTAAATCAGCGCTGTCTTGCCAGCCGGCCCGGGTCGTGGGCGCGGGCAAAGCCAAGTTAACCCCCCCGCCTTGTTGGGCTAGTTCAGCCAGCTCGTCTATCACCACCGCGCTTAGCCAGCCAGGCAACCAGGCGAGACCGTGCTTTGAGGTTATCAAGTCATTGGTTCTGACGGCCCGGTTGAGCGAGCCGGGCACATTGGTCGCCACGATCGTGTCAACCGGCCAACTGGCTTTTGTTTCATAAGGGGCGCACACGCCTAGGGTGCAAGCACCCAGAGCCCGTCTGGTTAGGCCGGTCGGCTTAACATGGTCTTCTAGCAGCCAGCCCGAACTAGCGTCGAGCGTTACTGGCTGACCGGTTTTAATGTGACCGGCTAGTTTAAGCTGGTCAACTAACGGTTTGGCCAAAGCCCGAGCTTGCCGGGCGACTGATTTTTCAACCGGTGCGAGGCTTAAAAATCCGCCGGCCGCCTGATTGTGCTCGATCAGTCGCCGATTGATCAAAGGCGCCAGCACCAACTGGCCCCGGCCTGGACTAAAAACAGCTTGGTTGATTCGGGTTAGATGTCCTGTGGCAAAACCAAACGAGACTGGTCGTCCGTGTGCTAGGCCAGTCAGACCGCCATCCAGGGCCCAGCCGGTTTTACCCATATAGTGAAATGCCAAGTCAAGTCGCGTTTTGGGGCTAGATGTTGGCCATAAGCCAAGTATCACCAGCTGGCCGTCTTGGGAGATTCCCCAGTCAATTTCGTGGGCCTGGCCGGTCAGCTGTTTCAGGTCTTTGCTTAGTCTAATTAAGGTTAGATCAAGCTCTGGATCAAAGCCGGCGTCCCAGCTCGGGGCTTGTTTGGCTTGCCAGCCCTGGGGCGTCAGTCGCCAAGCTAGATCGGCCGGCGCCCGGGCTCGCTCAACCAGAGCCAAACTACCCGGGTGATACCGGCGGGTCAGACCCTGGCGGCCTCTGGCCGCGCCCGCTGTTGAAGTAATCGTGATTGTTTGACCGTGAAAGTGGTGGTGATTTTCAAAGACTCTTCCGCCGGCCGCAATCGGCACCAGCCTTTGGATAATCAAACTGGGCAACTGGACCGCGTCTTGACCGATCGCCTCCAGGGTCCAGTGTTCCAGCGCTTGGGCCAAAAGTTGATCCAGTTCTCTGGCTTGTCCGGTCAGCGGACCGCTTGAGTCCAGATTATCAGACCACGAGGCTCGAACTACGACCGGCTGATCTGGGGGCAGGCCCAGCCGATTGGTAAAACCGGTGTAATTTGAACTCCGACCCAGCTGTTTAACTAGCGAGTGTACCCTGGGACCGTCGTGGCGGCTGGGCAGGTTTTTAACCTTGGTCAGTCGCTTGATTTCATCTTGGCCCAAGACAAGGCCGTCTGGCACCGGCCAACCTCTTTGTCTGGCCCCGGCCAGCCGAGCCGCCTTGTGTCCGACCGGAGCGTCTTTGGTTAGTTGAGAAAGTTTTAAGTACGCCATTATTACTACTGGTTTAAAAGTGAATCACCTTGATCATATTGGTCTGGCCTGATCCGCCGATCGGGTGTCCAGCCACCACGACTATTTTATCACCTTCTTGAGCGAGTTTATTTGATTTGCTAACTTGATTGATTTGGCTAAGCAGACGGTCGGTTGAGTTAAAGCTGGCGATTTCGATCGGCCTAACTCCCCAAACCAGCGCCAGAGCTTGTCTGGTGCTTTGATTGGGGCTGGCGGCCAGTATCACCACTGCCGGTCGGTGTTTGGCCAGAGCAAGAGCACTCGCTCCGGAGCGAGTGGCGGCTATGATTGCTTTGGCCTTGAGTCCTTGGGCTAGCTGGCCGGTCATCAGTCCGATTGCCTCGGGCACGCTCGGATCGCCTTCGGGCCAACTAAAATCCGCCTTTTCCATCTGGTTTAGCTCGATTTCTCGAATAATTGCTCGGGCGGTCGCGACCGCTTCGACCGGATACTGACCAAGCGAGGTTTCGGCCGAGAGCATAATCGCGTCCGTACCGTCTAGGACTGCGTTTGCCACGTCCGAGGTTTCGGCTCGACTCGGCCGATTCGAGCCGACCATTGACTCGAGCATTTGAGTGGCGGTGATAACCGGCCGGCCCAGTCTAAGGCACAGGCTGATAATTTTTTTTTGGATAACCGGCACTTGTTCGGGCGGCAGTTCCAAGCCCAAATCGCCCCGGGCGATCATGATCGCGTCCGCCGCCTCGATCAAAGACTCCAGGTTATCGAGCGCTTGGGGCCGCTCGATTTTGGCGATCACTCTGGCTCGGCCAGCCAGCGCTTTTTTGAGCGATTCAACATCTTGGGCTTGCTTGGCAAAAGAGAGTGAAACATAGTCAACACCCATTGATAGTCCGACCTTAAGATCAGCTCGGTCTTTTTGGGTTAAGGCCGGACCGACTAGTTGGGCCCCGGGCAGATTGATTGACTGTTTGGGTTGAATAAAACCGTGATTGGCTACCTCAAGGGTCAGGCTGTCTTGGGTTAGATCAAGCAAGCGACCCTCGATTTGTCCGCCGGAGATCAAAACCGTTTGGTTTAAACGGCTGGAAATTTTGAGTCCTTTTCGCTCGAGCGGCAGACTGACTTTGTGGTTCGGCCTGACTTTGAGCTGACCGCCGCTAAAAGTGCCAACCCTAAGGCGCGGGCCTTCAAGATCTTGAATCAGAGCCAGTTCCCGTTTTTGGGTCTTGGCGAGCCGGCGCAGCTGCTTGGCCCAGACGCGAAATTGAGTCGGCTGGCCGTGGGCAAAATTAAACCGAGCGCAGTCCATACCGGCCTCAAGCATTAGTCTTTGGGTCTTTATGCTTTGGCAGGCTGGCCCGATAGTGGCGACGATTTTGGTCGTGGTCATAAGGTTGGTTCGGTCTGACTTAAACTAATTAATTAGCTTGAGCGTTTTAAGGATCCAAATCCCGATCGCCCAAGCTGACAGAGTAATCAGCAGTCCAATTATGGCCGAGATAATGACTTTTTTGGCCGCGCCGGTCGCTTCTTCGTTGCCGGAAGAAGTTAAGTAGCGTACTCCGCCGATCAGAAGAAAGAGGACAAAAATCGTGCCCGAGGCGGCGATCGTGGTTCGAAAAACGAGACCTAGGACCCCTCCGATTTCTTGAAACTGGGCTGGAATTTGTCGCTGGGTTTGACCAAAGGCCTGCCGGAATTCACCAAGCAAGGAACTTGAATCGAGCGATTGCGAGGCGGTTGGAGTCGGTAAGGAGGCCGCGCTGGCTGACAGTCTGGAGCGCCAAAAATCAGCTCCGGCCAGCATTAGCCCGATCGCGCCAAAGGCCAGGCCGATCGTTAGGGCTAGTTCAAAATGGGCTCGGGCTCTGGTGTTAGTACTGGTGTTAGTAACTGACATAATTGATTAGAGTTTGCCCCGGCGATTTAAGTAAGAAGCGACCAAAAAGATAACTCCGCCTAGAATGATAAACATCAGCCAGACCGGTCCGGGGTTCTGGGTCCAAGGTAAGCCGGCGATGTTCATACCGTAGATCGAGGCCAGCAGGTTTAAAGGCAGGAGGGCGACCGAAATAATCGCTAGAACTTTCATTACCTCGTTAGTCCGCTGGTTAATCAGCGACTGGGCAATTTCGTACAAACCCTGGACGTTGTCTTTGTGTCCGTCCAGGATTGATTTGTATGTTTCGATCGTGTCGCGCAGATCGTCAAAATAAACACCCAGTTCATTGGCCGATCCGGCGTGTCCGCCTAGACGATGGTTTGGGCTGGTTTGACCTGTTCCGTTGGGCGGACTGATCGCAAGGTGGATAAAGTTGTTGATCACGGTGGACATCGGATCAACCATTCTTCGAAAACTCAAGATCCGTCGGCGCAAACGGGTAATGTGTTCAACTTTGGCAGTGTGGTCTTTGTTAAGCCGGAGTGTTTTTTCGGCTGATTCTATGTCACGCTCGAGCTGGTCAACGATGTCTTTGTAGTCGCGCAGAAGTTCTGTCCCGAGCAAATAGAGCAAGTAAAAACTGCCCTGTTTGGCCAGACTCAATCGCCGATCAGACTGTTTGCGCAGATCGATAAAGAGCCGGTTAATCGCTGGGATGTCTTGATGGGTTAGGGTAATAAAACTTTTTTGGTTGACAAAAATATGAATCGGGTGGCGCTCAATCCGGCTGGCGGCTAAACGAGGGGCGATCAAGACCAAAAACAAGTAGTCTGGATAGTCGTCAACTTTGGGCAAAATTGAGGACGTTCTAATGCTGGCCAGGTCGAGCGGGTGAGCGTTCAAGTCGCGCCGCAACAAATTAAGGGCCTGCTCATTGACCTTGTCAAACGCTTGCCATGTCAGCTGGCCCAGTTTCAGCCCGATTTTCGCCAAAAAATCCTCCTTTGAGTAAAATAAGACTCAAGTATCGTTGGTAAGACGTTGGTAAGACAATTAAAATCGTTCCAGACTGCCGCAGATAAATAATACCACGATCTGGGCAAGTTTCGTAGTTATTGTCCTGACTGACTTTCAGCCATAGGTTAGATTTAATCTCCGCCGGTCTCGCCTTGCCCGCTCGGCGGGCGAGAGGGCGCGGAAAACAGGCTCGCGGCGC
>CAYZGQ010000014.1:0-7923 GCA_964478135.1 uncultured Candidatus Saccharibacteria bacterium
TCATCTGGTTAAGAATTATCTGGCGGCCGCGGTCAGCGGCTTGAGGACCGTCCGTTGGCTCTGGTTAACCAAAAAGCGAATATTAACCAGGCTACTCCAGCTCAAAAATAAAAAAAGCCCCGGCACCGGGGCTTGGACCCATAAGGCGGATTTTATCATTGTGTCAAAAGTTCGTTGAGCTGGACCAGTTTGCGTATAGTCTTGCGATGGGTGTTTTTTAGATTCGGGTTATTGGGAACGTCTGAAAACAAGATTAGTGACTCTCTGTCAATTTGCCAAACTCCTTTGATTTTTTTAACTTTCAGTGTGTTATTTCCCTTTAGGGCCTTGCGGCACCAGCGCTCAAGAGTGTAAGGGCTGATCTGGCTGACTCGACCGATCTGACGGGTGGTCAGCCATTGGTCCGATGAATCTCCATATTTTGGCATAGGTTGATTCATCTGCCTAAGGCCTTGCCGTGCCCTTTGACCGGTGATTGTTAACCGACTTCCATTTGCCTGTTGGTTAAGAAATTTAATCAAATCTTCTTTTGTGATCAAACGGCATCGGCCGGTCCCGACCCGGGATGGCAGGGGCGACTTTGGCCGATTTATCCAATACCTAATAGTCTTAATCGGAATGGTCGAAAGTTTGGCCGCTTGTGCGAGCGTTAATTCATTATTTTGGCGATTGAGAGCCAGGCCCAAACTCAAGCCTCCGCGCTTGCCTTTCCATCTTCGGAATGCTTGGTGCAATTTATCCCTGTTGGCTCGGTCAACCCCTATGTATCCGGAGATAGTTTTCTTAAACACAACCCCGAGTTTTTCCAGGAATAATTTGTTTGTGCTGACCCATTTAATCAAGCTATTAGAGCTGATTGGACCGATTTTAGGATCGGACGAAAGGTCATTTGTCAGCTGACTCAAGCTGATTACTTGACTTGCGATCATTAATCTCAGGGCTTCTTGGGTCTTAATCAAGTAAGCTCGACGATTGGCCGGATTTTTACTTGCTTCGATCTTGCCTTTGTTAATCATATCCCCAACAGTACTGGGGGATAGTTTGATCAGTCGGGCAATTTGCGATGTGTCTAGACCAGGTGTTGTCTCGAGCAAAACAAAGTCCTCGGGCGACAGCGACACCCCGGGCAGTTTTTTTTGGAGATCGTGATATTTGATCTGACACCATCCGCACAGCACGATATTTTTTGGAACGAGCGGGCTTAAATACTGCTGGCAATCATTCAACTTTCGACCTAGACAGGGTCGTTCACCATTATTGTTCATCCCATACCTCCCTTATCGCGATGTCAAGGTTCTAGTCAAAAAAATAAGCCAAAATATATATTTGGTCAAGTCAGCTGGACTAAATTTTTTAGCCGGGTCACCAATCGGGGCGCTAGAATTAGCTCCTAGCGGGCGTTGAGAGCGATTGGTACTCTTTAATCAATTCTTGAGCCGTTTTAGTCCAGTCGAAAAACTCTTGTCTCGCCAGGCCTTTTTTTATGAGCGAGTTTCGTTTTGATTGGTTGTTAAGCAGATCAAGAATCGCTTGGCTAAACTGTCTCGGATTTTTAGTCTTAGTCAAAACAGCCGCCTTGGCTGAAATTTCCCGATTGACTGGGATATCGGTCGCGACAATCGCAACCTCTGAAGCCATAGCTTCAACCAGCGGAATATTAAACCCTTCGGCCAGCGATGGGTGAGCAAATAAATCGGCCGATTGATAAAGCGCTGCCAGCTCCCGGTCGCTGACAACGCCGATCAGTTTAACTTTGTTTTTTAATCCTTTTTGATTCAAGATCAGGGGCAGTTCAAAATAGTCTCGGTAGACCGGCGGACGGGTTTTAGAAAAGATCCCGCCGGCGATCACCAAATCGCGACGAGTTTTAGCCGCGATTGTGGCGTAGGCTTCGACTAAACCCCGGACGTTTTTGTGAACTTCAAACCCACCGATGTAAAAAATAAATGGCCGGGCAAGCGAGAATTTTTTAAGGACCCGTTTTTTCGTTTGCTCCGGTACCCGGGTCCGAAACAAAGGATCAACCCCGTTATAAATCACCCTTATTTTTTTCGGATTGATTCGGAAGACTCGACCGACCTCGCGTTTGGCTGACTTTGAAACGGTAATAATTTTGTCAGCCCGGCGATTTGACTCAATTATAAAGCGCCGAAAAAGTCTTATTTTTAGGCTGTACATATGCTGGCGAAATCGCCAGGGCGTGGTATCGTGGATTGTCACCAGTTGAACAATCCCTTTTGGATAAAGGCTGGCCGCCGGGTAAAAATGATGGAGCAGATCAACCTTTTGTTCGGCGGCCGCTTGGATGATTCGTTTTTGTTCCCAGTCAAACTTAGCCTTTGAATGATTAGTAGTTCTGACTTGGTCCAGGACAGATATTTTTATATTTCGACCGAATCGTAAGCCTGGATCAGAGGGTGTAAAAACAACAAAGCTATGATCGGTTTCAATTTTTTGCAGGGCCGACAAAACCCCGGTCGTGTATTTGCCAAAACCGGTGTAAGGCCGAGTTAAAAAGTAGCCATTAATGCCGATCGTCATTTTTTAAATTCTAAATCACACGCCCCAAAACCCGAAATAAATTATAAATTGGACCCTTAAGACTCTACTACCACATAGAGCCAAAGTCAGCCAGTTAGTTTTTTCAGCCCCGAGGCGAGCCTTGCGAGCGATTCGGCCCGGCCTAAAACATACATCATTTGCTCGGGCGGCGGAGATTTTTCCAGACCGGCCAAGGCAACTCGGGTCGGCCAAAAAACATCTCCAGCTTGAAGTTTAACAGAAACTAACTGTTCGAGAATTGTTTTTAACTCCTTTGGGTTTTCAAAGGTTTGACTTTCCGTTTGCTCCAGGGCTGTCAGTGCCCTGGTCAGACCCTGCTTGGTTTGAGCCAAGTTTGATTTTTTGAAGATCAGCCGGCCCGGCGGATAGTCAGGTTGATCGAGCCAGTCGATCAACTGGCTCGCCTGGCCAAAAAAATCCAATCGCTCTTTTAGGATTTTAGCCAGCTTGACGATTTGATCGGACGAGTTAAGATGTTTTTTGACCAGCGGAGTGATTTGCTGGCCGACCGCCCGATCCGACATCGCTAAGATGTAGCGGCGGCTGATTGAGTTGAGCTTCGCTCGATCAAAAACAGCTTTGCCTTTTTGGACATGTCCAAGCTCGAACTGTCCAATCAGTTGATCGAGCGAAAAAATTTCCTGTTCAGTTTTTTTTGATTTTTGATTTTTGATTTTTGATTTTTCCGATCGAGTCTGGCTTGGATGCCAGCCCAAAAGAGCCAAAAAGCTGACCAGCGCCTGAGCCGGGTAGCCTTGGTTTTTATACTCAAGAACACCGGCCGACATTTCCCGCTTGCTCAAAACATGACGCTCGGCAGAGACAATCAGCGGCAAGTGACCCCAGTGAGGATGGGTAAACCCGAGCCCTTTTTGGAGCAAGATGTGCCAAGGGGTTGATGAGAGTAAATCTTCTCCGCGGATGACGTGGCTGATTTTCATATCATAATCGTCAATCACCACCGCTAGATGATAGGTTGGCAGACCGTTGGATCGTAAAATAACAAAGTCTTTCAGATCGTTTGAGTCAAACTCGATTTTACCCCGGACCAAGTCGAGAAAAGAAATTTTTTGACCGGGCTCAACCTTGAACCAAAGGGCGCCCTCTTTTGGGTAGGCCTTTTTTTGATCAACCAGTCGCCCGGCCAGCGCGCGGTATCGGTCTAATTTTTGACTCTGGCTGTAAGGCCCGTAGGGCCCCTCTAAACCCGGTCCTTCATCCCAACAAAGCCCGAGCCACTTAAGCGAGTCTTTGATATTTTGCAGATATTCAGTTTTCGATCTAGCCGGATCAGTATCCTCAATTCTTAAAATGAACTTGCCCTTAGCCCGCCGAGCGAACAGATAATTGTAAAGCGCCGTTCGGGCGTTGCCCAGGTGCATTGGTCCGGTTGGTGAGGGGGCGATGCGAGTTCGGATCACTGGTCCAATGTTAGTTAATAATTTTGTGTTATGAGACACTGTCAACGGCGCTCGGGAAGTAATCGATAATTGGGTTCGGGTTTGAGTAGTCAATCGCCACAACGTCAATTCTTAAAACACGATCAGGATACTTTATTTCAAGCAGTTTGGCCAGTTGGCGCAGTTTGTTTTGTTTCTGACGATCAACCTTGTCGGCCGGATGACCGAGTTGATCCGAACGCCTGGCCTTAACTTCAACGATCACGACTGTCGCCCCGTCTAGAGTTAAAAGATCAATCTCGCCCAAGTCGAGCTTGACGTTGCGGCCCAAAATTTTGTGCCCTTTTTGCTGAAGGTATCGGGCCGCTAGCTCTTCGGCGCTGGCGCCAAATACTTTTCTGGGATCGGCCATGCCATTTATTTTTGAGAGCCATTGCCCGATCGGTCGTTTTGATTGATCTGTTTAGTCTGTTTTTTTGTTGCTTCCTGACTTGCTTTGGCCTGGACAAACTGTCGTTCCAGATCGGCCTGTTCTTTCTGTTTTTGGGCTTCCTTTTGAGCGGCTTGCTCGGCTTTACGCTGTTCAATCAGCTCGAGTTCTTCTTTGGCCGCCAATTCTTGCCAGACTTTTTTATTTGGAGTTTGGTTCAGTCTAATTTTACCTTGAATATTGCGCAGATAGTTCAATTTGGCTCGATTGACCTTGGAAGAACTGACTCGTTCGATCTTAACGATCGAGGGTAGATGGAGCGGGAAAGTTTTTTCTACCCCCAAACCGCCGCTGGTTATTTTCCGGACTGTGAATGTGGCGCCCAGACTAATTGAGTGTTGACGCTTGAGCACCAGGCCTTCAAAAATTTGAACCCTTTCCTTGCCAGCCTCGCTGATTTTTTGGTGGACGCGCACGCTCTCGCCCGGCCGTGGATCGGGAATATTTTTTTTCTTGTATTTTTTTTCGATTTCTTGGATCAGCAGATGGGTCATAGTCAATTCAATCCCAAATTCTTAAAACTCAAATCTCAAATTGTTCTTGATGATATTAAGTTCAAACAAAATTTAACCTTTCGATTTTTATATTTGGATCGCCTGTCCTGAAGCTGTATTGTATCTGATCGCTGGTCAGTCGGCAAGTCTTTCGGACTTGGTCCAAGGCCGAGCGGTTATGTTCCTTCTTGCCAGCCGCCCAAGTAATCCTTTTGCTCCTTAGTCAGTCGATCAATCACAATACCCATTGCTTTCAGCTGGATCCGGGCGATCTGATCGTCAAGTTCTTGGGGCAGAGTGTAGACTTTTGGCTCAAGTTTCCCCTGGTTTTTGATCAGATATTCACAAGCCAGCGCCTGGTTGGCAAACGACATCGCCATAATGGTTGATGGGTGGCCCTCGGCGGCTCCCAAGTTGATCAGCCGGCCTTGGCCGAGCAGATAGATTGATTTCCGGTCAACTTGATAGCGATCCATAAATGGTCGAATACTCTCTTTTGTCCGGGCAATTTTGGCCAGTCCAGCCACATCAATTTCCAGATCAAAATGGCCAGCGTTGGCCAGAATCGCGCCGTCTTTCATTTGCTTAATGTGCTCGACCCGAATGACGTGTTTGTTGCCAGAGACGGTTACAAAAATCTCGCCGATTTTAGCGGCTTGGCTGATCGGCTTGACTTCGTAGCCAGCCATTGCGGCCTGGAGGGCCCGAAATGGATCAACCTCAACCACGACCACGTCAGCCCCTAAGCCTTGGGCTCTTAGGGCGACCCCTTTACCGCACTCGCCAAATCCTACAACGACAAATTTTTTGCCGGCGATCAAAACGCTCGAAGCGCGCATAATGCCGTCAAGGGTTGACTGACCGGTCCCGATCAAGTTGTCCATTAAGTGCTTCGTTTTAGAGTCATTAACCGCGATCATCGGGTAGGCGAGCGTCCCGTCGCGCTCCATCGCCCGGAGTCGGTTAATGCCGGTCGTTGTTTCCTCGGCTCCGCCAATGATGCGCGGAATAAGCTCTTTGTATTTGGTGTGGATCAGGCTGACCAGGTCGTTGCCGTCATCGATCGTGATAATTGACGGGCTAGATCGGCCGGCCGAGTCCTTAGCGATAAATTGAACGACCGCCTCGATATTGCGATAGTACTCGCGCTCGGTCTCGCCCTTCCAACCAAAAACCGCCACCCCTTCTTGAGCAAGCGCCGCGGCCACGTCGTCTTGGGTCGAAAGGGGGTTGCAACTGGCAATAGCGACTCTCGCCCCCCCGGTCTCAAGCACTCGCACGAGGGCGGCTGTTTCTTTAGTGATGTGCAAAGCCATGCCGACCGTTATGCCGGCGAGCGGTTTTTGTTGGCTAAAGCGCCGACCAAGCTCCGCGAGCGCGCCCATTTGAGTCTGGGCCCAAGCGATGTTTTTGATGCCCTGACTGGCAAGTTTGATATTTTTGATCTCGTGGGGCATAGATGGGTTAGAAGGTTAGGAAGTTCGGGGCCGGGATCGTGACAAGACGTTAGCCGCGTTTAGAGCCTGACCATTTGTTTGAGGACCGCGGTGCGTTGAGCGATCTCGCGCTGGTTCAGGCTAAGCAAGCGGTCAGGCCCGATTGATTCAGTCGTAAACGAGGCGACCGCGCTGGCGACCGTCATTGCTTGGCGGAGCGTTTTAGTTGTGACATCGTTTTTCTTGGCCGCAAAGCCAATCAAACTCCCGTCGAACGAATCGCCCGCGCCTGTTGGGTCCTGGACCGTTTCAAGCGGGTAACCCGGACTTAAAAAGACGCCCTCGTTCGAAAAGAGCAAGGCGCCGTGTTCGCCTTTTTTGACAATAACATGGCCTGGCCCAGCTGCCAAGAGTTTCCGGCCGGCGGTTATTAAATTCGCTTCAGAGCAAAACTGGCGGGCCTCTCCCTCATTGAGCGCGAGCAGATCGACCCGGCTGATCAATTTTGTTAGGGCTGGTTTGGCTCGCTCAATCCAAAAATTCATCGTGTCAAGCATGACAAATGGTCGACTGCCGCGCAGTTTGATGTGCCGGTCGAGCGTTTGGAGCTGGGCGGTCGGGTCGAGATTGGCCAAAAAAAGAAACCCGGCTTGTTTGGCTGATTCAGGCAACTCGGGCCTAAATCCGGCCAGCGAGCCCAGATCTGTTTTTTCGGTGATCGCGCTTGATAGATCGAACTCATACCGGCCCTGCCAGCGGAAGATTTTGCCCTGGCGCTTAACGCCGGAGAGATCGGCCCGCTTGGTCAACTGCTCTAGGGCATGCTTGGGAAAGTCCCGGCCAATAATCGAAACAATAATTGGTCTGGCAAACAAGGAGGCGGCGAGTCCGGCGTAGCTGGCGCTTCCGCCTAAAACGTTTTTAGCTGAACCAAAGGGCGTGGTTAGCCTGTCCAGCCCAACCGAGCCTGCCACAACAACACTTGGTTTTGGCATAGCGCTACCATAACCGGAAGAGCTGGCTAAAATCAAGTTTAGGCTTGACCGGGTTGTCAAAAGTTGTTTGAACAACATCAAGCCGGGCGTAAAGCCCGGCTTTGGGCCCACCCGCGCTGACCGCGTTGCCGGCGGTCCGGCAGCCATACGGTCAGCGAGGGTGGGGTGGGGGTTGTTACATTATGTCAGGCTCAGGCGAACGATTACCGTTCCCGAAAGCCCTCGAAACATCAGGGCTTTCACGGTATCGTCCCCGTCCATCAGGAAGCAAATCGTTTTGCGGCTGCCCTCGGGGGCGTGCCGCGCAACGATTTTCTCGCACTGCGGGGGACAGCGAACACCCTGTAGTGCGAGCGCCTCCTTTATTTGACCATCGACCCTGCACCATGGTACTTCTATGGTGCGGGTTTCCTTTTGGTGGTTCATTTTCTTCTTCCTTTCCGATCGGCAGAACAAGCACAACCGATCGGGCTCAGGGCGCGTCCGTGCGCCGTTTGCCAAACGTCTTCGCTGGCGTTTGGCCGAGCTTGTACGATCTACTCTTCG
>CAYZGQ010000014.1:8023-18386 GCA_964478135.1 uncultured Candidatus Saccharibacteria bacterium
CTTTTTCTGCGGATTCCGCGCTCTGCGTCCCCCGGCCGCCCTCCAAACGGTGGGAGCGCGAGACGCGGTTTGCCCTGGCGGTCGCGATCCTCGCTTGCGCCAGAACCCCCTATGGGGACCGCTTTTAGAGCGATTTGCCCGGCCTCGTGCCGGGCGTTGTGCGACTTCTGGTGCGACTGGCCTAGGCCGGCCTCACCTCCTTTTTAAGTTGCTGCCGGTTAGCTCGATCAAGAGATCGAGCTGAACCTGGCGCTCGAGGGCTGATCAAACTTGACAAGACCTCGAGCGCCAAGTTGCCAAATTTCAAAAATCAATCCGGGGTGATGACACTCACTTGCGTCTTTCTGACCCGCCGACCGTTAAAGAGAGTTTTAATTTTTTGGCTAAAGCCAACTTGGCCGGCCGCCAGGGCAAAGAGAGTCTGATCTTTGGCCAGACCGACATTTTTACCGGCCTGATAATTAGTCCCTCGCTGGCGGACCAAAACCGCGCCGGCGGACACCCCTTGAGCCTGACTTCGTTTGAGTCCCAGACGCCGACCGGCCGAATCACGGCCTAATTTAGTTGAACCCTTGGCTTTGGTGTGGGCCATAAGAATAATCTTAAACTAGTGTCAACCTTAATTCGTGACTAGAAATATTAAGGATTAATATACAGAATAATCTTTTATTTGTCAATCATTCTAAATGTAGTATTGTACTATCAGCTATGTCATTTGTCCATCTCCACTGCCACTCTCATTACTCACTTCTTGATGGTTTGAGTAAAATTGATCAACTGGTCAATCGAGCCAAAGAGTATGATATGCCCGGTCTGGCCCTGACTGACCATGGGGTGATGTACGGCGCGATCGAGTTTTACCAGCAGGCCAAAAAAGCCGGCATCAATCCAATCATCGGCTGTGAGCTCTACATTGCCAAAGGAGACCACCAAAGCAAAGACCCGGCCCGGGATCGAGAAAGGTTTCACTTGACTGTTTTGGCCAAAGACAACCAGGGCTATCACAACCTGCTTAAAATTGTCAGCGAGGCCCACTTGAATGGATTTTACTACAAACCCAGGATTTCAAAGGAGTTTTTAAAAACTCACGCCCGGGGTTTAATCGCTCTGTCTGGCTGTCCGGCCGGCCAGATTCCCCGAGCGATTCAAGCCGGCCGGCTTGACAAGGCCAAGCTGATCGTCAATCAATATCTGGATATATTTAGCCCGGAAAACTTTTATTTTGAGCTCCAAAGTCATCCCGGGCTAAAGATAGCCGAGCAAACTAGTCAAGGGATAATTTACTTGGCCAAGCAGTTTGGCCGGCCGCTAGTGGCTAGCGCTGACAGCCACTATCCAGAGCTAAGTCACAAACAAGCCCACGCCCTGCTTTTGAAAATCTCGACTGCCAAGGACTCGGGCGATGAGGGACTCAACATGTCCGGACTTGATTTGTCGCTCGCCACGCCAGCCCAAATGAGCCAACGTTTTAAAGATTATCCCGAGGCGCTCGAGCAGACCCTTAAAATCAACCAGCGCTGTCGGCTCGAGTTAAAGTTTGGTCAGCTGATTTTGCCCCATTTTGAAACTGGTCGGCTGAAGGCCCAAGACTATTTGGTTAAGCAAACCAGGGTCGGGCTTGAGCGGCTCTATCAAAACTCAAGCACTCTGGCCCAGGCCAAGCGGCAGTTAAACTACGAGCTCGAGGTGATCGAAAAAACCGGTTTCGCCGGCTACTTTTTGATCGTGGCTGATTTGGTTAACTGGGCCAAAAAGCAAGGCATTTTGGTCGGACCGGGCCGAGGCTCGGCCGCCGGTTCGATCGTTTCCTATAGTCTGGGCATTACTAGTCTCGATCCGATTCACTACGGTTTGATTTTCGAACGTTTCTTAAATCCAGACCGAATCGCCCCGCCGGACATTGATCTTGATTTTCAAGATGATCGGCGCGATGAGGTGATTGACTACATTCGCTCGCGCTACGGTTATGATCGAGTCGCTCAAATAATAACCTTTGGGGTGATGAAAGCCCGGCTGGTGGTGCGCGATGTCGCCCGGGCGATGGGTTTTCCCTACCAACTGGGCGATATGATCGCCAAGCGCGTTCCCCTGGGCTTGACGCTCGAACAAGCGATCAAACAAAACAGAGATTTTTCAAGTCTTTACCAGAGCGATTCCCAGGCCAAGCAAGTGATCGAAATGGCCTTTCAACTCGAGGGGGTAGTTCGCCACGCCTCGACCCATGCGGCCGGGGTGGTGATCGCCAAGGAGCGGCTGGAGCACTACACTCCTTTGCAAAGAGCAACCAAGAGCGAGGACATAACAACCCAGTACGACATGATCGCGGTCGAAAAAATCGGTCTGCTCAAAATGGATATTCTAGGCCTGGCCAATCTGACGATCACCCGCAACTGTTTAAGGATTGTCAGTGAAGTTTTCGGTCAAGAAATCAAGCTCGATCAAATTTCCTTGAACGATAAAAAAACGTTCAATCTGCTCTCGCGAGGCGACACGATCGGCGTGTTCCAGCTCGAGTCAGATGGCATGCGCCGATATGTCAAGGAACTCAAACCGAATAATATCGAGGATATTATGGCGATGATTTCTTTATACCGACCTGGGCCGATCGAGTTGATTCCGGACTACATCACCGGCAAACATGGTCAGCGTCAAATTAGCTACCTCCATCCCAGACTCAAGCCGATTTTGCAAGACACCTATGGTATCGCTGTCTATCAGGAACAAGTTATGGAAATCGCCCGTCAGTTGGCTGGCTTTACCATGGCTCAAGCTGACGTCTTGCGCAAAGCAATGGGTAAAAAAATTCGTTCCCTTTTGCTCAAGCAAAAAGACGCTTTTATCACAGGTTGTGTCGAGCGAGGGATTGAGCGCCGGATTGCCGAAAAATTATTTGACTTTACCGAACCGTTCGCCCGCTACGGCTTTAACCGGGCCCATGCCGCTGGCTACGCTTTGATCGCCTACCAAACAGCCTACCTGAAGGCTAACTACCCGGCCGCTTTTATGGCCGCGTTTTTGACCTCGGAAGCGGGTAAGCAAAAAGTCGAGCGCTTGGGATTTATAATTGCCGAGGCCGAGCGGATGGGTATCCATGTTTTAGGGCCGGAAATCAATGAGTCGTTTTCAACCTTTGGTGTCAGGCGCAAATCAGACGGTTCGCTCTATATCCGATTTGGACTCGAAGCAATCAAGAATGTTGGCCAAAAGGCAGCCCAAGCGATTATCGAGGATCGGGACAAAGGCGGCCCTTACCACTCGATTGACGATTTTCTCAAGCGGACAATCAGTCTTTTAAACAAGAAAGTTTATGAGAGCCTGATTATGTCTGGAGCGCTTGACAGTTTTGGAGAAAGGGCCCAGCTTTTGGCCGGGATTGACCAGTTTTTATCAGCCGCCAGCCGAGCCAAGGTGTCAAGACGCCAAATCGGTTTGTTTGGTTTAGAGCCGGGTACAGCTTTACCCAGAGTCGTTTTACCCCAAGTCGAACCAACCCAAAAACGTCAAAAATTAAACTGGGAAAAGGAACTCTTGGGTATTTATTTATCCGATCATCCGCTCAAGGAACATCAGGTAAGTTTAGGCCAGGGCGAGCAGATCGCCAGTCTGGTCGGAAAGCCGGTTGGCAGTAGAGTTGAGTTGGTTGGGATCGTTACCGCTTCGCGCCAGATTGTGACTAAGTCGGGCCAGCCGATGGCTTTTGTTTCGATCGAGGACTTGTCCGGCAGTCTGGAGCTGGTCGTTTTTCCGCGCATTCTGGAACAATTCGAGTCCTTGTTGAAGCCTGAATCAATTGTTAGGGTTCGGGGAAAACTTGATCTCAAGGATGGGTTAGTCAAACTAATCGTCGAGTCGGTTGAGGACGACAGCCAACTTAGTTCAAGCGACGCGAGCTTGTTGATTATCGAGTTTGATCAAGGTTTGACCAAAGACAACCTGGCCCAAGTCAAAGATATCCTGGAACGTTCGGCCGGGCGAGTCCCGGTTGAACTCCACATTGCCGCTTCAGACCAAGTCCAGATTATTCGAGCTAAAACCAAAGTTTCACCCACCCAAGCTGTTTTAGATGAACTGGAAAAAGTGCTCGGTCGGGGCTCGATCAGTTTAGTCAAACCAGGTCAGCCGCACCATCATTAACCTCGTGGGCTATTGTTCGATAATTCCAGGGCTTGCTTCATTTGAGTAATTATAGTTTGCTGGATCGCCATTGGATTGGCTATGGTTGTCAGGGCAATTTCGTCGGTCGAGGCGCCGGAGGACCGGATCGAAATTTTGCCAAAGTTTAAGATCGAGGCGATCGGTCCATTAATTGAGTGAGTGACCGAGACAATTCGATTGAGCGGGGTTTCTGACAAGTCGCGCGAAAACCATGATTTTTGGTCAAGGGTAATCAGCCGATCGGTCGTGAGTAGTGTGACAGAGTTGTACCATGTGAAGTAGGCGGTCGCGCCAATGTATAACCCGATCGGCAGTCCGATAAAAACACTCCAGGCAAAGGGCCAACTCGGTCCAAAAAGAGCCAGCATTACGATTATAATGATCGCGATTAAGGCGCTAATTAAACCGGGTTTAACCAGTGACCAGGGATGGCGCCGGCGCATTAGCACCAGTTGTTCGTCCGGGCGCTGAATGTTGAATAAACGATGTTTTGAACCTTTTGGGTTGTCCTTGGGCATTGTTTGAGTTGCTAGACGCTGGCTTGATTTTTTGATTTTTCCAAAGTTTTAATCCCGATCACCAGGATCGCCATAAATGCGGCCAGACTAAGGGCGGTTTTGGTTTTGCCGATCGTTTGGGAGTTTAAGGCCAACAGGCCGGCCAGGGCGGAAATTATCCAATAGCCAGCGACAATTAAGCGCTGATCAATCCCCAATTCCAAAAGTCGGTGATGGAGGTGGCGCCGGTCGCCCTGCCACAGTTTTTGACCATCTTTGACTCGATTAATAATCACCAGCAGGGCATCTAAAATCGGAATGGCTAAGACCAGTCCGACCGTTGCTAGTTTCGCGCCCGAGATGATGCTAAAAATCGCTATCATGTAACCGATAAACTGTGATCCGGCGTCGCCTAAAAATATTTTAGCCGGATGGAAGTTGTAGGGCAAAAAACCGGCGCAGGCCCCGGCCAAAGCAAAGGCCAAAATAGCGGTTGCTCCCTGGTCGACAAAAGGTTTAAGACTTAAAAAACCAAGCGCCAGACCGGCTATTAAGCCAGTGCCGGTTGTCAGCCCGTCCAGCCCGTCCAGCCAGTTGACAACATTGATTATCAGAAGAATCCAAAGCGGAACGATTAGATAGGTTAAATTACCCAGAACGATGTTAGTTCCGCCTAGCGGATTTGACAGCCACCAAATTTTAATTCCAAAAACAACCGGCGCCAGGGCGGCCAGCGACTGCCAAAAAAGTTTATAAAAGGCCGGCAGGTTGACCAGATCGTCAACTACGCCAATCACGATTAAAATAATCGCCCCAACGAACATCCCGAAAAGATTAAGATCAATCCCCAGGATTGTTTGGTTAACGAAAGTAAGATTAACCGGCCGGAAAATCAAAACTAGAAAGATTGTCATCAGGAACGCGCCGTCAACAGCCAGACCGCCCAGTCGGGGAGTTGGCTGAATGTGTCTTTTGCGCTGATCCGGCCGATCAACAAGACTATATTTCAGGGCCAGTCGGCGAGCAATCGGGGTTAGTATCGCGCTAAATACGAGCGCCGCGGCAAAAACAATCACCAACATGTTATTGAGGTCTAAAGATTTTTTGGTAGGTCGGCTGGTCGGCTAGGATTCGCTGATGGTTCACAATCGCCGCGATAACGAGCACGATCAGGGCGATCGAAACAGCCGAAACAGCAGCCGCTGTTTTAATGAGCGGCCTGGTATCAGGCTGGCCGGTTAATTTAATCACAAAGGTTTGACCTCGATTATTTGATGTATCTTCGATAATTAAGTCATAGCCGAGCGGTTTGGCGATCGTGCTCCAGTGACCGGATTGTTGTTTTTGAGCGTGCAAAAGATTAAAGACAGAGTCAATAGCCGCTTGACACATCGTCCGGTCAACCAGCGGCCCGGTAACCGGCGGGTGGGCAACACGCATTCCTAAAAGAGGTTTTTTGCCTTGGAGCGTGTCCGGTGAGGCGGTTTGAATCGCCTCGACTAACTGGATTAAAAGAGCACTTGTGATCGATCGGGCGCCGGTTACAATCGGGCCGTAGCTTAAGTATGAGGCGATCATGTAGAGGCCAAGATTATTAGCCTCTTTGATCGCGTTAAAACGTTTAGCTTCGAACTCAACTGGGCTGGTCATTGGTTTAATTATAGCACTTTCGAGTCGGTTTGAAGTCAAGAGGTCCAATCTCGGGCAGGATTGGATTTTTAAGACCCAGCCCCAGTCGAGGGTGTATTCTCTAATCAAATTGGAGTTGTTTAAGTTGCCCCAGCTTGATCGCCGATCAAATTAAGTCTTAGTTGATGGTTTCTTACACCCTAGTTGGTTGCCGGTTGTATCTTAAGTTAAGCCGGGTTCTAGAACATAACTTTCTCGTCCGAGCGTTCGTAATCATAGGGCGCGTTTTGGCCAAACCAGTGTTCAATCTCGTGCAGGGCTTCCTCTTGTGTTTCCGAGGCGTGGACAAGGTTTCTAATCGCCCGGCGTTCTCGGTTGGCTAGGGTGGCTGAATCAACCGAGTAGTCGCCTCGGATCGTGCCCATTTGAGCATCCGAGGGCATGGTCGGGCCGCAGATCTTGCGCACCATCTCAACCGCGTGCAGTCCCTTGACCGCGATTTTGACAATCGGAGCCGAAGTCAGGTAATCAACTAACCATTGTCTGACCATTTTGCCAATTTTATCCGGATCGTCGGTCCCCAGCTCTTGGTTTGCGTCCCAGCCAAACTTTTGGTAAACGGTCAGTGTTTTTTGGCCCAAACGGGCGATCCACGATTTGTCTTTAGGATAGTGATCGTCTATTTTTTTATGATCGCACCGCTCCATTGTTAAAGCGACAATTTTAAGTCCTCTTTGCTCAATCCTGGTGATTATTTCGCCGATTAACCCCCGAACGACTCCATCAGGTTTAATCAGGACAAAAGTAAGTTCTTCTTTTGGATGATTCATATGATTTTCTCGATCCTGTTAAGAAGCGAGCAAGCAAGCTTTGAATTTTTTGCCACTCTAGGTTCGATTGATTTAACTTACTGACTGATTGGGTTTGTTGTCAATTCAACTATACCCCTTACTGATTGCTTTCTCAAGTCTGGTCTGATCGGCTAAACTGAATGGTCCGACAAGACTTAAACGCAGTTTTTTGGGGTCAAATAAATTGGCCATCAGGTCTTTGATTTGTTTGGCCTTGACCGAGCTGAACTGCTCGATCAGTTGTTCGGGCTGGCGAATTTTTGGCTGGAAGAGTGCTTCCTTGGCTAAGTAACTGGCGATCGCCATTGAGTCTTCAAGTCCAAGGTATAGACTTCCTTCAAGATTATGGATTGATTTGGCCAGTTCTTTTGGACCGACCAATTCTCGGCTTAATTTGGCCAACTCAAGCGTGGTTATTTGGAGGGCCTGTTCCAATCCTTTCAACCGAACCCCGGCTCGGGCGTAGAGCAGACCTGTATCCGAAAAGCTGTCGAGTCCGGCTGATATATAATAGGCCAAGCCTCTTTTTTCCCGAACTTGTGTAAACAGACGGGAGCTCATCATACCGCCCAAAAGGTTCACCATAACTTTTAAGATTGGTTTTCTGGGGTCTGTATGGCCAAAACATGGCACTGACAGGATAAAGTGGGCTTGGTCACTCGGGCGAGTTTTAATTGATACTCTTTGATTAGAGCGGGCGTAGGCCGCCCGCTGACACGATCGGCTTGGTCGGTCTTTTAAGTTAAAAGTTGCCTTAATAGATTTGAGCCAGTCGTGTCTACGGCCGCCAAATTTTGGATTGCCGGCCACGACCACGACTAAATTTGACGGAGTGTAAAAAATTTCTTTGTAGTTAATGAAATCTTGACGTTTGAACGAATTAACTGTTGTTTTATATCCGGCAATCGGTCGGCCAAGCGGGTTATTGCCAAAAACCAGTTTTTTATGTTCTTGTTCAACGACCGCTTGGGGTATGTCTTGGTACATATTGATTTCTTCTTCAATCACCCCTTTTTCCCGTTCCAGTTCCTTTGGACGAAACTGACCATTGATAAGCATATCAGAGATGATGTCAAACGCTTGATCGAAGTGGTTGGCCGAGGTGCTAACGAAATATCCAGTATATTCTTCAGCCGTAAAAGCGTTGAAACTAGCCCCTAGACCGTCCAGCTCGGTCGAGATAGCCAGGGGGGTCGGCCGCTTGAGTGTCCCCTTGAAGAACATATGTTCCATAAAGTGGGAAATGCCAGCCTGATTGTCGGATTCATAGCGCGATCCAACAGCGGCCATTATTAAGACCGTGACCGCTTTTGTGTCGTGGAGCGGAGCGGTGATTACCCTCAAACCGTTTTTCAGTTGTGTTAGCTCAAAATTGATCATTGTGTTCTAAGCTCCAAAGTCTAAAATATCAAATTAAGATCAAAGTCAAAAATAATAATCCTGTCTGACATCATAGTTTGGTTAGCGCCCTTCTTTCGTTTCGAATATGACGGGCTATCCACCAGACTATACCACCAATTAGTATGATCGCGATCCCGACATCAAGCTGGTGAAAATATCCTTTGAGAGATTGCCAGTTTTCACCCAGTTTACGGCCGACCATTGCCAGGGCCAAACTCCAGGGTAGGGCGCCCAGGAAAGTATAGATTGAAAACGGAACAATCGGCATCTTGGCAATGCCCGCCGGAAACGATATATAGGTACGAATAATCGGTAACAGCCGACCAATAAAAACTGTTGCGTTGCCGAATTTTGAGAAAAACCGGTCTGACAAATCAAGGTCATGTTTTGATATCAGGATTAACCGGCCGTATTTTTCGATCAAAGGTCGGCCGCCTTTAGCCCCGATCCACCAGGCTATAAGCGAGCCGACTAAGTTGCCCAGGGCCCCGACCAGCGTGACTAGGTAGAGGTTAAACCGGCCGGTGTGAACTAAAAATCCGGCAAAAGGCATGATCACTTCGGAGGGCGCGGGAATGCCGGCCGATTCAATGATCATTAAAAAGAGTACCCCGGTGTAGCCAGTGTTTGAAATTAGACCAGTTATCCAGTGGGCAATGGCTGACAGAATTGTGGTAATCATCTCATCCGAGCTTTAACTTGCGTGTTTGGTTGACCAGTGGTTTGACTAGCCAGCGATCAATCGGTTGGCGCCACTGGTTTAGAGTCAAGCTGACTAGAATCGCGACCGCCCAGCCGCCAAGAATGTCGAGCGGAAAGTGCAGTCCAACAATGACTCGGGTTAGAGAAAAGATGAGGCTAAGCCCTAAACACCAATGGCCGATTTTTTTGTAACCGGCCAAGTAGAACATGAGCGCCAGCGTTAGGCCAAAAGCAGCGTGATCGGATGGAAACGATTTATCCGGCCGGTGAAATAATAACTCTTGGGTTGTTTCGGTTATGAAAGGTCTGGGGCGAAACAGAAAAAGTCCAATCACACTGTTTACCGCCAGCCAGGCAAACAGGCCGGCCATGGCGGCCCGGACCGCGCTGATTTTTTCTTTAACACTGCCCGAGAACCAGACCACCAGCAGGGTTAAAGGGAGCAGATAAATCGTCCAGAGGGCTAGAATTGAAAATAGTCTGTCGGTCAGGCTCGACCAACCGACCATTTGGTTTAACCATTCAAAAACCGCCCGATCAAGGGCGATAAGTTTTTCCATGAGACAATTATGACCGATTTTAGCCTGCGGCGCTAGTGCGGCCTTGAACTAGCTCGGCTGAAGGCGTCGGCCCTGGTGTCAGTCTAGGCGTGAACGGAGCTTGGAACTTGATCTTGGAACTTGTTAGCCCCTTGGGGATTGACGGCTGGGTTGCTTATAAACTTCTACGATCGTACTAATTGTTGAGATTTTTAGAGGCTACTTTGGTTTGAGCGAAAGCGTCGGTGTCAGTTATAGTCGAGGTCGTGATTTGTGATTTTATTCGCCTTATTTGAGACTGACTAGGTCAAAAAACCGCCGCCCACAGGCGGCGGTTTGCTGTGTGGTGACGTGGAGCGCAATTATTCCCAGGGGTCTGGGATGTAACCCCGTTTCTCGGGTTCAGGATTGCTTAATCTATATCTTAGGCCTGACACGCATTGTGATCGACCGAATCGAATTCGATCAACGTTTTTAGTCAGCCCGATTATGATCATCAAGATCATCACCAAAACAATCAGCCAGACCGTCTGGTCCAGGAAAAAAATTTGACTTTGATCGTCATAAGTTCGGGTTAATTCAGGTATAG
>CAYZGQ010000015.1:0-16189 GCA_964478135.1 uncultured Candidatus Saccharibacteria bacterium
ACAATCAATCATTTCAGTCCACCTCCTCAATTGCCAAAACGCACTAACTGCGTAGTCTAAGCAAAACAGGCTCAAATGACAATGTCAACTAGATCAGTTTAGTTTGTCTGTCAGTCTGGCTCTCAAGTCATTGATTCCAACCCGCGTCTGGTCCATTGTGTCCCGATCGCGGACTGTCACGGTCTGATCTTTCAAGGTCTCAAAGTCAACCGTGATGGACACAGGCGTTCCGATCTCGTCCTGCCGGCGGTATCTGCGACCGATCGAACCCGAGTCGTCGTATTGGACGTTCCAGTCTTGTTTTAGATCGATATAAATTTTACGCGCCTCTTCGGGCAGTTTGTCCTTGTTAATTAAGGGCAAGACCGCCGCCTTGACCGGCGCGATTTTGGGATGGAAATGAAAAATTTCTTCGACCTCTTTGACCGCTTGAGTTGTTTTAGTTCGTCCACCCTTGATCGCCTCGTAACTATCCAACATAAAAACCAAGAGACTCCGATCTAGTCCGGTCGAAGTTTCAATAATAAAAGGAGTGAACTTTTCTTTCGTTTTTGGGTCGAAAACAGTTAACTCGCGCCCGGAAAACTGACTGTGACGCGACAGATCCCAGTCAGCCCGATTGTGAATCCCTTCAAGTTCTTTCCAACCGAATGGAAACTTATATTCGATATCCAGGGCTGTTTTAGCGTAATGGGCCAGTTCTTGTTGGGCGTGTTTGCGAAATCGCAGATTACTCTTTTTAATTCCAAGACTAATATAATAATCCATACGCTGTTTTTTCCAATACTCAAACCATTGATCTGCCTCTTTGGGATGGACGAAAAACTGCATCTCCATTTGCTCAAATTCTCTAAGACGAAATAGAAAATGACCCAAAGTGATTTCGTTACGAAACGCTTTGCCGACTTGGGCGATGCCAAAGGGAATCTGCTGGCGGGTCGATTCTTTAACATTCTCGAAATTGACATAAATGCCTTGGGCGGTTTCCCCTCTTAGATAAGTTTTGGTCTTCTTGTCCTCGATCACCCCTAAACTAGTTTCAACCAGCAAGTTAAATCTTTTGGGCTGGGTAAATATATGACTATGACCATCGTTTTCGTCCTGACTGGGCGCCGCGTCCTGGCGAAAACGTTGGTGGCATTTTTTACACTCAACCAGAGGGTCGGTAAATCCCGCCCCGGTATGACCCGATGCCTCCCAAACCGCTGGCGCCATTAAAATATCGCTATCAATTAAAACGATGTCGTCGCGCCGCCTGGTCAGTTCGTTAAGCCATAGTTGTCTAATATTGTTTTTTAACTCCACGCCAACTGGACCATAGTCGTAGACACCGGCTAGTCCGCCATAAATCTCGCTTGAGGGATAGACAAAGCCTCGCCGCTTGGCGAGCGAGACGATCCGGGACATTAAATTATCTGATTGAGTTTTCATATCACTTCCGCGAGTTGAGGCTCAAAGCCCTTTCTCATCAAGATTAAATCGGATCACTTGATCCAAGCTTAAAACAATTATTTAGATTTACAGCCTGACTCTATCACAGCCCGCCAATTCGGGAAAGAACTGGCGGGCCAGGCGACAGGCTGGCTCATGTGATCCGGTCACGCTAAAGCGAACCTGACCCCTTGAACCGCTTGGTCGAGTTTTAACTTGGGACAGCTTGACCACCTGCCTTGCTACCGCTTGGTTGGAGTCAATCAAGCGCGTCTTGGCGGGCAAGTGCTGGCGGATTGTCTCGACCATTAAAGTGTAGTGGGTACAGCCTAAGACCAGCCGGTCAACTGCCGCTAAGGTTAATCTGTTGGCGCTAAAAATTTGCTCCAGCCGCTCGCGCGCCTGGGCTGAATTTGGTCCGCACTGCTCAATTACCTCGGCTAATTCTGGCGCCGGAATCGAGACGACCGTCTCGCCTGGACAAAACTGGTCAACCAACCTGGAGTATATTCGACTTTTGATTGTGTTTGGGGTGGCCATCACCCCAACACTGTAGCGCTTACTCCCCTGTCTTACTTGCTGGCAGGCTGGTTTTATGGCCGGGACCACGCCCACAAACGACATTTTTGGATACTGCCGACGCAAGACATTGAGCGCAAGAACCGTCGCCGTGTTACAGGCGACCACCACCACCTGGACACCCTGACTAATTAGCCAGTCGGTGTTACGTCTGGCGATCGCCACAACACGATCAGGTTCCTTTTCGCCATAAGGATTGTTGGCCGAATCTGACAGATAGAGCAAATTAATCCAGCCGAGCGACTGATGGATTTTTTGGGCGATCGCCAGACCGCCGATGCCTGAATCAAATATACCAATCATAAAAACTATCAAATCAAAGCGGCAAGCTTAAGAGAAACCTGATTTTGAGTTTTAGACTCTAGCTTTGGGCTGTCCATAGCGCTTGTTTAGCTGACGCCCGATCTGGCTGGCGCGAAGCTCTCGGTCGAAGTGGTAGCTAAAAAAATTATCCGTCACCCGTCTTAACTGACCAATCAAGGAATCGGTTAGTTTTAATTGTAGTACTAAAACAAGCGACTGCTCAAGAATAAGCCGAAGAACCTTGACTGCATCATCACTGATTGCGAAAGCGTCCGCGTCCCAGTGCCCCTCGTGCAACTCGTCATTGTCTGTTTTGCCTGTCACCACTCCGCCGTGCCTTGAGCACCAGATATTATTGCCTCGCTTAAGTCGCTTATGGCACAAACTGCATTGATACAACTCCGGCTTAAAACCAAGCAGCGCCAGTAGCTTAAGATTAAAGGCAGGTATGATCAACTGATTTGGGACTGATCCGATCAAGCCAAGTCCTTCTACCACGAGATCATAGACTTGTTGGTGAGGCTGATCGTCTCGGGTTGTCACATCAACTAGCTCGGCCAGCTCAAAAGCGGCAGACATTTTCTCTAGTGTTTGGCGAATGTTTGGCGAACTATCAACTACGTTCGCTTCGGTTACTAGATCAAATGTCTTGCCCTGGGCGAGTCGAAACTCAACCACATAGAACAACTCGACACTCCCAGTCAACCTGGCGGTTGGTCGACGAGCGCCTTTGGCAATCAATCGCTTTTTACCGTGTTCTCGAGTATAGACCGTCACAACCCGATCAGACTCCCCCAAGTTCATCCGCTTGAGTATTACACCGGTTGCCTTGTAACTACGCATACCCAAACTCTAGCACGTCGACACCTCTTGAACCAACTCACCTCGATCACTTCAGGCTCGATCGCCCTTGTCAATAGAATACAAGCGAAACACAAGCGATAATCTAACTTTTAATACGATCGTATTAAAAGTTAGACTGATCTTGTTGGTCAAGCCTACCACTTAACCAATCACAATTATCCAGCGGACTGACTGGGGGGTATTCTCCAGGAAAGTTTGTTTCGTACCGGCTTCATCCGCGAGGCCATTTGACCGAGTCTTGAAAACAAGGATTTGTAAAAGCCAGCTGAAATCAAAATGGGTTAGATATTAAAAAATCTCGCTTGCTCGCGAGGTCGGTTAATCTTACCCCTGCCCGATTTAAGATTTAGGCCTTGCTCAAACGGCCGGAACTTAAAGGATGGACGAACTTAAAATGCGAGGCGAAACCGCTGACCTATAATAGTTAGTCCAAAAACCAACTGGTAAAGTAGCGGCTTCGCTGCATTTGATTTCAACATACCACTAATTAAAATAATGTCAATGAAAGGTCGGATTAGTATAGGACGCGCCGATTGGTCAACTCAGCTGAACCTAGTCTCCTGCTAGAACCGATTAATCAGGCTGGTCGAGCTAAAAAATCAGCCAAAAACCATAACCTTAGTTAACTGGTAACTAACAATCATTTCTGACAGATCGGGCAAAAATGACTTGAGCGATTGCCGATTGTAACACGCTCGATCAGACCGCCATCTTTGCGCCGGCAGTTTTTACCCGCCTTACCATAGACCCGAGCTTGCTGGTAGAAATCGCCCTTTTGCCCTTGAAGATGGATAAAGTTCGAAAACGATGTTCCGCCGGCCACGATCGACTCTTTCAAAACTTTGGGGATGCATCGAAAGATAGCGGCGATCTTTCGCTCCGACAGATCGCGACAGCGCCGCCGTGGGTTGACTCGAGCGCAAAAAAGCGTCTCATCGGAGTAGATATTACCCACGCCTGCGACCACCTTTTGTTCGTCCATAAGAGCTTGTTTGATCGTGCTTTTGGCCTTGCGCTTGAGCGCTCGCTTAAAATGATCGAGTGTAAAATCTTTGCCCAAGGGCTCGGGCGCGAATTGATTAATCACTTGTTCTAACGCGCTCTGGCCCGATTGACTCTTCGTTTTCCGCCCGTCAATCACCCGCCACCAGCCAAACTTGCGCAAGTCGTTGTAGTAGAGTTTCGACCGGTCGCTAAACTCCAAAATTATATGGGTATATTTGTGCGGCGGCCGATCGGTGTAGGCTCGATCCGGATGCCCGCCAACAAAGCCTTGCTCGATTATTTGAGTTGAATTGGCCCTTCCTTGTCCAGCTCGAGCAAAAACGAGTTGGCCGGTCATCTTCAGGTGAATGATCAAAACCTTGCCGTTTGAAAGACTTAAAATGAGCAGTTTGTGCCGGCGGCTGACCCTGGTAATCGTCGCCCGGAATAGATCGTTTTGCTCGCCCCCAAACAAAGAGTTAACCTTCACAATGACCGATTTAACCCGCTTACCAACAACTGCCCGGGCTAGCTGACGCTTGAGCAGTTCAACTTCGGGCAGTTCAGGCATGGCATTATCTTAAAACAGACTCCCCTGGCTCGGGCTAAGCTGATTGGACCGATTGACCCTTACCCCATTCCCCTGATTACTCGAGTTAAACACCCTGACCGTCCCAAACACGCCATCATAGCCCGGGACGATGTGGATCTCGCCTTGCTGAACCCGCTGGATTCCTTCAACAATCCGAGGATTCACCTTGCCCTCAAACTCGCTCGCCTTGCGCTCAACCAAGATCGAAAATTCGCCCCCAAAATTGTTGATTAAATCCAGGTAGCTATCCCGAACGGTCTGGGTTTTCTCGCCCTTGCACAGGGCTTCGGCAATGATTTGATCAAGCTGCACGAGCGACTTGTAGCCTGGCGCGCCCTTGGGCTTGAAACCGAGCGGCCGTTTAGGGTCGGCCAATTGTTCAACTCGGTGCAAGACGCCGATTGTGAGCGGCCGATGGCACTTAGGACACATGGTATTCAATTTCTTGGTCTGAGCTGGATCTTCGATCCGAATGTCGCAGGCTCGGTGACCATCAACATGGTACTTCCCTTCCTCGGGGTAGAACTCGATTGTGTAGTCGATCCGGGGCTTGCTTTTGTCAAGCACAGCGCGCTTAAGCGGATTGCTGTTTTTGATTGCGTTAATAATTGTGTCGTAATCCAAGGAATCCTCTGGCAGCTCAAAGACGGTCGCCTCGCGCCCAATGTTGGGCAAGCTGTGACCATCGCCGCAGGAAATCAGAGCGATTGAGTCAAGCTGGGGCAATCGCCAGTTCATCGGCGGATCAGAGGAAAGGCCGGTTTCAATCGCAAAAACGTGGCCTGCCATGTCGCCAAAGCACTCCTCAATCGAATCAAAACCGGAATTCGAACCAAAGAGCGAGAACCACGGCGTCCAGGCATGGGCTGGAATAAGCTCGTTGCGCTCGTCAACGTCTTTGATAAGCTCGAGCAAGTCGCGAGCTGGAATGCCAAAAATCGGTCGGCCATCGCTGGAAATATTGCCAATAGCAGCCAAACGTTTGGTGACCCCATCGACTGCGGCGAATGAGGGTGCCAACAGAACGTTGTGGATCCGGCGCATCTTACCGCCTTGGGTGTAAATGCTCGAAATTTCGCCGGTCAGCATGTAGGAAATATCCTCTGAGTCTTGCTGTGATTTGAGTCTCAGCAAGCCATTGCCTTCTTCGTGCAAGTACTCCTTGAGCTGAGCAATCCAAGCCGGATGGGTAAAATCAGCTGTCCCAATCAAGTTAAGACCTTTGTAGCGGCTCCAGGTGTACATGTTCTCAACTGTCAGCTGCTTGCTGGTCGCCCGGGAGAACTTTGAGTGGAGATGAAAATCGGCAACGACGCGCATATTGATCGAGCGTAGCTTTAATGAGATACTACCGCAAGATGTTTGGAACTTAACAATGGGTGACGCAGAATCAATAAATCATTCAAGGGAGGTTATGAGTATGACTGACACTCCAATTGTTCAGCAAAATCCGGAACACAGGAAATACTGCTTGACTGTCGGCTTTCAAGTCCCGATCGACCAAGTCGCGAGAAATTACTACGTGGCGGCCGATAGATTAGCCGGGGCGCTAAGTCAATGCCTTATCCACAAGAGCCACAATCTGACTGATGATCGGGTGGTCACGGATCAACTTATAAAACGAGTTGATTCCAACATCTCGGTTGTTATTTGGGCGACTTTCATTTCAACCGAACCACTGGCAAATCTTTATACCAGACTGTCTCAACTGACAGAGCGTTTTAAAAACACATACGAGCCAGTCAGGGCAGTACAATATTATTTGAGCGAGAAAGGAGGACGATCATGAGACTCTTGATCTGGGCGCTTGGGTTCGTCCTAATTGTCATCTTCAGTTTCAAGCATCTGGTTTCGATCGGTCAGATTAGCCCAAGGCATGATCTCTGGCTGATCTTAACATTGCCAATTTGGGCAATTATTGGTGCCTGGTACCTAACACAATACCCTAAAGACGACGACATGTAGTAACCCAGTTTGGCTATGCCGTATCTCTCGACCGACCTTTGGCTAAACAGATATACAAAATAGGAACGTTGTTTGGACTGGTTGGAGGGACTGGCCTGCAGATAATTATTTTGGGAGTTGTCGGAGAAGTCAAGACTGATTTTCTCTGGCAAATTCTCATAGAGTCGTATGAATAGCACCCAGCTAGACGAAGACTAATACCAACGCCAAGAGAATGCCACTGCGGTGTTGATCGGATAGATCACTATAAACGCGACTAATGTCGCCCCTGCGACCGCCCAGCCTAGCCAGGCGGTCGTTTTTTGTTGGATCAGACGCCCGGTCGCCCAACCAGCCGCCAGGATAATAAAGATTAGCGGCAAGGCGTAGTGATAAGAAAACAAAATCCGCTTGACCGGCAAAAACTGAATCATAGTCAGGCTGTAGCCGATTGCCAGAAGGGTGAGCGAGTCGAGTTTCTTCCTCCTAATCCAACGGACTAGACCGTAGAGGGTGGTCGCCAGTCCAACAAGCCAAACCACCGGATTGCCGACAAGCGTGATTTGACGAAACAAGCCCGGGCCAGCCTCTTTCCAGTAGTATAAAACTGGGTGAATCAAAAATGGCCACTGCCACCAAGCAGAGGCGTAATCGTGTTGAGCTCGCAAATTAGTATGATAAACCCAAGCTTGGCTATGCCACATTTTGATCGGCTCAAACGAAAACGGCTGACCAGTCAGCTGCGTATCAAGCCAGAATATGATCGCCGAGACGACTAAAAACGACCCCAAGAAAAATGCTCCACTGCCCAGAAACTGGGGCAGGCTCGGGCGTTTTTGCAAAAGGTATAGTACTACCCCGAGCACAACAACGGGGGCGCCAAGCCACTTGGTTCCAACCAACAATCCGCCCGCCAGGCCAAAACCAATCAGCCACCACTTCTCATCAGTCTGGGCGACCTTGAGAGCAGCAATCAGTGTCCCAAGGGCAAACAGAACCAGAAAGCTCTCGAGTTTGGCTGTCCGAGCCTCAACAATCATAAACCCATCGATTGCCATAAAAAACATCGCCAACGCAGCGATGTTTTTTGATCGAAACAGCAACCATCCGAGGTAGCCAATTGCCCCAACAGACAAAACGCCAGCCAAGGCTGGCGCAACCCGCCAACCAATTGGATTGTCGCCAGCAAGCCAGATACCAGCGCTAATCAGTAATGTGCCCACTGGCGGTTGGGAATCGAAAAAGTCTCGCCCGGCCAAGTAATCTCGAGCAAAGCTGACGTAATAGATCTCGTCAAAAACAAGCTCTGGCGGTTGGCTCAAGCGAACCAACCTAGTCAAAACAGCCAAGAGCCCGATCGCGACCACGACCAATAGGTAAAACTTAGGTTTTGTCAGCCCGACCGATCTTTGTAACATATTTTGTATGCTACAGTAGAAGCAGACATGAAAAAAGAAACTCTGCGAATTGGCTTGACCTTAGCCCTCTTTAGTGCGGTCGTGATTGTGTTGTCGCGCCTAGCCAATGCCCAAGTCCTGCTTGAAATCTTAACTCAAATCAATCTTGTCTTTGTCGTAGTCGCTCTGCTGGCTATGGTTATGTGGCTCTTTTTCAATGCTGCCACTATTGAATCGCTTCTGCGCGTGATCAAACACAAGCTGCCCTTTGGGAAACTTACTATCACCTATCTGGCCGCCCAGTTCGCCGGTGTCGTCCTACCCTCAATCGGCCTAGCCAGCATCTTGGTCTTTGTTAAAGAACTCAAACAGCGCGACTTTAACTCGTCCCACGGTCTGGCGATTGGTTTTTTGTTTTACTTAACCGGTTACGTAACCTTTAGCGTCCTGCTGATTGTCGCCCTTGCGATCTTGAGCGCCCGCCAGGATCTGTCAATCTACCAAGCTCTGACCGCTGTCGTAATGTTTTTTATCGTCGGGCTGGGAATTCTGGTGTTCATTGTTATCGCCCGCTCGCGTAAAGACACAGCCGCCACCCTGACACTCGTGTTTTCACTCGTGAACGTCCTGTCGCGCCTTGTTCGCCGTCGGCCTTTGGTAACCCAAGAAAAACTCTATCAACTTTCGGGCGGTCTGCACGAAACAATCGAGCACTTTGTTGATCAGCCCAAGCGCCTGGCCGGACCAAGCGCTTGGGCGTTCCTGTCCCACCTGGCTATGATGATGGTGCTAGGCTTTTTATTTTTAGCGGCGGCCGAGCCGATTCCAGTTGACATATTGGCGACCGGCTACGCCATCGGCTGGCTCTTTAGCGTTGTCTCGATCACGCCCCAAGGGGTTGGATTTGTCGAAGCGGCCATGATTGGGACGTTTACCAGCCTGGGTGTAGCATTTGAACTAGCAACAGTCGTAGTTCTGGCCTACCGAGGTATCACTTTCTGGCTGCCGTTTATGTTCGCACTCGGCACCCTCCATCGGCTCGATATTATGGCTGGCCTCAACGGGGATTAACGGCTGATGAACTCGAGAGCTCTGGACACTTTGTCATTAAGGATACTGAAAACGAGGTGGTCAAATGGAATCTTGAAGCGTCTGTTGTTCTTAAACGTTTTTGGATCTCGATCCCGCCTCAAACCACGCTTAGCAAGTCGATTGCGACGTAGCCGCTCTAGAACTTCACACCAAATAAGCTTGCTTTCAGCAGTGCCAGCAAGGTGCTTGATTTGATCGATCCAGTTTGAGTCTTCCATCTGCCAGAATCAAATGGCGCGACAAGAATGACCGACTGGCCGGCTGAAAGCCGCCGTTCAACTTGATCGTAAACGATCTGGTATGTTTCTGGTTTAATTTTACGATAGTACTGACTCGATCGACTCCAAGTAAACTGATCTTGGACATCGTCTTTATCGACAATTTCAAACCCAAGACCAAGGCCAATCTGTCCAGCCAAGGTCGATTTTTCCGATCCAGCGTGGCCGGCGATAATAACAAGGATTAGTTTTGAACCTGATTTTGGTATTAAAAAAGTTCCAGTCAATAAAAGCATGACGAAAACTTTTCCTTGTGTCCAGGGTCCTGGCGACGACCTACTCTCACACCCCGTTGCCAGGGCACTACCATCGGCGCTGGCGCGTTTCACTTCCGAGTTCGGAATGGGATCGGGTGGTTCCACGCCGCTACAATCACCAGGACGCTGGACACAAGCCAAACCCAGCAATTAACAATAACCAAATTGAGTTAATGGTTAAGTCTTTGCTTGATACAGTTATGCAAACGTAGGATAAGCAACTTCGGACGATTAGTACGGCAAGCCTTAACCCATTACTGGGCTTCCAGCAGCCGCCTATCAACCCGGTGATCTTCCGGGATCCTCAAACGAGACCTTATCTTGGGTGGGGCTTCCCGCTTAGATGCTTTCAGCGGTTATCCCACCGGCGCTTAGCTACCCAGCGATGCCCTTGGCAGGACAACTGGTACACCAGCGGCGCCGTCCTCCCGGTCCTCTCGTACTAGGGAGAAAATCCCTCAAGTCTCTTGCGCCCACGGCAGATTAGGACCGAACTGTCTCACGACGTTCTGAACCCAGCTCGCGTACCGCTTTAATTGGCGAACAGCCAAACCCTTGGGACCGACTACAGCCCCAGGATGCGATGAGCCGACATCGAGGTGCCAAACCTCCCCGTCGATGTGAACTCTTGGGGGAGATCAGCCTGTTATCCCCGGGGTAGCTTTTATTCGTTGAGCTCTGGCAGTCTCGTACCTTACCAGAGGATCACTAACGCCGACTTTCGTCTCTGCTCGGCTAGTAGGCCTTGCAGTCAAGCTGGCTTATGGGTTTACCCTCTAAAGCACGCTTTCCATACGTGCTGAGCCAACCTTTGCGCGCCTCCGTTACTCTTTAGGAGGCATCCGCCCCAGACAAACTGCCCATCAACCACTGTTCCCCGATATAAATCGGGGTTAGCCGCACACTAGACCAAGGGTGGTTTCTCACCTTGCGCTTTGACTTGCGTCAAAGCTCCCACCTAGCCTGAACATGAACAGGCGTACAGCAATGGCAGATTGCAGTAAAGCTCCACGGGGTCTTTCCGTCTTGCCGCGGGTAGCCGGCATCTTCACCGGCAGTGTCATTTCACCGAGTCACTCCTGGAGACAGTTCCCAGACCGTTATGCCATTCGTGCAGGTCGTAACTTACACGACAAGGAATTTCGCTTATTATGTTACGTCGATTGATCGACGATCTGGCGTTCCTAACCAGATTCTCCGTGTCGCCACGGAGATCGGACCATATCTTCCCCCGCTTAGCGGGAGCCTGGCGTATGGCCTCTGAGGATTCCATTAGGAAATAGTTATTAAGATCGCTTGGTCCCTATGGATTTCTGTGCGAGTTTGGCTTAATCGCCCGTATCCATCGTCTCGCAGTTTTTTTGGACCAGTACCCGATGGTGGGCTAATTCAATACTACGTTCAAAACAACCACTTCCTTCTATGGCCTTTCCTGCTGGTTGTCTCCACAGTCCAACCGGTTGCCCGTTGGAATTCTAGAGAGTTTCCAGCATATAGCCAGATTTTTGTTCTACATCCCCGATGGCACATCGAGGTTCAAACAGAGGATTGAATACCTCACTATGGCAGCTTTCCTACCATAGAACGGTTCATTAATGTTAACTTTATGTCTCCATAAAGATCGGACTATATCATCCCTTCGATTAACCCTTCGGTTTCACTCAGGGTCTAGCGTATAGTCTCTGAGGATTCTCCATATACATCTTGTTTGCGATATTTTCTTGTTCGTCCCTTACCCCCATTTAACTTTTCTCTCAAATCAATAATCTTACTAAACCCTTCTTTAGTTAAATGGTCACCATTTATTATGGAAAGTATTTGACAAAACAAACTAAAATTTGTCTGTTTTGACGATGAAAGGAATGGATATTTCTTAAAAAAAGGTATTACTCTATCGTTTAACATTGAGTAATTGTTAAGTTCATACATAAATAATCCATCTTGTCTCTTTTTAATCTTTCCGCATTCTAAATATCGCTAAAACTACCTTCGCCATCTGCAAATCCCGCTAAATAATAGTCGATATCATCGGGAGTTTGATTGAGCCAGTTTTCGCTCATATATATTCTCCTTATTGGAGCCTTTCCTGCTGATTGTCTCTATTCTTTGAATTTTTAGGCAGAATTAACCATATTCTGACCTATCAAAGACCTAACGAGAGTTTCCAGCATTTAGCTAGATTTTATAACTACTAACCGTTACTTAATAGTTACCGCTGCCGTTCACCGGGGCTTAAGTTCAGGCCTCAAGCATCATAAAGATGCTCTCAACCCTCTCCGTGACCTTCCGGCACTGGGCAGGCATCACTCCCTATACATCCCCTAAATGGGTTGGCAGGGAGCTAAGTTTTTGATAAACAGTCGCCTGGGATACTTTCGCTGCGGCCAGCTCCACTTTCGAGGCTCAAAGCATGCTCCAGTTGAGTCGCTCATAGAGCGCTTGTTTTGCGCTACCATGATACTTTCACTTCTTCTCTCTGATTAGCATCTCGCTTATCGCGATAGGCTTCCGAATAGATCAGTTGCCATTTTCCTTTGACTCTTCTGGTCGCGGATTATTTTCCATGATTATGCTCTTCGAGCCTTTGTGACAAATCGGCAGTCTTGCCAATATAAACCTATTTTGTCACATTTCGCTCAATCACATAGACAATCCACATACTTTAAGTGTACCCCGAAAGTGGGGCTGGCAGAGCATGTCCCGAAGTTACGCTCGCTTTTTTGCCGAGTTCCTTCAGGAGTGTTCACTCGATCCCCTTGGTCTTCTCGACCCGTCCACCTGCGTCGGTTATCGGTACGGATTCCAGATGTAGTTGACCAGTCGCTTTTCTAGCCACCCTCGCCCCGACCGCCACATAGCCATAGGTAGCGGCCAGCTAAAGAATGTGTCACGACTGGGTAGTCTTCTGGAAGGGACGGAATATTAACCGTCTGTCCATCGCCAGGGCTTTGCTCGCAAAGCCTTGGACCAACAATCAACATCTAACAACTGTTAATCATCAACTCTAGTTGAAGATTAACTATTGAAAGACCGTCAGGCCGTGTTGATCGTTGCCAGAGTTTTGTGCTCAAAACCCCGGCTTAGGACCGCCTAACCCTGGGACGATGATCGTTGCCCAGGAAACCTTGGACTTTTGGGGGGCCGGATTTTAACCGGCCGAATTCGTTACTTAGGCCAACATTCTCACTTCTTAACGCTCCACCTCACCTTACGGCGAAGCTTCAGTGCGATAAGAACGCTCCCCTACCACACCAGCACTCCGCACTGGAAGCACGAAATCCTAAATCCGAAATCCGAAAGGATATTGAAAAGTTATATCCACCCCAAGTCTTGTTTTGTATTTGTCATTTAAGATTTGGGATTTGTTTCGAATTTCGAGATTCGAGTCTCGAATTTCCAGTGCGAAGCACTGGCATCCACAGCTTCGGCAGAGATCTTAGCCCCGAGTAATTTTCGGCGCAACCAACCCGTCCCAACGAATTGGGACTTCGGCCAGTGAGCTGTTACGCTTTCTTTAAAGGATGGCTGCCTCTGAGCCAACCTCCTGGCTGTCTTGGGTCAATCACAACCTTTACCACTTAGATCTCATTTAGGGGCCTTAGCTGGTGATCTGGGCTGTTTCCCTTTAGCGCCGTGCAGCTTAGCCCGCACGTGCTGACTCAATACCTTAACGCCGCGTATTCGTAGTTTGGTAGAGCGCGACAGGTTACCCCGTCGCAACTCTTCCAGTGCTCTACCCCGCGACGATATAGTAAGGCTGTACCTCAATACATTTCGGGGAGAACCAGCTATCTCCGGGTTCGATTGGCATGTTACCGCTAACCACAGGTCATCACCCAGGTTTGAAACCCTGGTGTGTTCGGGCCTCCCCACACTTGTTAGGGCGGGTTCACCCTGCCCATGGCTAGATCACCCGGTTTCGGGTTTAACGCATCAAACTCGGGCCCTATTAAGACCCGTCTGCCTTGCGGCAGCACTCGCTTTCGCTCCGGCTCCACCACCTAAAATGGCTTAACCTTGCTTGACGCGATAACTCGTTGGCTCATTCTTCAAAAGGCACGCAGTCACCCAGCCACACATCGCTGCGCTCAGTGTGACTGGAAATTCGAAATCACAAATTCGAAATCCGAAACATTATTTAATTTCCAAGACCTGAAAAAATCTGGAATATTGAATATTTCAACTTTGAAATTTGTTTCGAGATTCGATATTCGAATTTCGAGTTTCCGCACTGAACGGAGTGAAGTGCGGCCAGGCTCCTACTTCTTGTAAGCACACGGTTTCAGGAACTATTTCACTCCCTTATTTAGGGTACTTTTCACCTTTCCCTCACGGTACTTGTTCACTATCGGTCGCATGAAGTATTTAGCCTTAGGAGACGATCCTCCTGTCTTCACGCCGGGTTTCACGTGTCCGGCGCTACTTTGTCCCAAAAGTAAAACTATTGAGACAATCATTCAAAGTGTACTGAATTTTCACCGACAGGGCTTTCACCTTCTTGGGCCGTCCTTTCCAGAACGTTTGGCTAACCCAATCCACTTATCCTGATCTAGGCTGTTGCCCGTTCGCTCGCCACTACTTGGGCAATCACGCACGCGAAGAGCGCAACTTTCAACAATTAACGATCAACAATCAATGTTTAATTGAAGGTTGAAAGTTGAGTTGTTGATAGTTGAGACAACCTCACGGCCTCCGCTAAAGCGGAGTCTTGTTTTCTCTTCCTCTGGGTACTTAGATGTTTCAGTTCCCCAGGTTCCCAACCCGCGTTTCACGCGGAAATCCTAAATCCAAAATCCTCAATCCTAAACGTTTTGAAATCTTGGAATTCGAGGCTGATGATTTGTTTAGAATTTAGAGATTAGAATTTCGAATTTCCCTGTGAAACGCAGGTCGACCCTGCTTCACAGGGCCAGGTTAACCCATTAGGAAATCCCCGGATCAAAGCTTCTTTGCCAGCTCCCCGAGGCGTATCGCCGGCTAGCGCGTCCGTCATCGGCTTCATGCACCAAGGCATCCACCATGTGCCCTTATTTGTTGCTTATCCCACGTTTACATCCCGACTTTCTCGTCGGGAAACCTGAATTGTCAAATTGCTAAGATTGATAACAACTAACTATCAACAATTAATCCGTTACCAGTTAATTGCTAATTGCTAAATATTACCCTCAAAAAACAAAAAAGTGAGCCTAGCGACCCACATGAAGCTCGGGTGGTTAAAGCCAGCTTAAATGTTAGTCGCTCGCCCCCTTCCATGTTGTAACCTGGTATAACATCAGGTAATTATTATTATACCCAACCCAAAAATGATCTGTCAATACTTGGTAGTAATGTGCACACACATATGGCGGTTTTCTCCCTACCAAGGGAGATATGGCCATATCTATGTCAAAAACAATAAAAGAGGAACGTCTAAGATGGGTTTTCCCATAACGCGCGAAGAGATAAAACTGGTCGATGCCGCTAAAGTATGCCCTTACGGCAAACGGAGCTTGGAACGGTGACTCGCCGCGATCACCCGCTAGAGCGCCAAGCCAGAGGGTGATCGCCCGAGTGCTGTTACTTCAGTTGTATGTCTTTACGCAGTCTCTCGAGTAAATCCTTGGCAACACCTTGACCGCCCAAACCAAAAGCCAAACCGCCGGCAATGGCCACTAGCGCCACAAATCCGGTAAACAGAGTCTGGATCAGGCTAGGCGCGATGCCCAGTTGGTGGAGTGCGGCCAAAAAAGTGAAAACAATGATCGAATACTTTGTAACAGTGGCGGCTAAATCTCCGAACGTCATCTTGGCCGCCTGAACGCTTCCCCGAACAACCCTGGCCATAAAATGGGCGAAAATCACTCCGACCAGTAAAATTAAAGCTCCGGACACCACACTCGGTGCATAACCAAGCACTTGGTTAAGAAAGTCTTCAACAGCGGACAATCCGAGTGTTCTAGCCGCGGCGATAAAACCAACAATCAACACAATCCACTTGATCAGTGAACTTATCAAACCTGTGGTGTCATGTGAGACGTCGGTTTTTTTAATCACATCCTCAATCTTGGCTGACTCAAAGAGTTTCGGTAAACCAATTGAGCGAAAAACTTGATCAACCACCCATTCAAGCAGACCGCCAATCAGCCAGAAAACAATAATTATCAAGACCGCCCCGAAAATATTGGGAATAAAGTTGATCGTGCGAAAGATTACCTGTGATAATGAATCCGAGATAGCGACCGTCCAATCCGCAAATGTTAATGCCATAAAACCTCCTCTTAGTTAACAATATCTAAACCGTCGACCAAACCCTGGCACTGCCAAGATCGGTTTAATAAGTTTTCAAGACTAGTATATAAAATTACAGCGTTTGCGCAAGTTTTGGGCTCGGTCAAGAGTATAACATCCCACAAGCTAGACCTTCCGTATGGCGTGTGGACCTGGAGGGAATCGAACCCTCAACCTCTGCCTTGCAAAGGCAGCATTCTA
>CAYZGQ010000016.1:0-15130 GCA_964478135.1 uncultured Candidatus Saccharibacteria bacterium
GCCGACTTGGATTGATTGATATGTTCAAACCCTTAACCCTAACCTGTTTTTCAGGCAACTCAAACCACCATGGATAAATTCCAAATCCCTTAGAGTATGAAAGATTTTCTGCCACAAAATCTTAAAACCTACGAGTATATTCGTAAAACCCTTGAACCCCGGGTTGATTAGTTAGGCTTTTTGACAATAGGACCATCGGTATCTGAAAACCCTCAAGTCTTTACACAATCGATCGATCGGTGAGGGGCAGATATCTTCGATAAAGAGTCGTTTGGTATTGTAATAGATCGTCTATCCCTGAACTTTTCTCATTTAATTTGTCAAAGGTCAGTTTGCTGATTGGATTGGAGGGAATTGAGACTCTATCTGTTTGTGCCGTCTTTTTACCGACAGAAAGTTGCTCGATGAATACCCATGATCTGGCACAGCTAGGCCGCAGTCTTGGGTTTGATTGCGTGGCATTCACGCCATGATCTTCAAACAAAGCTTATCCTGCTGACTGAAATAGAACTAGCTGGAAACCCGACCTGACATCTTTCTTTAATTACCAGAATTGTCCAGGAAGTCTCGGATACGTCTTTAGACGCTGCGAAAGCTTGACTAAATTTACATTTACAGGTAAGATTCATCTATTATGGCTAAATATCAAGCACCAAGGGGGACTCGGGATCTCTTGCCTCAAGACATGGCGGCCTATCAATATATTCGAAAAATGTTCGAAAAAAGAGTCAGTCAAGTTGGATTTCAACCTATTGATACACCTATTTTTGAAGAAAAAGAGCTCTTTACTAAATCAGTTGGCCAAGAAAGCGACATCGTGTCCAAAGAGTTATTCGAGATCTGTCGAGTCTCTCGGGCAAGTAATGAAAAAAACGAGCCAATCTCCATGGTACTCCGGCCAGAAGCCAGTGCCGCGATAACTCGCGCATACATTCAAAATGGGATGTCCAGCTGGCCACAGCCGGTAAAACTGTCTTTTTTTGGACCTTTATTTCGCTATGATCGTCCTCAAGCCGGCCGGCTAAGACAGTTTAACCAAGCTGATATTGAAATTTTTGGCGACTCTGACCCGGCAACCGACGCTCTGGTTATTTGGCTGGGCTGGCAAATTCTAAACGATCTTAAAATCGCCCAGGATTTAGTCATCGAAACTAACACTCTAGGTTGTAAAAAATGTAAACCGGTCATTAAACAAGCTATCAAGGATTACTACGGCCGATACAAAAATTATCTCTGCCAAGACTGCCAGCAACGGCTTAAACAAAATCCGCTCCGCCTGCTTGACTGTTCCGAAGAAAAATGCCAGCAGTTCAAACAAAGCGCCCCACAACTGCCTGATTTGGTCTGCGAATCAGACAGAATCCATTTTCAACAAACCCTGGAGTACTTGGATGAGTTAGGTGTTGGATATGAACTTAATCCTTATCTTGTACGCGGACTTGACTACTACACCAAAACTACCTTTGAAATGCGACTTAAGACGGACACCAGACGTCAATCAAGCCTGCTTGGAGGCGGCCGATATGACGAATTAGTCGATACGCTCGGCGGCATTCCTGAAACCCCAGCGATCGGCTGGGCCATGGGGGTTGAAAGAGTGATCGAAACTCTCAAAACAAAAAACTGGCAGCCAGCCAAGCCAGCCTTACCCCAAATCGCGATCATTCAACTGGGCCAACTAGCCAAAAAAAAATCCCTTAGCCTAATCGCCCAGCTGGTAAAAAACGGCTTCAAAATTACTACCGCCCCTACCAAAAACTCTCTTAAATCTCAACTAAGATTGTCTAACAAGCAACAAGCCAAGGTCGCCTTGATTATCGGGCAAAGAGAAGCACTCGATCAATCGGTGATCGTTCGAAACCTGGAGGATGGCAGTCAAGAAACTGTCGGATTGGGCAAACTGGACCAAGCGCTCAAACGCAAACTCAAATAGCACCAAGGTTACTTCGAAAGCCTCAAGCTGAAATATTTTCGAGTGATTGATAGAGATGGAATCAGCCCAACGCGCCTTATAAGCGCGAGGGATATTTTAATGTCTACTTTAATTTTCAATTGATCGCTTGACAGTTCGTTTTTTGTTCGCTATTTTAGTAACGAATTAACTCGAATAAACTACAAGGAGGATATGAACTCTCAAATTGTACAAAGCACGAACAAAAATCTTAAGCTAGATCTAGCTAGTTTCCCACCACCCCAAGACTTTCGCTACCTATTTTTGGATATGAACGCCTTTTTCGCCAGCGTCGAACAGCAGGAAAACCCAACCCTGCGGGCTCGACCGGTTGGCGTTGCTCCTTACACTGGCCGGTCGGGCTGTATCATTGCCTCGTCCTACAAAGCCAAATGGCTGGGGGTCAAGACAGGTTGTAGGGTAGGGGAGGCTCGACAAAAAATTCCCTCGATCGCGATAGTTGAATCTCGCCCGGAACTGTATAGAATATATCACCAAAAAATTAACCAGGTGCTTAAAAACCACAACCCTTTTGTCGAACCACTCTCAATTGATGAGTTCGGACTGACCTTAACCGGAAGTGATCGCCAACATCCAGCCAGTCACCAGTTGGCCCAAAGAATCAAACAAATGATCAAGGCGCAGGTCGGGGACTGGATGACTTGCTCAATCGGCATTGGGCCCAACCTGTTTTTGGCTAAACAAGCAGCCGAGTATAAAAAACCAGACGGCCTGACAACCCTGACGCTTGCGCGCCTGCCGATTTTTTTTCGCGTTCTCAAGGATTTAACCGATATTACCGGCATTGCCGAGCGTATGAAACACCAGTTAGGCCGACGCGACATCACAACTCCACTTGAACTTTTTGAAGCATCTGAATCTTATTTGCGCCGATACCTCGGAGTCAACGGTACCGCTTGGTACTACCGACTCCACGGCTATGATATAGACCATCGCTGTCTCGAAACCCCAGCTATGAAAACCATGGGCCACCAACATGTCCTGGCGCCCGAGTTTCGCACCTGGCAAAAAGCCTTTGGTGTGCTGGTCAAGATGGCCGAGCGGCTCGGCCTAAGGTTGCGTCGGGCTAAAGCCCTGGCCAGCGGACTCCGGCTTATAATCAGATTCCAAGCCAAAGCGGTATGGGACAGTGAGATTAAAACCAATCCCTTCAACGACACAATCAGCCTGCTCAACTATACTAGGCGCTTGTATCGTCACTCCTATTTAGACTCTTTGACCCGACCAGACTTGTCCCAGATGAATTTTAAACCTATGATGGTCTCTATTACCGCTACCAAACTCATCAAGCCGCTGGGCGTCCAGCAGAGACTTTTTCCTAATTTGCAACGCCAACAGCAACTCTCCCGAACAATCGACTTAATTAACGCTATTCACGGCCCGGGTGCCGTCCGTTCAGCCAGTCACTGGGGTGTTGACCAAGCCGCTCCAACCCGGATTACCTTTGGCAAAGCCGGAGTGCCGAGTGAGCAGCTCACCAGCGAATGATCAATAATTAAATCCTAAATTCTAAACACTCAATTCGAATCGAAATTCAAAACAAAAATCACTGGCCGTCTTCCCCACCTCGCCAAACCACTCACCCAAACGGACTGTTTTCATTACTCTTACTGATCCTTGGACACCAACTTGACCAAACGCAAATACCCAATCTGTTTTTCCCAATCGACCCGATAGTCGCCACTATCCACAATCGACTGATAAGGCTTAAAGTGGGGCTGGACAATCAAGTAATGGGGCGACTGATGATTGATCCGTTGAGCTCCAGCCAGCTTGAACAAATAGTCATAAGCATTATTGTTTCGAAAGCCGTGGTAAAAGTAGGTAGTATCGTAACTAACTCTGATTGGTTGCCCTTGACCGTCTATCATTACTGCCCTGACCGCTGCTATCTGATCGGACAAGAGGATGTTTTGGGCGTCCTCTTGGTTATTTGAGGCTCTGGCGACACGCGCATCCAAGGTCTGTTTAAGAAACCCTAAGTTCATTAGACTATACCACACGATCAATCCAAGGATCAGCCAGCGGGCGGGCTTTAGCCGGCTCACTAGCCAGACCGCCGACCCAGCCAAAATTAAAAGAACGACCGGATAGATAGCCAGCCAAAAGTAATCCCAAATTGGGTAGCGAAACCAACTGGCCATCAAAACAAACCCGGATATTAGCCAAATAAGCAGGCCCGGGCAGTTGATCTGCTTGGACTTAACTGATCGATTCTTGGCTGATATCTGTACTGCTCTAATAATCATGGTAACCAATCCAATCATAAGCAACAGCTTTACGAATACACTGTAGTGTTGCTGTAAAATAAAATCTGAATAACCAACCATGAATCGGTTGATTGATCGACTAATCAAAAATCCGACCGATCCGCTGACTCGATCTGGATCGTCAAGTCTAAGCAGTGTGATGAGATTGTGCGTGTTTTCTAACTTATAGATCAGCTCTCGAGCTAAATAAGGCAGATAGGTCAGAATAAACACACCAACCCCACCTAAAACGAACTTCATCTCTTGACGCCAATTTTTTAGCCTTGAGCTAACCGCGACCGCGCCTAGCCCAAGTGTCAAGGGAATAAACAAAAATCCCGAGCCATGAAGTTGGCTTAGAATACCCACCACAAAACAGATCACCAACAGCCATTGACTCGCACCCTTGAGGTAATGGGTTACGGCCACCAAATAAACTAGGCTGAAAAAGGGCAAATAACTTGGATTCCAAATCAGCTGTTCGGTCAAAACAGCCTTGTAATTAACCGCCCAAGCCAAACCCAGACCATAACCTGTCCAGTCAGAAAACCAGCTCCGACCTAACCAAGAAAGCAAACCAGCAGTCAAACTACCAAAGACCGCGACTTGAATAATGGCTGACCACGGCCCAGTCGCAACCAACTGCACTGGCACAAGCAACCAATAGTATGCTGGCCCAAGGTAGGCGACGAGCCCCTGCTTATCAAGCATGGCTGGGCCAAGGGCAAGAAATCGCCATCGGCCGTTGTAGATGAGATCGTAAATTGCCTGGAGATGAGTCGCCTGGTCAAAAGAAAACCAAGCCATATCTGTAATCCAATACAGCCTGACAAGCAGGGCTAAAAGCATGATCGCCACGGTAAACAACCAAAACCGGCGATTAGCTTGCATATTTGGCAGTATAGTAAATCAAACTGGCTCAAGCAAGCTTAGACTTACCCGGACGTTTAAATGAGGTTTAACCAAAGACAAACCTCATTAAACGCTGGATCATTTTATCAAACGTCGTGAATCTTTAGATTGATCACATTGGTGATATATTTGCTTGAATCTGACGATTTGATCTCGGGCAATCCGAGCGCGGTTAGCCAAACCAGCCATAAATAACCAACCTAAAACACAACCAACGGCTGGTCAGGCCAATCGCTCCAACACGGATTACCTTTGGTAAAAGAGGCCTGCTCAATGAGTAAGCAATCAAGGCCTTTAGCTTTTGGCCTTTAGCCATTTTACAATTAGAAAATAGCCGATTTTGAGGCTCAAACTCGACTGAATAGTTACCTTATTAAGAATATACTAATACGGCTTAAAATAAGGTTGAACGATCAGGGAGTGAGCTAAATCATAATCGTTCATCTTGACGCTAGAGAGTGAGTCTTAACCGATAGTAATTGATAACCACACCTGACAGTCTAGTCGGTGGTTAAAAAAACAACGACCTCTCTTTAATTGGAGTGGTCGTTGTGTCGGTTTTTCATTATGGGAAAATAGCATAAAAGGATAAATGGAGCTAAAAACAAGACAACAATTATCAGTCCATTTAAATCTTTAGGGTAGTGAACTCCATAAAGACGACCCAAAAGGATAAAAATTGTAACAAGTCCAATCCCAAGGCCAGCTACAAGACAATAATCCCAACGGCGCTCTGGATTAACCTCAACCTGACGAAACAACTCTTTGACCAACCAGTAGCAAAATCCGATAAAACTAATTTTAAATACCACAAGATACCAAGTATCGATGTAGTCTGCTGGCAGGAGCATGACAAATCCTAGCCCGAGAGCGGCAACAGTACTAAAAACTGTTCCGACCGAAATTTTTGACTCCTGCTCTTGATCAAGCACTAACCAGAGCCATAACGCGATCTCAATCGCTAGGTATAGCCCAGCCTCAATCAAAATGTCTGGATCAAGATGGTCTAACATTTGGCCGTTTCGCTGGATTTGGCCAATAACGCTCGCCAGAGCAAAAAGGGCGATCAGGCCAACCATCAGGAAAACGGCTGACCAAAAATCGCTTTGGGCGATCAGAGACGGAAGTAGTCTGTCTGGAAATAAAAACTTGAGGATCCGCGCTGCGGTGGGGGACTTAGCCTCTTGCAAACCTAACAGCACCAACAGTGCTAACAGGGTGAACAGCAGACCGGCAGCGATAGTTAACAAATTGTTCAACTCCTTTCTCTCAAAGTTTAATCTATAGAATAGACAAAACTCATTTTAACACTATTACCCGATTAGTTGAACCTGAAAAGTTTTCCCCAGCTTGACACTATGTTCGGACTGTGTTCGTAATGATAATACGAACAAATATGATGTTAACCTAATCAAAACAACATGTCACCACTACCCTTAACTAAAAAACAAAAGGAGATTCTGCGATTTGTCGAGCGCTATATCCAAGACAACGACTACCCGCCCAGTTACCGAGAGATCGCCCAGTATTTTGGTTTATCCTCTGTCGCGACTGTCGCCGGTCACGTAGAAACTCTCAAGCGCAAAGGCTATATTGAAACTGTCGGAAACATCGCCCGCTCGATTCAGCTAACCCCGAGGTGGGATAACCGGACATTCTCTATTCCGCTGCTAGGAACGATCGCGGCCGGTCAACCGATTGAGGCGATCCGAACAGACGAAACTATCGATATCCCGAAAGACTTAATGGGCCCAAACGTGTTCGCCCTCAAAGTTAGAGGGGACTCAATGATTGACGATGGAATATTTGACGGTGACTATGTAGTCGTTGAACAAACAGAGGCACCTAAAAATGGAGATATCGTAATTTCTCTCATTGACGGAGACAATGTAACTCTCAAACGCTTTTTCAAAGAATCCGACCATATTCGGCTTCAGCCAGCCAACGCAGACTACAGCCCGATTAGAGTCAAAAAAGTGGTTATACAGGGTCGGGTTAGAGGAGTAATACGAAAATACCAAAGCGCTAACACTCAAACCTGACAAAAAATCTGGTAAGTGCTAAAATATTCTTGATGGACGAAAGACGGGTTATCTTAATTTTAGGGCTGGCGGTCGTGGTTTTGTTTTGGCTTTGGCGAAACACAAAATCAAAGCTTAGCCAAGCCCAGTTTTCTAAAAGATCTCTTGCCTCCGGCTACGGTAAGACCGTCGAACAGTTCATGCCCCTTATGGCAAGCTATCCCTTTAACCCAAGTGGTTTTCGCTTTCTAGGAACTCCGATTGACGGAATCCAGTTCAACCAAAACGAAATTGTCCTGGTTGAATTTAAAAGCGGTTTGTCTAAACTAAACCCAAACCAACAAAGAATTAAAAGACTGGTTGAACAAAAACGAGTCCGTTTTCTAACCCAAAAGGTCTAAACAAAGCCATGGCCCAGTCTATGAGAACCAGTCAACCAAGCCCAAGGCGGAGTGTCGCTCACGCCATTTCGGCAATTTTAAATCCCGGGACTTTAAGTTTTTTCCCGCCGTTTTTGGCGACTTTTTTGTCTCAACTCTCGACAATAGAAATCAAATTTTGGGCAATCACCCTGGTGCTGGTAAACCTAATCGGCATGTTTTACTTTGTTTTCTTTTTGATTGTCAAAGGAGTGGCGCTCGACGATGCCTTAGCCAACGACCGAGTGAAACGAGATCGCCTGCTGGCAATCGTTCCCTACACCGCTATTTTGGCCCTTGAGTCAAGCGCGGCCTGGTTGTTAGAATCAGGTCAGCCCTTGATAGCAACTCTGACCAGCCTAGCCTCGGTTTACGCTTTATTTTCGCTCATCTCCTACTTTTGGAAAATTTCCCACCACATGCTGGGAGTCGGAATATTTACGACCTACTTATTTTTACTTTACGGTCCAACTGGTTTAATCAGTCTTTTACTGGTCGGACCAATCGCCTGGTCACGTCTTAAGCTTGACCGTCACACACCGCGCCAACTTCTTGCCGGGTTGATCTTAGCTCCGATAGTTATCTCTATAACCTGGATAGTCTGGGGACTGGCCATCGGTTAACTTAATAAGATCTGGTAAACAATGCAGATTAAATCTTTAAAACACGGTTTTTTTGCGGTCCGTTTAATGCCTGGCGAGGAACTGATTAGTCAACTGATTCAATTTGGCCAAAACTACGTCAAGGGCTGCGCCTTCTTTTGGGGCATAGGCGGAGTAAAATCGGTTTCCCTGTATCATCTGAATTTAGGTAGCTTGATTTACCGAAAAAAAACGATCACCCAAGACCTAGAAATTGCCAGCTTAACCGGCAATATAACAATGTCTAGCAAAAAAATTTGCCTGGTCCATGCTCATGGCGTTTTTGGAGACTTGGAAATGCAAGCTTTAGCCGGTCACGTGGCTCAAGCCACTATTCAAGCCACGACCGAATTGTTAATTGCCACCTTTGACGTCCAGGTAAAAAGAATGTTCGATCAGAAAACTGGTCTTGATTTGTGGCGCTTTAGTCATCAGACTAAAGAGTGAAATGACTTACAGCCAGATCAGTCAAAATCACTTTCTGATCAGACTTTTCCCTGGAGAAGAGGTTATTGATGGGCTTAAAAAATTTGGCCAGCAGCTGGTTAAGGGCGTTGCTTTTTTTAGCGCCATTGGGGCGGCTGAAAATATCGAGCTCAATGTTTACGATAAAACCAAAAAAAACTACATCCAAGTAAAAAAAACCGAGCCTCATGAACTTTTGACGCTCACGGGCAATATAGCCCGCAAGGACGATGGAGAACTGATCGTCCACGCCCACGCGCTATTTTCAAATCAAAAAATGGAAGCCTTTGGGGGTCATCTTACAGCCGCGACCATCACCGCCACGGCCGAAATTCTGGTCGAGCTGTTTGAAAAAAATCTCGTTCGGCGACTAGATCCAAATGTCGGCTTATCCCTGTTCGATCTTGAATCTAAAATAGACACTCAATGACTAGGATTAGTCGAGAAACTTTATTCAACCAAACATATCGAATAATCGAGCCAATGCCCCAGACTAAAGTGCCGCTATTACCGGATTGCTGACCTTGCCAGTAGTCAGGTCCGGCCTGATTTGGTTGGGCTAAAACTCATCCAAAACCCTCAATCTCTGATATCGCGTTATCAGCACCCGGACAAAAAACACTTTTGGAGTGCCAGCCAACAAACCAAAAAGCTTGAAAAAAAAGAATCTAAGGTTTACCAACAGCCGCGATAATCTGGGTAAATAGCTCTTGAGGTAAGCCGGAGCGATCCAGTAAAATAGTAATGAGAAAGGCTTGACTTGTTATAGACGATACTTCATCTAGTTTATTGCGCCCGTAGCTTAGTGGATAGAGCGTCAGCCTCCGGAGCTGAAGGCCGCGCGTTCGAATCGCGCCGGGCGCGCAGTTATAATCAAGCTATGGCAAAAGACTAATCGATTAAATACTTGAGATGGGTCAAATAATCCAAATTTATTCACCTAGGGTTAAAATCATTGAGCTCTTGTCAAATGACAGCTGAAAGGTTTCCCAGTCATCGAGTCCGCTTACTCGGACTTTACAATTGGCTCGAGCAGATACTTCCTTCTTCGGGTAATCAAAACTCGCTCCCTCAACGCCAGGCTGATCGAGCGATTAAACCTGATCAAAATCAGAAAATGATCGACTTTGAGACTCAACAAGTCAAAACTTTTGAGGCTCGCTCTTTACAAGAGCTTGAGCCTCACTTATCCACGATCAATCTGATCGGCCAGTATCAGTTTGTGACCTACTGGTCAGTCACAAAAGTAGGCTCGAGATGTTAAAGCAAATATCATCCGGCGGAGTCGTCTTTCGCCCGACAAAACGCGGGGTCGAACTGCTCATGATCCTCGATTACCACGACAAGTGGACCTTCCCAAAAGGTCACCATGACGACAAACCAGGCCAAAGCACCCAGCAGGTCGCGATCGAAGAAGTGACCGAAGAAACTGGTATCGGTCAATTAACTATAGTAAAACGACTGCCCAAAACTCATTACAAGTTTAAAGATATCTGGGGCGCAAGCGGCGAATTGATCGATAAAACTGTCGACTGGTTTTTAATGACCAGCCGCTCGCCAAACCGACCCCGTCCGCAATTGTCTGAAGTCAAGCAAGCAGACTGGGTTAATATAGATCAGCTAGATGACTTACCAAGTTATACTGATCGGTCCTACCAAAGACTTGTGGAAAAAGTAAAAGAAACAATTCGAAAATACCAAAACCAGGTTCATTAACCGCACTTTAAATCCTTTCTTGACACCACAAATATACGAAGTATAGTGGAATCTATATGGCCAATACCACAACCAGAAAATTGATCAAGTTCTCTAACTACTCATTCTGTGTCACATTGCCAAAAGAAGCGGTCTCGAGTATGGGTTGGGGTAAAGGTGATGAGGTAGCGGTTACATTCAACGACCAAACCCAAGTCATCACCATCTCCAAACAAACTAGATCCAAGTCAAAAGAAAGTATAAACACTAACTCCAATTATTCTCCAGAAACCAAAACATCTGCGACTGCCATTAACGACCAGTCAGGTCCAAATTCACAACAAGACACTCAAATTAAACCAATTCCTAGACTGCGCTGGTAAACCCGAGCGGCACCGGCCAATAGAACGCAAGTCAAGTTTGACTCTTATGTCTGGCTATGCAGACCATTTTTTGTTATTCTAGGTGAAAAGGTGACCTAAAACTATGGATGAACGAGTTTTTGACGTAAGAAAAAAACCGACCACTTTTGGCTTCGCCAAAGAAGATTCTCACCAAAAACCGCAACACAGTTCTTTCGTTATGTATGCGGTAATTGCTGGACTGTCTTTTCTGGCGGCCGTGGCTGTCAGCGCCTTGCTTGCGGCTAGATCGGTATCAAACCCCTTGGAAGATCAAACTGTTGCCAACTCCGAGCTACAACCCAACAATCAACCGGTCATCCTGCCCCTTGGAGTAGAACAAAACCAAAAAAGCCCGACTCCTTCAACACCAAAACCCCAACCAACCGCTTCAGCCAGTCCCTCGATCAGTCCAGCCTCCAATCTGACACCGGATCAAATTAAGATTAGAATCCTCAACTCCACTTCAACGACTGGCTTAGCGGCTAAACTCAAGCAAGAATTGACAGCCAAAGGCTACACAATCGCAAAAATCGGCAACGCCAAGAATAAATACAACAAGACACAGGTTTGGTATCAATCCGGCAACCAAGACAAAGCCAACCAAGTTGCCAAGGATATTCAAGGATACAGCCTAGAGCTCGACGAGGCCGACCCTAACACCCTTGGAGAATCAATTGATGTTTTAATTATTATTGGCCAAGAATAATGTTTGAGATTAACCAACATTTTGTACTCGGAACAGCCCTCGGCCTGCTGGTCGGCTACATCGTTGGAGGACTGATGGGTAAATTTCTTAAAACAGCGATCGGCCTGGCGATCGCCCTAGCTATCATAGGCTATTTTTATCTAAAAAACCCCTAAATTATGAGAATCAAACTTTGTCAACTGGTCTTAGCCCTGGTCTTGCTCATTAACTTAAATCCATCGAGGGCAACCGCCGCCCAGTTAAAGGTTCCACTCGAAGGAGCCCAAACAGTGACTCTAGCCGGACCGAACAAGATTGAAGAAGCTGTTTTCGCGTTTAGCAATACCCTGATTGTTAATCAAGAAATCAATGATAATCTGATAGCGGCGGCTAACACAGTCATTATTTCCAAACCGATTGACCAAGACGTTTTTATCGCCGCTGGAACGGTTGATATCCAGGCCCGGATTAAAGGCGAGGTTTTTATTTTAGCTGATACTGTCCGGGTCAGCGGTGAAGGTCAAATCGACCAAAATCTATATCTTTCCGCTCGATTAATTGAAATTGATCGATCCAAAGTGACCGGTCAAATTTTCAAACATTCTTATGATCGATCCCAAAACCAAACCACTGGTCGAAATCTGGCCTTAAAAATTATTATCTCTATTCTAGCCGCCCTATTAAGCTTTATGATTCTGGTTAAAATCCTACCCAGGGTTGAAAATGAATTTAACCAAATCCTGGCCGAAAACTGGAAAACTGGAATTATTTGGGGTTTGCTGATCTTAATCACAACTCCGTTAATTGCTCTTACTCTGATTATTAGCATAGTCGGAACTCCGGTTGGCTTAACCTTGCTTGCTCTTTACTTGATCGAAAGCTATATTGGGCCAATCTTAGTTGGATCATATTTGGGCAAAACCATCTTTTCAAAAAAAACAGAACATTTTTACGCCAGTTTAATTGGAGTGACCCTATTGGGAGCAGTAACCGCTTTGCCGATTATTGGATCTTGGGTTCGACTAGTAAGTATGATCTTTGGTCTAGGGACGCTCGGGCAGACTAAACTTAAACTCTACCGACAATCTCACTAAAAAATAAGGAGAGACAATGGCCCAACTCAAAACTGACAAGACTAAACAGGAGCCTCAAAACCAACCAACTGTTGAAAATGGTTTAAAATCGCTCGAGCTCAAGCAAAAAATTCGGCGCTGGTTGCCGATAGCTCTGTTGGTGGTGATTTTTGGCCTGGCCGGGACGACGGTGTACAATCGTTTTGTGATCCGTAACCGCCAGGACGCGCCGATCATCAGCTCTTTCGATCAATTGATCAAAAGAGAACCAAAAGAGAAAAAAATCATCAGTCCGCTAAATGGAGAATTAGTGAGTCAAAGTGATGCCCAACGCTGGCCTTTGGCAATCGTGATTGAAAACCATCCCGAAGCCAGACCCCAGTCTGGACTAGCCAACGCCAGTATAGTCTATGAAGCCTTGGCTGAAGGCGGTATTACTCGATTTTTGGCTATTTTCGGACCCACAGGAGCGGAGAAGATTGGACCAGTTAGATCAGCCAGAACCTTTTTTATCGATTGGGCGCTTGAGTACGACGGCTTTTTTGTCCACGCTGGCGGGGCGCTCAACGCCCTTGAATTAATTTCCAAAGTCGGGATTAAAGACTTACCCCACGCCAACACCGCCAACAAGGCCTTTTGGCGCATCCCTAAACCAGGGACAGCCAGCGAACATACTCTGTTTGTCTCAAGTTCAAAACTGATTGAGTATGCTCAATCTCGAGGTTTTAAAACAAATGATTACAGTTTTGACGGATTCAGCTTTGATCAACCGGCTAATCAAGCAGATAGACCAGAAAATCAAAAAATAGGGATTAACTTTTCAACCGATCCTTATCAAGTAACCTGGGTTTTTGACCAACAGACCAACCTTTACAAAAGACAGTTGGCTGGTATTGACCACACAGATGGTTCAACCCAAGCCCAGATTTCTGCTTCAACAATTATAATCCAGCAAGCGGCCCACCAAAACGTGACATCCGGGGGTAAAAATGTGTCTGACTACGCCACCGTCGGTCAAGGCAGAGCAGTCTTGATCAAAAATGGTAAAAGCGACCAAGGAACATGGAAAAAAGTCAGTCGTAAGGATCGAACGATCTTTACTGACTCAAACGGCAAGCTATTTAAACGCAACCCGGGCAGTCTATGGATCGAGGTGGTGCCACCCGACACGAACGTTGTGGTGGAGTAAAGTGTGAACCATTGACCTCATAGACTGATTACGCGCTGGTATGGATTTGAAACAGCTCAAAAAAATTAACCGGTGTTTATTTACATAATCTGGGAGATGTCTGCATTGGGACTTCTTTCAACCTTAAAAAATCTATACCGAGCTTAAAAATTTCGACTACCTGTTGCTATTCAAGTAAACGTATATATTCAATTTCTATAATTATATACTAAGAATTTAATCTGCGAGCATTAAGAAGAAGATAAAGAATCTGACCGAGCTCCAAGCGATCAGTCCGAGAATCGTTCTTAAACTGCGTTACGCCACGACTAATAATTTCACCGGCCAGCCACCCTATCCGGCAGCCAAGTGTTTTGTCCTGAAGGTTGTGGCAGACCAGTTGGATCAGGTTCAAAAATCACTCAAGCCCAAAGGGTTAGGGTTTAAGGTCTGGGACAGCTACCGCCTTCTAAAGGTTCAGAATATCCTCTGGCAAACATTCCAGACCCCCGTTATGTCGCTGATCCAAAAATAGGATCCTGCCATAATCGCGCTGGGACAGTGTCAATACTCAATAGAAATGTCACTTTTCTACAAAGTAGAAATGACACCTTTGATTGTTAATGGTTGATATTGACGCCAGGGATGATCGACCGGTGGTATCCATGACTTTTGGTCTAGTTTGGTTGGCTTGGGAAGCGATGGTTTTGGTTGAGGAATTGGTTTGGGTATTTCGTGAAAGTTTAACTTGACCTGCCGAATCATCAAGCCGATTGTTCCTTGAAGATGTTCAATAACAGTGATCTGGTTTTTGGGAAACATAATCGTCTTCTGGGATCGCTCCAGCTGAAACCAGCGATTGTGGTACTGGATGGTGAAATCATTGGTTAGGATTCTCTGCTCTTTGAGGCAGAGGATATCATCTAATCAGTAACCATCAAGCCGGCGGTGAAGATTATTTGGCTTGAGCTGGCGCCACGGCATACTTGTGGTTGTGGGCCGGCAGATAGACGGTTTGAGCTAATCGGTTAGCTTGTTCTAAAGTGATAACACCCGCCAACCGCAGCTCTTTGACCAATCGATCTTGCAAGGTGGCCAAGAGTCGTTCAATCCGACCCTTGGCCTGCGGGGAGAGGGCAAAGGTCAGGCCAATACCTAGCTCCTCAATTGCTCGGCCAAACTGGGTGGCCTTGTCCTGATCGGGATTGTGTTGGTTGACTTTGAAGACCTTGCCTCGATCAAGGTAGAGCTCAAGTGGTCGGCCGTAACTTTCCAGATACGATGCCGTTGCTTGCATGATTGATCGAGTTGACTCAGAGTCAACGAACTCCAGCCACAGCAACTTGGAAGTCGCATCATCAATGAAAGCCAGCAAGGTTAATCGAGGGCCTCGCCTTTCCAGCCAATCATGATTTGAACCATCCAA
>CAYZGQ010000017.1:0-12478 GCA_964478135.1 uncultured Candidatus Saccharibacteria bacterium
CTGGTGCCGGGGGTGGGACTCGAACCCACACGCCTTTTGGGCCCAGGGGTTTAAGCCCTGTGCGTCTGCCAGTTCCGCCACCCCGGCTCGAAAGTCTAATCAAGCGTCTCAAAATACAGTTTTCGTCCGATCGGTCTCGCCCGGTCAACGGACTATCGTCGGCGTGAGAGCAGTGTTTGTGACAGTTTTTTATCCGATCGTAAGACGTATTCTATCGCCCTAACGGCTAGCTATCAAGTCTGATCAAATTTAGTTGATTTTCCAACCGCCGCTGCCGTTGCTTAAAATTTTAGCCGAAATCGTAAAGCCGCTCGCTTTTTTATGACCGCCCCCTCCCATGATAGCGGCGATTTTGGAAACGTCAACCGAATTATCTTCAGTTCTCAAACTGGCTTTGACACATCCGTTATCAAGTTCGGTCAGCAAAATCGCGGCTTTGGTTCCAGGGACCGAACTGATTAAGTTAACCACCCCGGCTAAATCTTGAGCCCCAGCTCGGCAGGACGCGATGTCGTCTTGAAAAATGACACTGATAGTTAAGCCCAACTGGTCATCCCGTTTAATTCTCTCGAGAGCAATCCCCCAGAGCTTAAGTGTCGCCAGGCTCTTGTGGTTATTAAATTGCTGGGTGATTTGACTTGGTCGGGCGCCAAGACTCATTAGTTTTGAGGCTAGTGCTAAGGTTGGTGAGCTGGTGTTAGAGTGGCGAAAACCACCAGTGTCGGTATAGAGCGCAGTTAAGAGACACTGGGCGATCTCGGGCGAGATCGGAATGTTCATTTTAGAAAGGAGTTTGTGGACCAACTCGCCGGCGGCTGACGCTTCGGGGTCAAAAATGTTGATGTTGGCCAGCTTGTGCAGGTCGTTGCGCGGATGATGGTCTATATTGATCAACTTTTTTTTGGTTTTGGCAAAGTTTCTTAATCTGACCGGGAAGCCGGTTCTCTTGAGATCTCCGCAATCAACCACGCAAATCGCTTCAAAGTCGCCCAAAAGAAAGTCTTGTCTGATCGTTCTAACTTTAGGTAAAAACTCAAAAGTTTTGGGTATCTTGTCCTTGCCCACTACGCTGACATGCTTGCCGGCAGACTCGAGGCCAATCTTAAGTGCGAGCGATGAAGCGATCGTGTCACCGTCTGGGTCCTGGTGAACTAAAATCAATATTTTTTGCGCATTCTCAAGCGTCAGGCAAGCTTGATCAAACTTTAGATCGATCAAATTCAGCCTCATGATCAGGTTTTTACTTTAGCCAAATTATATCCAATGTTTCTTGGTTCGATGAGGTGTCTAATTTAACCGAATTTTTAACCTCCCGGCAGGATGACCGTTCTTGACAAAACTGACTCGCTCCTTGTCCGGCAACGATCACGCTGGTTGGTTCTATCTGCTTGATTATTTCAGCCGCTTCTTTATGGTCAAAATTTGCCTGGTCGAAATCAAACAAGACAATATGAGTTGTCTCGAGGACTTCAAACTCGGCCGAGTTTTTTGGTTTTTCGATAAACCAGCCTAGACTCAACCAACCGTTTCGAATTAAAAAAACACCTTTGACCGAACAGTTAATCTCAAGGCCTTGGAGGTCGTATTCACCCGGCCCATCAATGATCGTGTGATCAGTTTTAATTTGACGATTAGCCAAGCTGATTTTGAACTTGGCGTTTTTGAGTTCAATTTGTGATTCTTTTTTACTAACGGTCATTAAAAAAAGATTAGTAGCTTATCATACAACGAGTCGCCCGATGATTCAAGTCTAACCTTTTGACAAAACCCGTCCAATCGGACGGGTTGGCTGGTCTGGTTCTGATTATGGCTTAATTTTGATTGGCGCCCCGATCGCCCCTATTTGAAGGATCTGCGCTTTGGGGTAGCAAATCAATTTTTGTGTTATCTCTAGTCGGTTGTTTGGCGGGCTGTTTAGATCAATAAAGGCGCCATTAGCGATTTGTCGAAAATCGAGATAGCGAGGTGTGAGCGGGATAGTCCGCCACTGCCGAGTCGAGCCGATTATGTTGCACTGGTTTAAAGTGACATTAACCGGTACTTGGGGCAGTGATCGATCAACCAAGACCATCACCAGCAACACGCTGTCTTGAACGGAATTTAGATCACAATTACCCATCATAACGCTTTTATTGGAACTTAATAGCATTAAAATGATTAAAAATTTTTGATCCTCGGTGGCGATGCAAGCTCGGCTTCGCATTGCCCGGACAAAATCATCCTGGTCTTTCAGTTTTTCGTCTGGACTATAATAAATACCAGTGACGGCTTTGCTGTTAGCGCGGTTGAGGGGAAAACTAAAGTCTCCTCCAACAACAGGCGCGACACAAAGGCTTTCTTCGAGCGCTATCCGGTAGTAGGGTTCGTTGTCGCGTATGGTGGTGCGAAATGGCGGCTGACCGGATATCAGCTCGATACCGTAACAGTTGTCCGCCGCTTTATACCGGGCGATCGTTTGAAAATTTTTTCTTTGATTGGATCCGACCGCCGGGTGATTAATTTGAAACATTACCCCTGGATTATTGTCGAACCATTCAAGCGCTCTGACTAGTTTGTCCTGAAGATCGGAATCAGTCGGATCTTTTCCTAACCGCGCCTGCCAGGGCTCCTTGACCCCAAACACGTTAAAATGTATTGTGCTGGGCAAAGGCTTGACCAATCTTCCCAGGGTTAATTCAAATCCCGGGATTAGGCAAAAGCCTTTTTGCTGAAACTCCCGGGCTGTCTGCTGGAGATTATCCCAGGCGTTTGGGTCGATTTCAAAAACCTCGTCATGATCGCTCGCGATCTGGAAATGATGCCCGAACTCACGGGCCCGTTGAGCGTTTTGGGCTAGAGTTTGGGCAAAGATATGATCAAGGTTAAACTTTCCGGCCGAGAATGTGGCTGTGTTGGAAAGTTTTGAATGGGCATGAGTGTCGCCAAAGGCGACTTTAATGTCCGTGTTCTCCTGGTTGAATCGCGGGGAGGACATATCAAGCCGCACGACCTGGCAGTATATCGGCAGATTTACGCCGGATGTCTCTAGTTTTCCCTGGCTTGGATAAAAAACCAAAATCGCGATCAAGCAGACCCAACCGGCGATCAGTTTTTTCATTTTTCCCCCTTTATTTTGTTCAAGATCGCCCCTAGGGGCGGATTAACTAGTTCTATTTTACTTTTATTTTTGATCTTGCGCTACTTTTGAGCGGTTTAGCAGGCGCTTTTGGGCCGGCTTTAACCTTCTTTTGAACCGGTTGACTTGTTTGAGTGTCCGGGACTGGGGCCAAAGTCAATTTTTGATTAGTTAGATTGATTTTGGTCACCTTAAATTTTTGAACTTGGCCGATACTGGCCAAGCTTTGACTAGTCGACCGGCTGGCCAAAGTTTCTCGCGGGACAAACGCTTCAACCCCTGCGCAGGCCACGAAAATGCCGAAAGGAGTAAATCTGGTTAGTTCGCCCTCAACTGATTGTCCGACCTTAATTTTTAGATTCAACCATGGGTTTTTTTCGAGCTGTTTGAGCGATAGGGCGACTCGACCGTTTTCCATCGAGATGATTTTGGTTTTCAATCTAGAGCCGATTTTGTAAGTTTTACTCAAATCCGGTTGACGATCCCAGGCGATTTCACTTCGATGGATTAAGCCTTCGATCTCTCGTTTCACTTCGTTCACTTCAAAGGTAACAAACAAGCCAAACTCAACAATACCACTAATTTTAGCTTGGACAATTTGATCGATTTTTAAGTGTTGAAACGCCTCTTCAATCTGATTGTCGCCAGCCGCCCGTTCTGAAAATATCAGCTTGCCAGCCTTGCGGTCGGCGGTCAAAACTTTCGCGTTTAGCGTCTGACCGACCAAAGGTTTCAATTTGATTAAGATCATGTTCGGGTCGCCTCCTTCCACTTTCGGGTAATGGTCGGTCGTCAAGTGCGAAACCGGTATAAATCCTTCTGTGCCGCCAAAGTTAACGATCAAGCCGCCGCGGTTGGCGTTCATAACCTTAACTTCAACCGGCTGGCCTGTTTCAATTTTTTGGTTGATCGTTCGCCAGACTTTTTCTTGATCGGCCCTTTTCATTGACAAAACGACCAGTCCGTCGTCGTTTTCCGGCCAGATAACTTGAGCCAGGATTTTGTCCCCAATTTTGAGTTGACTATGGTCGAAAGAAAATTCCCTCTGGGGGACTAATCCTTGGGCCACACCATATAAATCAACCAGTATTTTTTGACTCGAGACATGGTTGAGGGTGGCTTCAACCACGTCGTGGAGGCGAAATGGAACCAGATGATCGGCGTACTTTTGGCCAATTTGGTCCATGGTCGAGAGTTGATTTTGTTTGGTTGTAGCCATGGGATTATGGAATTAATAACCGGCCCTAGTTTTATGTTTGGCTTTTGGCAAATAGCGCCGATAAATTTGCTCTTTTTGATCAAGCGCTTGAACGTTAGGATACTCAAAGCGGCGCCATTTGGCAAGACTGGCCAGTCTAATCAAACAGGCCAGACTCAAAATTAGAGGTAAATATCTAGCCGATAAATAGGGAATTCGTGCGGTTTGTAAGAGAGCAAAAAATAAAAAAAGGAGTCCAAACGTTAAGCAAACATTAAATACCTGGTTAGACCAGGCGACTTCAGCCCCTCGCGCCCTCCGGCCCTTAAACCAGTATCCCAGGCTGACAAGAGTCATGGCCAGTCCGACGGTCCAGGTTATGTTGACTAGCAATTGATTTTTTTCAGGCGTTGGAGTAAATAAATATTCCAGTCCAGGGCCAAAGTTGACAAGATTTTTCATCATAGTCCATAGCCAATTTATACTGGAGTTTATCGGCCTTCAAGCGCCCCGTGTGACCACTGGAGGAGTTGGACCTCCAACCTTCTGGATGTAAACCAGACGCTCTACCATTGAGCTAAGTGGTCATATATGGCAGTTGGCCAAACCAAGGACTCTAGCCTAAGACCGTCAATTAAGCAAGCTAGATTGATACATTGGCGTCCCGATTGGCCTAGTATCTTCTAGCCTGGGCGAAATTGTGCCTGGGGAGTGAATCGAACACTCGACGCCGGGCTCTTCAAGCCCGCGCTCTACCACTGAGCTACCCAGGCAGGTTTGACGCGTACTATAGCCGGTTGGCAATTACATCAACTCATCTTATTTTGGACAGGTAAATACTTTTCTGACTCGCGGCCGCGATTCACTTTGGCCAAACAAGCCTTTCCTATCGCGAGATCCTCTTAGCAACACAGGCTAGTTTATTAAAGTTTATTGGTTGGTCGTTGATAATGGTAACACAACCGGTCTGGGCGTGCCAGTGGCTCGCGGGTTTGGTTTTAGGGCGCGAACCAATGAATTAATACTTGATCCAACCCTGTTTCTTGGAAGCTTATACTTATTTGATAAAGTATGGACTGTACCTTGGTCAGTCGAAAATGCTAAACGGAATCCGGCTTGTCTAACCGAGTTGATGACAGTTTCAGAATACTTACCCGATGGGTAGGCAAAGTAGTCAAGCTGTCTTCCGACAATGGTTTCCAGACGTTTTTTAGCCTGGAAAACTTCTTTTTCTAAATTAGTCTTTTGGTTGGTTAAATTAGCATGGCTCAAAGAGTGAACCCCGATCGTAATTAAACCAGATTGATCCAAAATTTTAATTTGCTCTGAAGTCAAATATCGGTCCGGCTGGTTATCGACAAAACCAGCCACCATAAACACCACAGCTGGAAAGCCCTTGCGTGTCAGGGCTGGAAACGCCTGATCATAAAAATCGGCATAACCATCGTCAAAGGTTAAAATAACTGGTTGGTTCGGCAGACTGGTTCTGGAGTGGATCGCCCGATCAAGCTGAACTAGACTAATCGGGTGGTAGCCGTTTAACTCAAGATAATCCAACTGACTTTCCAGCTCTTGGGGACTGACCGACAAACTGACTCCAAGCTGGTCTTGATCCGGATTTTCAACCTGCCGTATGTAGTGGTAGAGCAGGATCGGAACTTCGATCGGACCTGGCTTGACCGGTCGAGTTTTCATTCGGTATCTGCTTGTTTGGGTTGGCTGTTTTGACTCTAGTTTTCGCCCTGACGGCGGCCAGCCGAACCAAATAAATACCAACACTAGAGCCACCAGGCTGATTACAACCGCCCATAATAACTTGGTCACGGTTTTATTATACAGAAAATTTGTCCAAACTAACCTAAAGTCTGATCGGGTTTAAAAAAGGCCTGGGCACAGTCTAACCTTGACCGATTGGGATAGCTCGTATTTTCTATTTTTTATTTGAAAACCAGTATGCCAGTAGAAAGCCGATGGTGGCTCGGATGATACGTTTAAAGCGACTGGGTTGACGTGCCAGCCGCCAGAGCCATTCCAGTCCGATCGCTTGAAGCCAGCTGGGCGCGCGCGGAATTTGGCCGGCAATAAAGTCGAACGCCCCGCCTACCCCGATCGTCACCGGAACATTGAGGTACTTTTGATACATCGCGATAAACTTTTCTTGCCAAGGCGCCCCAAAGGCAACCAGCATAACATCCGGTCGGCCGGCTCTTATCCGATTAACCAGTCGGATGTCGGGCGATTTTAGAAGTTGAACCACACTGCCTGGATTTTCTGCTCCTATATACTTAAGACCGGGGTATTTATTTTTAAGAATGACTGCTGTTTTCTGGGCGAGCCTGTCTTGACCGCCTATTAAGTATATTTTCCAGCCGAGCTTGTCGCCCTTTTGAGCGATTGCCTCAACCAAATCAACACCGGTTACTCGTTGCTTTAATTTAGCCAGCCAAACTAGCCCGATACCGTCTGGCACGTTCAAATCAGTTGACTGCAAGATTGAGCGAAAGGTTGGATTGAGACGCGCTTCCATGAGAAATTCGGGATTGACAGTTGCCACTTGGTGAGGCTGGCCCGAGTCAATAAACTCGACAATCTTGTCTAGAGTTTGGTCAAAAGTTAGATTGTCTATCGGAATTTGGAAGACTATTTTTCTGCTAATCATGGTTTATAACTTCAGGTTTAGGTCTTAGATGAGCCGTGAAACCGAGTATATTGATTAAGCCTAGCTCAAGGCTTGTGTTGGTACGGTTGGCTGGACAGCCAATTATTTTAGCCCAACTTGTTCAAGCATTGCCAGGGTTTGGCTCGCCGTTTTACTCCAACTAAATTTTTGGGCTCGTTTGTAACCGGCGTTAACGAGCTGATCACGTTTGGTTTTTGAGAGAATGACCGATCCAAGCGCTTTGGCTATCTGGATTGGCGATCTTGGATCAACCACCATGGCGGCTTGACCGGCGATTTCGGGCAGACTGGTTAGACTCGAAGTTACGACCGGAATACCGCAAGCCATGGCCTCGATCACCGGCAGACCAAAACCTTCAAACAAGGTGGTAAAAAGAAAAACATCCGCCCCTTTGAGCAACTGGGCATAATTTTTTCGGCTGACATAACCGGTTAATAAAACATCTTGTTCGATCTTGGTCGGTAGATCGTTAAGGGTCTGTTTGATTTGATCAAAACCCCAGCCGGGCGAGCCAGCTAGCACCAACTGGTGATTGATTCTTGGATCGGCTTTGAGTATCCGAAAGGCGTGAAGCATGTTAAGAACATTTTTTTTTGCCTCAATTCGGCCGATGAATAATATATAGGGCTGTTTCAACTTCAAGCTAAAGGACAGTTTGGCGCCGGTCTTTTTAGTTTTGGCTCGCGAGAATGTTTTTCTATCCCAGCCGTGGTATATAACTTCAATTTTTTCAGGAGCAACGGGGTAATTTTTTAATAAATCGTGTTTAGTGTAATTCGAGGGAGCAATGATTTTAGCGCTGTGTCTGATGCTAAAATCAGCGCTAAAGTTGTGATACCAGCGCTCAAAAGGAGTATAGAGCTCGGGAAAATACTTAAAGCCCAAATCGTGAATGGTTACGACAATGTTGGGCGGATGAGGGTGAACAAGGGGGATGGTGTGGGCCGGCTCAAACAAGACATCCGGTTTTGGGCTGGTGGTCGTAAGTTGCCACGACAATCGGATTTGACTCCAAAATCGAGGAAAGGGGATGATAACCCAGCGAAAATTTTTAGGCAGTTTAGCCAACTGACCGACCGGTCTGGCTCCACTCCAGAGAATAAACTGATGTTTGGTTTTAAGTCTAGCCAGCGCTAGGATAATTTCCTTGGCGTAGGTCTCGGTTCCGGTTGGCTTTTTTTTGACCGCCCGTGAGGCGTCGATCCCGATCAACATATTTGGTTAAAACTTTTAGTTAGTGACTTATCTGGCCCACAAAACGCTTTTTTTGTAGGCATCAAGGTGTTCGACCGCTATTCCGGCTCCTTTAACCACCGACAATTCCGGTTCTTGGGTCAGTTCGCAGGGTACGCCGGTTACCTTACTAAGGAGTTGGTCGAGTTCTCGGAGTTTGGCCGCTCCGCCGGTCATAATGATTCCCCGATCCATAACATCAGCCGCCAGCTCGGGCGGGGTTTTTTGAAGGACCCTTTTGACTGTGTTGATTACCTCGTTTAGTTCCGGACGCAGACCAGCGATTAGATCTTCAGTTTTGACTATGACCGACTCGGGTAGTCCGGTTATGCTGTTTGAACCCGACACTTCCATTTGAAGTTCTTTTTTGATCGGCTGGGCGGCGGCGACCTTAAATTTGATCTGTTCGGCGGTTTGTTCACCCACAATTAAGTTGTGTTTTTTTCTGACCGCCTCGGCCAAGGCTCGGTCAAAGTTACTCCCCCCAACTCTGACCGAGGCGACAGCCACCAAATCGCCCAGAGAAATAACACCCACTTCAGTTATACCGGCTCCGATGTCAATAATCATATCGCCAGAAGGCGTGGCGATCGCTATTCCAGCCCCCAAGGCGGCCGCCAGGGGTGATTTAATCGCGAAGGCACTTTTGGCCCCAGCCGCCAGGGTCGCGTCAATCACGGCCCGTCTTTCAGTCGAAGTTACCCCGGCCGGAATAACAATCATAATCTCGGGTCTGGCCAGTCTGATCCGACCGCTGACTCGATTGATCAAACGTTTAATTAATTCTTGAGTTACTCGATAGTTGGCGATCGCGCCGGCGGACAAGGGGTTTAGGGCCACGATCGACTCGGGCGTTCGACCGATCATCTCGCGCGCTTCTTGACCAATCGCCACGATTTTACCAGTGCTAACTTCTTGGGCGACCACCGCTGGTTCCTCGACCACCACACCCTTACCCGCCAGGTACACCCTGACCGAGTTTGTGCCAAGATCGATTGCCATTCTTTGCCCGAACATGAACGATCTAACCTTCCAAATTTTGATCGGGCGCGCGTCGGATGTTAGCGCCCAGCAGGGTCAGTTTTTCTTCCAAATTTTGATAGCCCCGATCGATCAAATCAACTCGTTCAACTATAGTTTGACCTTTGGCCGCCAGCCCGGCCACAATCAAGGCCGCTCCGGCCCGGATGTCATTAGTGATGACTCTCCGGCCGATTAGTGAACTCGGGCCGGTGATCTGGATTTCATGTTGACTGATTTGTTTAATCTTGGCCCCCATTTGGACTAAAGGTTGGATGTAGCTAAATCTTCTCTCATACATTGTTTCAAAAATTCGGCTCGAACCTTCAACTTGGGTTAGTAGGGCGGCCAGCGGGGCTTGCAAATCGGTGTTAAAACCCGGGTAGGGCCGAGTGTCCACTTTGATTGATTTAAGGGGTTTCTGACTGGCTACTATTAAGGTGCCGTTGTTTATTTTTATCTGGGCGTTCATTTGGCTCAATCGGGCGATTAAATAGTTTGATAACTCGGGCCGGCAGTCTAGTATTTCAACTTGTCCGCCAGTTGCCAGGGCGGCCATTGCCAGGGTGCCGGTTTCAATTCGGTCAGGAATAATCTTGACTCGTCCCGGTCCGAGTTTTTTTTGACCCACGACCTTGAGTGTTGGAGTGTTTTTGCCTTCAATCTTGGCGCCCATACTTTGGAGCAGTTCGATTAAATTGCCGATTTCCGGCTCCAAAGCGGCGCCATAAATTGTGACCTTACTTTCTCCTAAAACAGATGCCATTAGAACGTTTTCGGTCGCAGTCACTGACGTCTGGCTCAAAAAAACCGATCGATCTCTCGGGTCAGAATTATCAATCCTAAACTCAAACCAACCGTCTGATTGGCTGATGCGAGTTCCAATTTGTTTGAGCGCCTCCAAGTGAGTCGTGACCGGTCTTAGACCAATTTTATCCCCTCCCGGAAAAGCGATTTTGGCGCTTTGGAATCTAGCCAGCATTGGCCCAACCAGCACAAACGATGCCCTTAACTTTTTAACTAGTTTGGTTTGAGGTAAAGAGGCCGAGAGTCGACCGGGCGCGAGCTCTAAGGTGTTTCGATCATGCCAGACATAGTTGATGCCAAACTGGCCAACCAACTTGAGCATTATCTCAACATCGACTATCTTCGGCGCGTTTTCGATCACTATCGGTCCTTGTCCCAGGAGCGAGGAGGCGATCATTTTGAGGGCCGCGTTTTTTGCCCCGGACGGTCTGACCTTACCCGAGAGTCTCCGGCCTCCTGTAATTATGAAAACATCCTTTTTTTGACTGGTCATATTGTTTTTCTTAAGCTAACATACTTGTCAAAGGGTATAAAAACAAGCACTATGACCAATCAAGCGCGTTCACTAATCTCAATGGTCGTGATCGGATTGTCTTTTAGTTTAATCGCCGCTTATTTGATTTATCAGACCTTTGGACTCAAGTACAACCCGGCTTCGGGCCGGCTGGTCTCAACCGGTATTTTGCTTGTTAATTCGATACCGACCAGTAATCTCAAAATTGAACTGTCCGGCCAAGAGATCGGCCAGACGACTCCTCTCCGTCTGTCCAAACTAGTCCCGGGCAGATACGAGCTGTCAATCAGCGCTCTCGATCGTCAAAAATGGTCAAGTCAGATCGCGATTGAGCCGGGTTTGGTCTTAGAATTGCCAAGCCCGCTCCTGCCTCTTGACCGACCGATTAAACTTGAGTCGAGTCTAGAGGACCAAAGATTAATTGTGAACACTTCTTTGGATCCTCGTTTATCTGTCAGCTCCAATGAATTGCGTCTTAATGGCCAACTGGTTACTCGTTTACTCGAGCCGATCGAGTTTGCCGCTCTTCATCCAACTGGTCATCAACTTATTTTTCAGTCAGGATCTAAAATATACTTAATTGATCAGGACGGCTCAAACACCCGTCAAATTTTGGATCTAGAATCAAATCAGCCAGCAGTCTTTCGTCTCTTGAAAGATGGATCGGAACTGCTCTACCAACAGGGCGAAACTCTTGAGAAGATTAAGTGGTATTAGTCTGGGGTCTGGCGGTTGGTTCGGGCTAAGGGACAAATTACAATTATCGAATCGCCGGCAGGATTGAGGGGGGTTTTGTTCTTTGAATAGTTTTTTGATCGGTTGAGGGTGTTGGATCAACCTGCTTGGCCCTGATAACTAATCGCTTGAGCGTTGTTCCAACCGGAGTGCAGGTCATTAAAGATAAAATTGGTTGATCGGTTGGGTCCAGCACTTCGGTTTGGTTTGGCTTGACCACCATCTGATCAAAGACTTGATACCAATATTGTTTGCCCTGATAGGTGATGACAATTTGATCGCCTTTATCGAGCTGATCAAGCAGAGCGAAAACTTGGTTAAATCGACCCTTGTTCCACCAAAAATTTGATGAGTGGCCGGTGATAAAAACATTGCCTGGCTCGCCCGGCCGGGCCGTGCCGGCAAAATGAGCCACCCCGCGCTCTAGATCTTGCAGGATAGTTTGAGATCGTGAACCCCAAACTACCGGCGCGCTAAGATTGATTTTAGAAATAAAAATGTGGTTGTCGGCTAAAGCCCCGGCCTCTCGGGCTTGGGTTGGAACGACCATCTGCCCCGGACCCGAAGAAACACGCGGCAGGAGCGATTTTGTCGAGCTGTTTTCTAAAACAGAGCTGGTGGTTTTGCCCAGTCGGTTAAGGGTAATCCAGGTAACCCTTTGGGCGTAAGCCGGAAAGTTAAATAATAAAAAAAATAGCGCAAAAAGCCCGGTGAAGCTGGCACTAAAGCCCAGGATTTGGCTAATTTTTCGTTCGAGTCGGGTTTGCCGAGGATGTTTGGTAAAAAGTCCCTTTAGGTCGTGTTCCAAAATCCGAGTCATTTTTATTTTTTTTAAAAATCATTTGGACCGATAATTGTTGCTTGGGCGAAGTTATATCTTAACATTTGCAATTATTGTCAATGTTGTTTTTAATCGTCGGGTTGTCAGTATTAACATACTTGACATTGGAATAACGCTCTTTCAGTTTAGTCAAAAACCCGTCAGCTCACTAGGACGACAAAACCAGAACACGCCCAAAATCAACCACGGCTGGCTGTCTTGCTTCGGATAAAACACCGGTCTGGACCGCCAGCTAAACTTCTTTGCAACATCAGTTGCTTGATATGTTTCATTCTTCAGTAAATGCACAGTATCCGATCCGATCGAATCTTATTAGCGAGAGTTTCAAATAAAAT
>CAYZGQ010000018.1:0-10643 GCA_964478135.1 uncultured Candidatus Saccharibacteria bacterium
AATATATGTGAAAGCATATTCGATCCAATCGAGGAGATATTTAAAAAAAGCTTTAATTAAGACAAGTAAACGACCGGTCTTTTTTTTAATTTTAAAGCTATCTTGATGGAGCATTTGATCCGATAATCTGACTGGCAACGTGTTGGGGCACTTTAAAATAGTGATCGAATTCCATCACAAAAGAACCGCGTCCCTGGGTCATTGATCTTAAAATCGTGGCGTAACCAAACATTTCCGCCAGTGGTACCAAAACGTCAATAACCCGAAGCGCCCCCCGCTCACTCGTACCGGTGATCTGGGCCCGTCGACTATTTAGATCTCCCATTACGTCTCCAAAATAGTCTTGGGGCACAATCACCTCAACTTTCATAATCGGCTCGAGTAAATCCAGACCCGATTTTTTGGCCGCCTCCTGAAAAGCGATCGAGCCAGCTATTTGGAAAGCCAATTCAGAAGAGTCTACATCGTGATAAGATCCGTCGTACAAAGTCACTTTTGCATCTACGACCGGATAACCGGCTAAAACACCCTTGGCCATAGCCTCTTTAATTCCTTTCTCAACTGCCGGAATAAATTCTTTGGGGATAATCGCTCCTTTAATTTTGTCCACAAACTCGAATCCGCTCCCTCTGTCGGTTGGCTCAACATCGATCAGAACATGACCATATTGACCTCGGCCGCCTGTTTGGCGAATAAACTTCCCTTCAGCGCTAACCTTAGTTTTGAGTGTTTCTTTATAGGCCACCTGGGCTTGGCCGGTCTTGGCCTCAACACTAAACTCACGTTTGAGCCGATCGACAGTTATTTCTAAGTGTAACTCTCCCATGCCAGAGATGATGGTCTGACCGGTATCCTTATCTGTTGACACACGGAGGGTTGGATCTTCGTGTAAGAGTCTAGCCATGGCCACTCCTAATTTTTCTTGATCAGCTTTAGTTATGGGCTCAATCGCCATTGATATAACCGGGTCGGGGAAAATTATTGATTCAAGTCGGATCGGCTGACTGACATCAGATAAAGTATGGCCTGTTGCGACATTTCTAAGACCAACCGCGGCCGCTATGTCTCCGGCATACAGTTCGGACACATCTTCTCGATGATTGGCATGAAGCCGAACCATTCGTCCGATCCTTTCTTTATCGGATGTTGAAGCGTTAATGACGGTCATACCTTGTTTGAGAACACCAGAGTATATTCTAAAAAAAGTTAACGTTCCCACAAACGGATCGGACGCGATTTTAAAAGCAAGAGCGCAGAAAGGTTCGCTGTCTTTAGCCTGCCGCTCAATTTCAACAGATTCATCTTTAGGATCGTGCCCCTTAACCGCGCTAAGATCAGAAGGGGCTGGCAAGTAATCGACAATCGCGTCAAGTATAGTATCAACTATAACCCCTCGGCCGTCTCCTCCTAGAACGGCGAAAAACTGACCGCTTAAGACCGCTTTTCTGACTGATTGGACAAAATTTTCGTTTGTTATCTTGTTACCATTGAGATATTGCTCCAGCAGAGCGTCATCAAACTCTATCACCGCTTCTAAAAGCTCTTGGCGATAGCTCTCAACTTGACCGATCATGTCAGGGGGAATCGGGCACTCAACCAACTTCTTATCTGAAAATTGAGTGTACCTATAGGCTCGGCGGGTAATTAAATCAACCACTCCCTTGGTTTGTTGTTCGGTCCCGATCGGCAAAACTAGCGGATAAGCCTTCGGGTTAAGACGCTGGCGAATTGACTTGAGCGAGTCAAAAAAATCGCCTCCGGTTTGATTGATTTTATTGATGAAACAAAGTCGAGGGACGCGATATTTATCGGCTTGGCGCCAGACCGTCTCGGATTGGGGCTCGACGCCCATTTTTCCATCAAAAACCACTACCGCGCCATCAAGGACCCGCAAACTTCTTTCAACCTCGGCCGTAAAATCAATGTGTCCTGGTGTGTCAATAATATTTATTCGATGATCTTTCCAATAACAGGTCGTCGCGGCTGATGTGATGGTAATACCGCGCTCTCGCTCCTGGGCCATCCAGTCCATTTGGGTCGTACCTTCGTGTACCTCTCCGATTTTATGGGTCCGGCCGGTCAAATACAAAATCGCCTCGGTCAAGGTTGTTTTACCGGCATCAATATGGGCGATAATGCCAATGTTTCTCGTTTTTTCGATTGGATGCTGGCGCATGGCTTACTAAACATTATCACTGACTGCGATTTAGTCAGCAATAACCTTATGAGTGTGTCTGTTATCGCTTGCCTAAATGAACGAAAGCTCGATTGGATTCAGCCGCCTTGTGAAGGGACTGTTTTTTGGCGACCAGACGTCCAGTCCCTTGAGAGGCCTCTATAATTTCCCTAGCCAAAAGAGTGCTTGAGGATGAACCTCTGTGGGACGCAAGTGATTGACGCAACCAGCGCAAAACTAATTGTGTTTGACGATCTTGGCGCACTTCAACAGGGACTTGATAGGTCGCTCCGCCAACCCGGGTCGGTTTGACCTCCATGATTGGTTTGGCTTGGTTGATTGCTGACTCCAGAACCTCGAGGGCTGGTTTTTTAAGCTCAGCCTCAACCTGGGCCAGGCTAGTGTAAACACATTCTCTGGCCGCTGATTTATTACCGTTAAACATAAGGTAGTTAATCAAGCGAGCAACCAGGCTTGATTTATAGCGGCGATCCGGTTCAAAAGAGTGATGATGGTATTTTCTTGTACCGCGCATTTTTTGCTGTGTTTAAAGATATGTTGAATAACTTTTATTTTGGTTTCTTGGCCCCATACAAACTTCGGCCTTGTTTGCGTTTGGCTACTCCTTGAGTGTCGTAGATTCCTCGAACTATATGGTATTTCACGCCTGGCAAATCTTTGACTCGACCGCCTCGGACGAAAACGACCGAATGTTCCTGAAGATTATGACCCTCGCCCGGAATATAGGCGGTAATTTCCTGACCCGAAGTCAAGCGAACTCGAGCGATCTTGCGCAGGGCTGAATTTGGTTTTTTGGGCGTCATAGTGGTTACTTTAACCGCCACTCCACGCATAAACGGTCGACCCTTTTTAAAAAATACTGGCCGGTTGCGCAAAAAATTAAAACCGCGCCTTAAAGCTGAAGCCTTGTATCTTTTTGGCTTATTTTTACGACCCAAACGAACAAGTTGATTAATGGTGGGCATACCTTATGATCTAGGCCGGCCGGCTGAAATTTTTGCCTTGTCTCCTTGAGCTGGCAGATCGTGAAGGTAATCGTCACCCGACAAGCCTGTTCCGGCTGGGATTAACCTACCGATGATAACATTTTCTTTCAGTCCACGCAACGTGTCGACCGATCCACGAACCGCGGCGTTAATCAAAACATTAGTCGTTTCCTGAAACGAAGCGGCTGATAGGAAGGATCCGGTCTTAATAGACATTCGGGTAATTCCCAAAACCACATCTTCAAAGACAATCATCCTTTTAGCCGATTGGGCAAGATCTCGATTGAGAGACTTGAGTATATTTCGACTAACCAGCTGACCGGCCGCCAAACTGCTTTGACCCGGATCAAGAATCTTGGCTTTTGAAAGCATCTGTCTGATAATTAGTTCAATATGCTTGTCATGAATATTTTGACCTTGGGCTAAATAAATCTTTTGGACCTCAAAAAGCAAGTACTTGGCAACCGTCTCCCAACCAGCCAGATGCATCGCCTTGCCTATATCCCAGTGATCGTCTGTTAAGGGTTGACCGACTGTAACTGACTCACCCGGTTTAACGATCAGGGTGGCGTTAAGTCCGATTGAATAATCAATCGTTTCTTGCTCTTGAGAAACGATAACAATCTTATTCTGGTGCTCGGATTTTAGTCTGCCGGCCAGTAAGGCCCTGATTGGTTTTTGAGCCTTGGACTGGGCAACTATTTGTCGAGCCTTAACCTTGTCACCAACTTTGACTAACAGATCGTATCCCAGAGGGATAGTTAACTCGTAATTCTTGGGCTGTTTGCTGGTTAATCTAACTACCTGCGTGCCATCTTTTTGATTCTGGATGGTCACGATTCCTTCTATTTCAGCCATAACGGCTGGTCTCTTAGGTACTCGGGCTTCAAAAAGTTCCTCGACTCGAGGTAAACCTTGAGTCACGTCTTGCTCGCCAGCCACTCCACCGGTGTGAAAAGTCCGCATGGTTAACTGGGTGCCAGGTTCGCCAATCGCCTGGGCCGCCATAATCCCAACCACATCGCCTTGCCGAGCCATTTGACCGTTGGCCAGATTGCGGCCATAACAGTTTTGACACAAGCCAAACTCTAACAAACAATAAAGGGGTGATCGGACTAAAACTTGACTAATTTTATGATCGATCAGCTGGGCTAAAACTGATTCGTCAATCAGCTGACCCTTTTTAAATAATGTTAAACGAGCCCCTGGAATCTTAACATTTTGGGCCAGGACCCGGCCCAAAAGTCGGGCTTCAAAAGTTGGCGTCAGCTCACCGCTGTCTGATGCTGAAATTAACAAGCCTTGCTCACTACCACAGTCCTTATCTAAAATCACCACGTCTTGAGACACGTCAACTAGACGTCGAGTCAAATAACCAGCGTCTGAAGTTCTCAAAGAAGTGTCGGACTTGCCTTTACGAGCTCCGTGAGTTGAAATAAAGTACTCGTAGACACTCAAACCTTCTTTAAAAGAAGCTTTAATCGGCACGGTAATGATTTGCCCGGCCGGGTTAACAACCAAACCTTTCATGCCGGCCATCTGAAGAACCTGGGCAAATGAACCACGGGCGCCTGAATCAACCATTAATCTTATTGGGTTTTCTTTCGGTAAACCTGACTCCAGAAGCTTTTCAATTTCCTCACGAGCCTTGGTCCAAACCTCGATAACCTTAGCGTCTCGCTCGAGTTCGCCCAACAAGCCCTCTTGATATTGATTTTCGATCAACTCAACCTTCGTGCCGGCTAGCTCTAAAATTTTCTGTTTATTTTGGGGGATTACTAGATCCTCAATTGAAATCGTCAGCCCAGCCTGACTGGCGTAGAAAAAACCTAAATCTTTCATTTTGTCTGCCACCTCGACCGTGGCTTCTCGGCCAAAATTAAGATTGACGTCAACCAAAATCTTTTTGAGTCTTTTGGAGGTCATAACTTCGTTGACAAATGAATGACCGTCGGGCAAAATGTTGTTAAATAAAATACGACCAACCGTGGTTTCAACCAACTGATCGTCTAACCTGACCGTGACTATGGCTCTGGGATCAACCACTTCTTGTTGGTAGGCGGCAATCGCTTCGTTTTTAGAGGCAAAAAACTTTTTTTCACCCTTGGCCCCAGGGTTAATCTGGGTCAACCAGAAACAACCAAAAACAATGTCGTAGTTGGCGTTTATTATCGGTTCGCCGGAGGCAGGCTTCAAAACATTATTATTTGAACCCATTAAAAATTTTGCCTCGTCCAGCGCCTGGGCCGACAGGGGGACGTGAACAGCCATTTGGTCACCGTCAAAATCGGCATTGTAAGCGGCGCAAACCAGGGGATGGATCTTGATCGCTTTTCCTTCGATCAAGATTGGCTTGAACGCCTGAATACCCAATCGGTGTAAAGTTGGTGCTCGGTTGAGCAAAACCCATGAATCTCGAGTCACCCGCTCTAGCGCGTCCCAAACTTCTGGGGTGGCTTGCTGGATCAACCTGACCGCGTTCTTAACGTTGTGAACTATACCATCGTCCATCAGTAATCCGATAACAAACGGTTTAAACAACTCCAAAGCCATCACCTTGGGCAATCCGCACTCATTAAGATTGAGCTCTGGGCCAACCACGATCACCGACCGACCAGAATAATCAACCCTTTTACCCAGTAGATTTTGGCGAAACCGACCTTGCTTACCACGGAGCATATCCGAGAGTGATCTTAGCTTCCTGCCGGATGAGCCGGTTGTAACAGAACGACTCCGGCGATTAGAGTTATCAATCAAGGCGTCAACCGCTTCCTGGAGCATTCTTTTTTCGTTGCGGGTAATCACTTCCGGAGCGCCCGAGGCGATCAACTTTTTTAAACGATTATTGCGGTTCAAAACCCGGCGATATAAGTCGTTAAGATCTGAAGCGGCAAAACGACCTCCGTCAAGCTGAACCATTGGTCTTAAATCTGGCGGCATGACCGGCAATCGAGTAAAAATAAACCAGCTTGGGGCAATGCCGGCCGATTTCAAATCGGTCAGCAACTGAATCCGTCGAATCAGGCGTTTTTTTTGACCAGCACTGATTTGATTGTCCTGTTGTTTGGCTTTGGTTAGTTCGACCTCAACATCAATTTGTTTAAGCAGTTGGTAAAGCGCCTGGGACCCGATGCCCACGTTTACTATCTGACCATACTTTAGGGTCAGATCAAAATAGCTATCCTCACTGATAACCTGCATAGGCTTGAGGCCGATCAAATTCTGTTTCACCCCCCGATAAACTTGCTCTAAATTAGCCTGATCTGTTTTGGGGTCGCCTTTAGCTTGTTTGTATTCTTGTTCCAGTTGCTCAAGCGACTGGGATCTAATTTTATCATCGACCGATAGTACAATAAAAGCTCCAAAATAAATCACTCGCTCAAGATCGCGGGTTGTCAGACCAAGGAGCGTTCCAATAATCGATGGCACACCCCGGACGTACCAGATGTGACTGACCGGCACCGCCAGATCAATATGACCCATTCTATCGCGCCTGACTGACGACCTAGTTACCTCGACACCGCAACGATCGCACACCACGCCTTTGTAACGGATCTTTTTGTATTTGCCGCAATAGCATTCATAATCCTTAACTGGCCCGAAAATTTTTTCGTCAAACAGTCCTTCGCGCTCCGGTTTTTGGGTTCGATAATTAATGGTTTCAGGCTTGGTCACTTCGCCATGAGACCAAGTTAAGATTTGCTCTGGTGAGGTAACCGAAAGCCGAATCGAGTCAAAATCAGAAAAACCAACTTGGGTATCTTTTTTAATCATTTTTTTTGACTCTCAATAACAGCTTTTTTTTCTAACTCGGGGGATACTGTTGGCTGATCGATTGAAACTGGTCGTCCTTGACGCATCATCTCAAGATTCAAACCTAAAGCTTGTAATTCTCTCACAAAAACCATAAACGAGGCCGGAGTTGATGGTTTTTGAATAACATCGCGCTTAATAACAGACTCATACGCCTTTGAGCGGCCAAAAATATCGTCCGACTTGATCGTTAGCATTTCCTGAAGAGAATGGGCCGCGCCATAGGCCTCAAGCGCCCAAACTTCCATTTCGCCGAAACGCTGTCCGCCAAACTGGGCCTTACCCCCAAGCGGCTGTTGGGTCACCATTGAGTAAGGCCCGGTTGAGCGAGCGTGGATTTTGTCGTCAACCAAGTGAATCAGCTTCATCACGTACATGAACCCGACAGTTATTTGTTGAGAATATGGTTGGCCGGTCCGGCCATCGAAAAGGGTCGTTTTACCGTTTTCAGATAAATCAGCTTTTTTAAGTTCCTGCTTAATTCGATCAAACGGAATGCCGTTAAAGGCCGGCGAGGCGACTTTGTAGCCGAGCTTGTTGGCTGCCCAGCCAAGATGGGTCTCCAATATTTGGCCCAGATTCATTCTCGAAATCACCCCAAGGGGATTCAAAATAATATCTACTGGGCGGCCATCGGGTAGGTGGGGCATATCCTCGATCGGCAAAATCTTAGAGATAACGCCTTTATTGCCGTGCCGGCCGGCCAGCTTGTCTCCGACTTGAATCTTTCTAAGTTGAGCCACGTGAACCTCAACCATTTGAATAACCCCGGTTGTTAACTCATCTCCGGCGTCTCTTGAAAAAATTCTAACGTCGACAACCTTGCCGTACTCGCCATGAGGTAGGCGCAAAGAAGTGTCCATCACCTCCTTAGCCTTGTCCCCAAAAATTGCTCTAAGTAATTTTTCTTCGGCTGAAAGTTCGGTCTCACCCTTGGGCGATATCTTGCCAATAAGAATGTCGCCCGATTTAACTTCAGCTCCAAGTCTGATAATGCCGTCATCATCAAGTTCCGCCAACGCTCCCTCACCAACGTTTGGAATGTCTCGGGTGAGCAGTTCTGGACCAAGTTTAGTATCTCGAACCTCGATTGAAAACTTTTCGATATGAACCGAAGTTAAGACATCCTCATGAACCAGGCGTTCGGAAATAATAATTGAGTCCTCATAGTTAGCTCCATCAAATGACATAAAAGCGACGAGCAAGTTTTGGCCCAGAGAGAGTTCGCCATTATCAGTCGCCGAAGAATCAGCTAACATCTGACCAGACTTGACCTTGTCACCCAGCGTGACAACCGGACGCTGGTTAAAGGAAGTCCCTTGGTTAGATCTAGAAAATTTAATCATAGGGTAGACAATGGTACCAGTTGAACCTTTGACTGAAATAGAATTACTGTCAACTTGAACCACTTCTCCGGCTTGTTGAGCTTCGATTAGCTGGCCGGAGTAATGAGCGGCCGCCAATTCCAGACCAGTCCCCACGATCGGAGAGTCAGGTTTGATCGTGGGCACAGCTTGCCTTAACATGTTTGAACCCATTGAGGCTCTAACCGCGTCGTCATTTTCGATAAAAGGAATCAGTCCGGCTGTTACTGAAACGATCTGTTTAGGTGAAACATCCATATACTCTATTTGAGTGGCGACAGCCAATGCAGGCGCGGCCTTAACTCTAACAATCGGCCGTGATTCAGCGATTGTGCCATCAGAATTTAACTTGGTCGAGACCGGAGCGATTGTATGCCTTTCCTCATCGAACGCGTCAAGATAGACTATCTCACCGGTTACCTTAGCCTGGCGGCCTTGTTTAACAACCCTGCGGTAGGGGGTTTCTATGAAACCATAGCGATTAACTCTAGCATAGGTGGCCAGCTGTGAAACCAAACCGATGTTTGGCCCCTCTGGAGTGGTAATCGGGCAAATTCGGCCATAGTGAGAGCGATGAACATCACGGACCTCAAAACCGGCCCGTTCTCTGGAAAGTCCACCTGGTCCGGTCGCAGCTAGCCTACGCTTGTGTTCTAACTCGCTTAGGGGGTTGGTTTGATCCATAAACTGGGATAGTTGACTGGAAGCGAAAAACTCTTGCAAAATCGCCATAATCGGTCGGTTGTTGACCAAAACAACAGGAGTAATCTGGTTTGGCTCAATCATTGACATTCGATCTTTTATAATCCGTTCCATTCTCAAGAGCCCGACTCTCAAACGATTGGCGATCAGCTCTCCAACGGTGCGCAAGCGTCTATTTTTAAGATGATCTATATCATCCGGCCTGGCTTGAGGGTCATTATTAAGTCGAATAATTTCTTTAATGATCTCAATCACATCATCCGGTCTTAAAACGTGGTTTTCCGGTTTATTGTCAACGTTGATATTTAGGCGCCGGTTGAGATGGTATCGGCCGACACTTGAAAGGGAATAGCGTTTGGGATCGAAAAACAAAGTCTCGATAAATGTTCTCGCGCCTTCTGGATTGGCAAGATCGCCCGGTCTGATTCTTTTGTAGACTTCGACCGCCGCTTCATCAGAGCTAGCTGCTTGATCCCTGGCCACGGTCGCTTTAACAAAGGAATGGCCGTCAGACAGATCAACTGGATTAAAAGTTTGCTCGAAACCGACCCGGTCCAATCCAGAAATGGCGTGCAAAAATGTCGCGACTGAAATCTTGCGTTTGCGATCAACTTTGACGCTGATTACTCCTCGAGCCGAAGTCTCAAACTCAAGCCAAGCTCCCCGAGCCGGAATCAGTTTTGCCCCAAAGCTAATCTTGCCATCGCGATTCAAACTTTCGATAAAAATTACCCCATACGATCGGATAATTTGTGACACAACAACTCGCTCAATTCCGTTGATAATAAAAGTCCCTCGATCGGTCATCACTGGAAAATCACCCAAAAAAACCTCGGATTCTTTGATCTTATTGGTCTTTAAATTTTCCAGTTTAACCTTTATTCTAAGAGGGGCCTTGAAGGTCTGGTTTTTACGTTTAGCTTGCTCCTCATCAACCTTGGGATCGTCTAGTCCGTACTCACCCAGCGTCAATTGATAATTCTTCCCAGTAAAGTCGGTTACTGGACTGATTTCATCCAGCAGTTCGCGCAGTCCTTCTTCGAAAAGCCAGTTATAAGAAGCTCTCTGAACTTCAATCAGATCGGGTAGGGCTAGGTCAAAATTAAGAGAGCCAAATTGGCGCCGATTATTGGTAATGATCATGTCTTTTATCGCTCGGCTTAAAATCTTTTAAACAATGACTCAATTTTAGTTAGATAAATTATGCCTTTTAAAAACAGTTTCAACTAAAGGGTAAGATTGTTTGATAGTTTTAAACCGCCTGTTTGACCATATAAATTGGGGCTTGATAATACCCAGCCAAAAGAATGCACAATAAAAACGAAATACCCGCAGGTAACCCTCGGCGGGTTTTGTCTTCAGTTAGATTAGTTTAATGGCACACTCTAACCACGCGCGTTGTGTGATATATAAAGTAATTGTACACATTCAGACACATTTGTCAAGGCCTGTCCTAGTTCAATTTTCAGAACTAAATACTCCAGCTATGGCTGTAAACTAAAAATTTAAGTCTTTTGGGTTTTTGGCTGCAAAAGTTCAGAAACATATTGGACTTATAAAAACTAGGAGTCCAATATGCAA
>CAYZGQ010000019.1:0-10260 GCA_964478135.1 uncultured Candidatus Saccharibacteria bacterium
CTCATCGCCGCCCACAAATTGGCTCTCAAAAAGCCGAAAAGTTTTGTTGTGGTGCCCGGGGCGGGACTCGAACCCGCACGCCCTTGCGAGCCTAGGCCCTCAACCTAGCGTGTATGCCAATTCCACCACCCGGGCTAACATCTAATTTTAATCCTTCGAACCGATAAGTTCAATCAAAATCCGGCCAAGTTTTACTCGGTCATGGGAGAAAGGATTAGACTGACTGATCAGATCGGCCTGCTTGACCGGAATACCCTCAATTATAGGCTGATCAGTCATGAGGAGCGAGACCTGATCGTCGTACTTGGTTTGAGTCTTGTTGACTAGCACAAGATCAATCAATCCTTCAGTAGTGTGATTAATTAGTTGACGGATGTGATCTTGGAGTGTGAAGCCGTGAGTTTCCGGCAAACTGGCGGTGGTGGCGGTGTTGGCAATCAATATTTTTTTGGCCGAAGTCTTGGCAACCGAAGCCTTAATGTCCGGAATAAGTAAGTTGGGTAAAATACTAGCGTGTAAGGCTCCCGGGCCAATTATGACCCAGTCAGCCTTGAGGATTTGCTCGACCGCTCGCGGGTTAGCCTGGATTTTGGCCCGACCCTCCTGGTGGAGCAAAGACACTCTCTCGATCCTGAACTTATCCTTAGCCGCCACATTGTATGAGATGTTAAACTGACCAGTGATTGACTCACCTGTCACGAGTTTTGCCTCCAAAATGATATTGTCAAAGGTTGAGGGAAAGACGCCTTGATTCTTGGACAAACCCATCTGCTTGGCCACCGCCGCAATCGCCGATTCAAGTCCACCTAGCTCTTGGACCAAAGCAACTAATATAATGTTGCCTAGAGTATGGCCTTCAATGTCTTGGGCTCGACCGCCCCAGCGATCGTGGCCGAAGCGATAGGGAAACATCTTAGCCCAAAGATTAGTCGGATTAGCCAGGGCGACCAAACACTGACGAATATCACCCACCGGCGGCGCGCTTTGGTATCGTCGGAGTCGGCCGGTCGAGCCGCCGTCATCCGCCATGGTCACGATTGCGCTTAAGTTTTGGATCTTATTTTTGAGCGATCCCAAGACCCTAGATTGACCGGTACCGCCGCCGATAACGACCACCCGGCTGGCAATTTTGTGTGATTTTATTGGCATAATTTAATAATAAAACGTCCATTAATTGGAACTATCGAAATTCGAATTTCCAACTGGCAAGTAACAAGCAATTCAAAAGCGCCCATAACCTGACCGAAAATTGTGATAGTCTTAAATTTGGATCATCTGATTGGCTCAAAGATAAAATTCAGGATTGAGAATTTTTTAAATTAATATAGTCTAGCGCCTCGTGAAGGTTTCTGACAAATGGCACGCCTTCCACCCGACTCTGGTATTTACCCTCGGGTCTTATGATTTGAATAATTTCAACATAGCTTAGCCTGTCTTTAACAAATTCTATCTCGGACGAATTATCTGTAATAAAAATCATTCTATCATCTCGTCTAATTTTATGGGCGATTAAGTCGGCTTTACTAGTTGGCGTTATCTCGACCCGATTGAACAACCGCTTGATTCCAACTGAATCAATCTTGCGGCTTTGCCATTCAAATTGGCCCCTTGAAAGTAAAATCACCGTTGCCCCTAATTCCTTAAGCTTTGACAAAAATTCGATCGAGTCAGGATATAAATAATCTTGCCCCGAATCGAGTGTTTGTTGAAATTTTTTTCGGAGTGGGCCGGCCAATTCCGACCGACCAAGCGCCCTGACAATTAAATTAGCCTGTTCAGCCGGATCATAACCATATTGGGACTCAATTTGGGAGACAACCGCGTCGTAGCTTGACTTAAAAATTTCCTGGTCAACACCAAGGCTGGCCGCCGCCTGCCTTAAACGAATGGTCAATAATGTTGTATTAAAAAGAGTGTGATCAAAATCAACTAGGACAGTCATGGTTTTGGTTAGACCTTTATATCAGCTATAATATCACCATTATCAGCCTAAATGAATCATTTTTCAATCAACCAACTAACTGGTTTACCCACCAGCCCGGGTGTTTACAAATTTTACTCGAGTCAGGGCGGTCTGCTCTACATCGGCAAGGCGATAGATTTAAAAAAAAGAGTTTTAAGTTATTTTCAAAAAGGACAGACCAGGCGGATTGCCCAGATGGTTGGTAAAATTAAGTCGGTCAAAATTATTCCAACTCCAACCAACATCGAGGCGCTTGTTTTGGAAGCTAATTTAATCCGGGCTCACAAGCCGCTTTACAACATAGCCCTGAAAGACGACCGATCTTTTTTAGGGGTGTTTATTACCAAAGAACTGTATCCGCGGGTCTTTGCTACCCGAGCGACTAAAAAACTTCCAGATGGCGATTGGTACGGCCCTTACACTAGTGCGACCCAACTACGACTCGCCCTAAAAATAATCAGACGGCTCTTTCCCTGGTGCTCGAATCCGCCGACCACTCGAGCCGGTGGCGTGACAGGCCAGCCGGTTAGACAAGCCAAGGCGTGCTTTGGGCGCCATTTAGGATTGTGCTTGGGAGCTTGTTCCGGGGAAATAGGAGTCCAGGAATATGCCCGAACAATCAGTCATCTGCGTCTTTTTTTGGAAGGCAAGAAAGCCCGTGTGGCAGACTCGATCGCTCGAGCAATGAAAAGCGCCGCAAAAAACGAGCGGTTTGAGCAGGCGGCCCGACTTAGGCGCCAGCTCCAAGCCCTTGAGCATATTCGGGAGTCGGCCCTAGTGGCAATGGGCGATTCCCCTTTTGTTGCGGCTCCATCGGGCGAGCGAATTGAATTTTTTGATGTCTCGAACTTGGGCCCGACTGCGATCGTTGGCGCTATGGCAGTTGTAACCAAAGGGAAAAGCAATCCAAGTCAGTATCGCCGTTTCAAAATCCGAAGCCTAACCAGCCCAAATGATGGCGCCTCAATTGCCGAGATCGTTAGGCGCCGGTTCGATCACGCTGACTGGCCTCGTCCCGATCTGGTAGTGGTTGACGGCGGGCTCGGGCAGGTCACAGCGGCTCGACAGGCCTTGTTTAGCCGCTCGCTCGCAATTCCAGTAATCGGAATTGCTAAAGGCCCAACTCGGAAAAAAAATGAATTGCTGGGCGATCTCTCGTTCATAACCCAAAACAAGATCCCTCTGTCTTGGCTTATGCTAGGCCGAGATGAAGCTCATCGTTTTGCGATTAACTACAGTCGTTTGATGGCCAGAAAGCAATTCACGGCCGATCTAAAATAATGATATGAAAATAAAGTATAGGTTCGATAAAGCCAAACGTCCAACCAGCTTAATCGCGATCCTGGTTTTGACTATCGGGCTGGCCTTGTTTGTTTTGAAACAGGGTTTAAACAACTCAACCAAACTGGCTAGTTTCAAGCAAGATCGGTTAATGACCCAATTGCTACCGGATAGTGCTAGTTCTTTCAGCCCTAGCCCAATGGGTCCTGATAGACTGGACGCCGGCTTGCCCCCAGCACAGACAAAGTCCAAACTCGAGCTGCAACAGCCGGCAACTATTCTAAAATCACACTTGATTAAAGATGTTCCCTTTACCTCGCAGGCCCCTCGGGCTATCTGGGACGAGGTTCACAAAGAAACATGCGAGGAAGCGGCCAGTCTAATGGTCGCCCGTTGGGCCAAGGGCGAGCCAAGTTCAAAGCTCGACCCCGACAATGTAGAGGCAGAGTTTAAAAAGTTGATAGAATGGCAAAACCAACGTTTCGGTTACTACCAAGACACGACCGCTCAAGAAACCGCCCAGATTCTAAAAGAGTTTTATGGATTAAAGAATGTTGCTGTTCGAGATAACCCGAGTCTATCCGAGATCAAACGATCAATCAGTCAGGATAGTTTGATAATCGTGCCGGCGGCCGGGCGAGAACTGGGTAACCCTTACTTCACCCAACCAGGCCCGATTTACCACATGCTAGTAGTTGTCGGTTATAACCAAGATGGCTTTACAACCAACGACCCGGGGACTAAAAGAGGTCAGGGGATGCGCTACTCATTTGAATCAATTATGAACGCGATCCACGACTGGCCTGGTAATCCAGATGAAATTTTAAACTCACCACGAAGAGTGATTGTCGTTCAGGCGAATGTTTGACTCTCGATCCGGCCTGGGTTATAATAAAGCAACTTTTACTATTATTGATTGATGAAAGAGAGGCAAAATGTCACAAACTATTTTAGCCCTGCTAGCGGCCTTGGGCGGCATAACAGTGGGCACTGGGGCTGGGTTTATGATTCGAAAGTCACTCACCAGCAAACGAATCCTGAAACTAGAGCAAGAGCAAAAAAAACTGTTACTCGAGGCCAAAGAAGAGGCGTTTAAACTGCGCGGGCAGGCGGATAAAGATCTGGTCAAAAAGAGAGAATTGATCGAACAGCTGGAGGAAAAAGTCCGATCGAGAGAACAAGCGATCGATCGCAGGCAAGAAGCTCTCGATAATCAGCGCAAAGACCTAGCCCTCGAATCCAAACAAGCCGAGCGGTTAAAGGAAGATCTAAAAAATCAAAATAATCTTGTCCAAAAAGAGCTCGAGAAAGTGGCTAAGTTAAAAAAAGAGGGGGCGCGCAAATTACTTCTTGAACAAATAGAGCGGGAGAACTCTGACGAGTTGAAAAATCAGATCAACAAGTTTAAGGAAGCGCTTAAACTCGATCAAGAAAAAATTGCCCGTCAGATTATCGCAACCGCCCTTGGTCGCATCGCGACCGAACACACGGCCGAGTCAACATCATATACTATTCAGCTGCCAAGCGAAGATATGAAGGGGCGAATTATCGGCAAAGAAGGTCGCAACATCCAGCACTTTGAAAAACTAACCGGCGTTGATGTGACTATCGACAGTGAATCATCTGAAAGCGTCACGATTTCGTCTTTTGATCCGGTTAGAAGGCAAATTGCCAAAGTGGCGATGGAAAGGCTAGTTGCCGACGGTCGGATCCAGCAATCAAGAATTGAGGAAGTGATCGAAAAAGCCCAAAAGGACGTCGGTAAGGAAACCCAGGAAGCGGGTGATCAGGCCGCTCTTGAACTGGGTATAACCGGATTACATCCTGATTTGACAAAAATACTCGGTTCGCTCAAATTTCGCACCAGCTTCGGCCAAAATCAGCTCAAACACGCCCAAGAGGTTGCGACAATTGCTGGCTTGCTCGCGAGCGAGATTAAGGCTGATGTTAACATAGCCAAAAAAGCGGGTCTTTTACACGACATTGGCAAAGCGATTGATCATGATGTTCCGGGCGCTCACCATCATATTTCAATGGAAATTGCCAAAAAATACGGTCTAAGCGAGGTGGTCGTTAACGCGATCGGGGCCCACCACGATGACATCGAACCAAAGACAGTCGAGGCGATCTTAGTCAGAGTGGCAGACGCCATCTCCGGCGCACGCCCTGGCGCAAGGCGTGAGTCGCTTGAGAACTACATTAATCGAATGACCGAGCTTGAAAACGTTGCCAAATCATTTCCCGGAGTTGACAAAGTATTTGCCATTCAGGCCGGTCGCGAGGTTAGAATTCTGGTCAAACCAGAAGAAATCAGTGATCTTGAATCAATAAAGTTAGCCAAAGATATAGCCCGAAAAATAGAAAATGAGCTTCAATACCCGGGCATGATAAAAATTAACGTCATCCGAGAGACCCGAACGACGGAATTGGCAAAGTAATTTCCGACCGACAAGTTTAATTCGAGCAATAATCTAGAATAATCGCCTGAATCGTCATTATTTTTTTAAAAAAACTTTGTCATAGCTGACAATCAAGAAAAGTATTTGTCAATTATTTACTAAAATATTTACTAAAAAATAAATTAGGAGGAATATGAAAAAATTTAAACCAATCCATATCGTCGCGACAATAGTTTTAATAGCAGTGCTCTCTTTAGTCGGGACATACAACCGATTGATCAGTTTGGATCAATCGGTCCAAAGTGCCTGGTCCCAAGTTGAAAACCAATACCAGCGCCGGCTTGATTTAGTTCCCAATTTGGTCAATTCGGTTAAAGGATTCTTTGCCCAAGAGCAGGAAATTTTTAGCAAACTGACCCAGGCTCGGGAGGCGTTTGCCCAAGCTAAAACACCAGCTAGCCAAGTGAACGCGGCCAACGATGTCGAGCAATTTTTGAGCCGTTTGTTTGCCTTAGTCGAGTCCAATCCTCAAATCAAATCGAACGAAAATGTTTTGGCCCTCCAAACTCAATTAGAGGGAACCGAAAATAGAATTAGTGTTGAACGGAAACGCTACAACGACTCAGTCCGCGGATTTAATCTGGCGGTTAAGAGGTTTCCGACTAATCTGTTCGCCCGGGCATTTGGTTTCGGCGAGAAACAATTTTTCCAGGCCGAGCTAGGGGCCGAGCAAACGCCCACGGTTGACCTGTCAAACTAGTCGCAAAACAGGCCGGGACAGAGCAATTAACCATGTTATGAGTTTATGGCTTAGGAGTCACCCGTTGTGGCCAGGTCTTTAACTAAACTGAAGTGGATGAACTTGTTGTCTAGCATAATCAATATAGTAAAATGTTGAGATACTTGAGCTCGTTGTTAATAGTTGTCAGCCTTTTGAGTCTACCCGATATCGCTCGGGGACAAGATTTACCCCAACCAACTGGATTTGTCAACGATTATACACAGACTTTAAGTTTTCAAACAAAAGAGCAACTTGAACGACAGCTGACTGATTACCAAATAACAACCGGTCGTGAAATAAGCGTAGCAATAATAGATCAACTACCCGAATACTCGATTGAGAACTACGCGGTCGCTCTTTTCGAAAACTGGGGTATTGGTGAAAAGGGTCAGGACAATGGAGTTCTATTTTTGATCGCTCTTAAGGATCGGAAGACACGGATCGAGGTTGGTTACGGTTTAGAAGGAGCATTAACAGATCTTCAAGCACAGAAGATTTTGGATGACGTTGTCCGGCCAGCCTTTCGAGCTGGCGACATTAACACTGGTGTGAGTCAAGGTATTTTAGGTATTATCGCCGTTTTAAACAACGAACCGATCCCGGAGAATTTTATCACCAATTCCAGACGGACTTTACTTGATCCTAACTCTTTCAGCGCGATCATTTGGTTTATTTTAATATTTGTTTCCTGGGTCGTCTCGATCTGGGCCCGCTCGAAAAGTTGGTACGCCGGCGGACTGTTTGGCGCCGGGGCTGGTTTGGTGATTGGTCTGCTGGCCGCCTCGCTGGTTGTTGGCATATTCGCGATCATTGGCTTGGCTTTGTTTGGATTTTTGATTGATCGGGTCGTTTCGCGCTCCTACCATCAAGCAATCGGTCGCCGCCGGGCTGTCCCTTGGTGGGCTGGCGGTTCGAGGTTTGGTCGCACCGGCGGTTCAGGCGGTTTTGGTGGATTCGGCGGCGGGGCCTCTGGCGGCGGCGGGGCCTCTGGCGGATGGTAATTGACCATCAGACCAAGCTTTTTTAAAACCGATTAAAACTAATCAAAAAGCTGATTGCAAAAAGAGTTTGATTGGTAACGGTAACGATCGACCGATAATAATTTAAAACTTAGATCACTCTTAAATTCTTAAGAATTTAAGAATCCTTTTGTAAATTCAATGAATTTTTTCCCATAAGGCGAAAGTTTGTGAAAAACGAAATTAGACTTTGACCATTTGTTGACAAGACCACTGGTCACTAGCTTTTGAATATGGCTTGAGATTGTTTTAAAATTTCCTTTAAGAATTTGGGCTATTTCTTCGACCGACAGTCCTGGTTTGTCCGAAACCAAAAAAAGAATTCGAATCCGCCAGTGATTGGCCATACCCTTATAGTAGCGCTCGAGCTGTTTACCCTGACTCTTGTTCATTCTTTTTAAATTCATGGACATTCTGAAATTCTCAAGAATTTCAGAATGTAATTGAGACGGAAAACGTTGATCCAAGTAATCTGTCAGACTCTAATTATAACTAGTTATATTTGAGGTAAACGTTGTTAATAAATCAACCCGGTGACAGTCCAGTGATATTTTATCATATTTATCGGCCTAGTAGACACTACTGAAATTCTTAAGAATTTCAGTAGTGTCAGCGACGGGTTGATTGTGATTCGTCGGGGTTGGTATTGTCTGGCTGTAACTGTATAGGCAAGTATTTATATCATCTCGATTATTGTTCAATTTAAACCAAAGTTGTAAACTAAATATTGAGTATACTATTTCGTTTCGAAAATGAGTCGAACCTCGAGCGATTAATATAATCAGTCCAACGAGACCTGGATTTAATTTTAGGCTTAACGGACCCGTAGCTCAGTGGTAGAGCAGTTGCCTCTTAAGCAATTGGTCGTGGGTTCGAATCCCACCGGGTCCTCAAGAAACTAGCGTGATCTCTTCCTCAAGCTTAATTTTGAATTTTTGGTAGACGATTTTTTTGACTATCTCGATTAATCCTAAAACGTCTCTTTGGCGCGCTTGGCCAAGATTAACGATATAGTTGGTATGTTTGGTCGAGACTTGAGCCTCGCCCACCCGCTTGCCAGCCAAACCGGCGGCGGCGATAATCACCGCGGTCGGCACGACCGGAAATGGATCGGTCTTGATTTTCGCCTGCCAGATTTGTCTAAGTTCAGGCGAGAGCTGCTCGACAGGCGTGTTTTTAAAGATACTGCCGGCGTTGCCAAACTCGAGCGGATGACGTTGACGGCGATAAGTAATATGGTTATCGGCTATCGCCCTTAAACTCGTTGGCTCGCCGGATTGCAAATGGAAAACGACTCGTGTCAAAGCTTCGCCGTTGTGTTTAAAAATACTCTCACGATAGTCAAACTGACACTCACTCTTAGTTCGGGTGTGAACGAGACCTGATGAATCAACCGACTCAACTCGCTCGAGCGTGTCTTTGGTTTCGCCGCCAAAAGCGCCGGCGTTTCCCCTGACCGCTCCACCGACACTGCCGGGCAAACCGCCGGCCCACTCGAGTCCAGCCAGCCCGTGCTTGATTGATAGGTCAACCGCTTGCTGAAGACTCGTTCCGGCGCCGCAGATCAGTCTAGTTTTATCAACATTACAGTCGCTGATTTCCAACTTGATTACCAAGCCATCAAAACCAGCGTCCGGAAACAAAATATTGCTTCCCCCGCCCAGGATAAAAACTTTAAGTCCTTTTTTCTTAGCCAGCTTGAATCCTTCGACTAGCTCTGGGATAGTTTTAACCACCAGAAACGATCGGGCCGGTCCGCCGATCTTGAAAGTTGAAAATTGGGCCAGTCCGATCTGTTGCTCAAGTATCATAAAACAACTACGATTTGGCGCGATCGTAATCAGAGAGAGTTGAATCGGATTCAGGCGAGCCGTGGAGTGAGCGGTTGACGATTTGACCGCTCGTTTTGATTACTCGTTCCGAGATACTGATTACCGCCGCCAACAAAACCCCAATCCCAAGCAACATCAGCACGATCGCCACGATCCGACCTTCGGTTGTAATCGGCACAATATCGCCATAACCCACCGTGGTGAGAGTCACGATCGACCACCACAAGCTGTCAAAAAATGAATTAACGTTTGGGTTAATTCCGAATTCATATTTGAAGAATGCAACCGCACCAGTATAGACTAAAAGAGTGGCCGCCAGAATGAGCGAGAACAGGTAAGAGTTGTTTTTTGAGTAATGGACTACTACGTCATCAATTCGTTTAAGTCTGGAGAACGTTCTAATAAATCTAACAAGCCAGATCAAACGTATCACGCTCAATAAGCGGATTGAGCGCAAGGCCCGGGCAACCGGATCGGTTAGCGGAATGAAAGCTAGGACTTCGTACCAGCGGTTTTTCAAAAAACAGCCGGTTTTTGGGGCGCTGATTAATCCGTAGGCAAAATCAGCCGCGAACAAGGCGGCAATTGTTAGATCAATGACCGTAAAGATTTTCTGTTGACCGAGCGATATCGCGTGGGTAAACTCAAAAGCAAGTAACCCGACACTAACAAACGCCAACGCGGCGAAAATTAAATCGGAGACGATCCGAGATTTAGGAATCGGTGTGTGATCCATTGTTTGTAAAAATCATGAATGAATAAATGATCTCAACTGGCATTTGTCAACAAATCTGACTCGGATTTAGAAGGATCAACTCTTACTGGGATTACTGGTGTTTTAGATGGGTGACAGATCGAACGGCGCCCCAGGTAGGATTCGAACCTACGACCTTCACCTTAGAAGGGTGCTGCTCTGATCCACTGAGCTACTGGGGCATAATTCTGATTGAATAATCAGTCATCAGAAGGAGTAAGTTGATTGGAG
>CAYZGQ010000020.1:0-10253 GCA_964478135.1 uncultured Candidatus Saccharibacteria bacterium
GCAAAGCAAAGCAAAGCAAAGCAAAGCAAAGCAAGAAACCCATCCAAGGGCTAGGCACGTTGGCGCCAGCGGCGCTTTTTTAGAGATACTTTTATTTAACCCTTGCGGTCCAATATGTTGTGGACTTCTACAATAGGCTTGACAGCCGAGTTGGTTTTTGCTAGAGTGAGACCTAAGCTCGTCGAAGTTCTCGACAATTGAGCCAAGATACTTTTCACCACTCTGGTGACTAATTGTTCGTAAACTAACTAATTTTTTTGATCTAGCGTCCCGGGACGTGAGTTTACTCATGTTCCAGGACGGCCAAAACTTATTATGACCAACACTAATCAGCTCGTCTCAAACCCTTCGGAGGGAAAAAGCTTAAGCGCCTTGCGTCCAAGTTCAAGTCCAAGTCCACGCCCAAACCCAAACCCAAACCCAAGATCGCCTAACCGGATTCCCGGCTCTCGAGTTTCTAGGGCGCCGACCCTAGGCCGCTCCTACCGAAGGCAAAACGACCAAAAGGCAGATATCGGTCCGGTTCGAGTGATTGATCAAACCAGTTCAAATGGCCGCCCGACCGTCAGCGTGCCGTTTCGTCAAGAAACACTTAAAATTATTCCTTTGGGCGGTTTGGGCGAGATCGGCAAAAACTTGACTGTCTATGAATTGGGCCAAGATATCATCGTGGTTGACGCCGGAATTATGTTTCCAGACGAGGCGATGCTGGGGATTGATTTCGTGATACCGGACGTTAAATACCTAATCGAGCGCAAGCACCGGATTAAAGGCATAATTCTTACCCACGGCCACGAGGATCACATCGGAGGCCTGCCCTACATCTGGCCCAAGCTGGAGGCGCCGATGTTCGCCGGTCAGCTGACAGCCGGTATGATTAAAATAAAACTGGATGAAGTAGGAGTCAAAAACCCGAACATATCGGTCGTCTCCCCGGGCGAGAAACTCAAGCTCGGGCCGTTTGAGATCGAGTTTATTCAGATGGCCCACTCGATTCCGGACGATTTGGCTTTGTTTATTAAAACCGAACACGGCAATTTTTTGCACGTGACCGACTGGAAGATAGATCACACTCCAATTTTTAGGCAAAAAACCGACCTAGCCCGTTTTGCTCAACTTGGGCAAGAGGGCGTGACCGCCTTTTTATCTGACTCAACTAATGCCGAAAGGCCCGGCTACACCTTGAGCGAACGGGTCATCACCGAGTCGTTTGACAAAATTTTTAAAGACGCCCCGGGCCGAGTGGTCGTGGCGATGTTCGCCTCCCAGATCAACCGAATTCAGCAGGTGATTGACGTCTGCTCAAAATATCGACGCAAGTTGGCGATCTCCGGCCGGTCGCTCGACAACAACATCAACATGGCCATGGCCCTGGGCTACCTTAGGGTGCCGGAGGGACTTTTGACTGATGTTCGAGCCGTCAACCGTCTGCCTAACAACGAAATCACGATCTTAGCCACCGGCAGTCAGGGCGAGGAGTACTCGGCCCTGGTGCGCATGGCCAGCGGCGAACATCGTCAAATTCAAATCAAATCTGGCGACACGGTTGTGATCTCGGCCTCGCCCATTCCGGGCAATGAGCCGAGCGTGTTTGAGACGATTGATAATCTGTTCAAACTGGGCGCTAACGTAATCTACGGCTCGGCGGTTGACATTCACGTCTCCGGCCACGCCCACCAGGAAGAACTAAAACTGCTCATGGCCCTGGCCCAGCCCAAGTACTTTATTCCGATTCACGGTGAGTACCGAATGCTCAAAATCCACGGACGACTGGCCCAGGGTATGGGGGTTGATCCGGATAAAATATTCGTCTGCGAAAACGGCAATGTGATTGAGTTTGACCAAGGCAAGGGTAAGGTTCTCGAAACCAAGGTGGCGGCCGGGCACGTCCTGGTCGATGGTCTGGGTGTGGGCGATGTCGGCAACATAGTTTTGCGCGATCGCCAGGCCATGGCTAAAGACGGCATTTTCGTGGTCATTTTGACGATTGATAAAAAAACCGGCCAGATGATTTCCTCACCCGATATAATCTCGCGCGGTTTTGTCTACATGCGGGCCCAGGAAAACTTGATGTATCAAAGCCGACAGCAGATTAGACAGTTGTTTAAGCGTCACAACACCCGCCACCCAAGCCAGTGGGAAATGGTCAAACGTTCAATCAGGGAAGAGCTGGGCCAGTTTTTGTTTGAAAAAACCCAGCGCACGCCCATGGTGATACCAGTCGTGATTGAAGTTTGACCAGGGCTCGCGCTCTCAAGCGGCCTTGTCTCCGGGTCTCGCGCTTTTTGAGTCTTAGCCCAACTGTTTCAGGTCAGCCTGACGAGCCGCCAAGGTCGCTCCACAATAATCGAGTTCACTTTCGTTCGCATCAGCCCTTGAGTATACTGTCAGTGTGCTGACCAAACTTGAGCTAACCAATTTTCGCTCCTTTGATCAGGCCAGTTTTGAGTTTGGTCAGATGACCTTTTTAGTTGGGCCAAACGGTTCGGGCAAAAGCAGTGTTCTGGAGGCGATTCGTCTGCTCTCTGTTGGGAAAAGCTGGCGCGCGAGACGGGATCAGGAACTGGTCGCTTGGTCGGCTAAGGCGGCCCGAATTATCGGTCGGGTTCAGTTTTCCCAACCCGCGACCCTTGAGCTTGGGCTGGCGCCGCCGGACAAAAAGTACTGGTTGAACGGAGCGAATCAACGGCCAACCAGTATTTTGGGCAATTTGACCAGCGTCCTGTTCCTGCCCCAAGACGTTTTTTTGCCTTTTGGTCCGCCGGTCATGAGGCGAAAACTGATCAACGGAGTACTGGTTCAAAAAAGCAAAGACTATGTCCAGGCGCTGATTGGCTACTCTCAAATTTTATTCCAGCGCAACCGTCTTTTAGCCCGACTGGCCCAAGGCAGGGCCCGATCGGATGAACTGGCGTTTTGGGACGCCGGTTTGATCTCCAACGCTAGGCTGATCGGTTTGGAGCGCCAAGCCCTGGCCCAATTTTTCAACAGCCAGTTTAAGCGGATCTGGCCGGCATTAAGCGGCTCAAGCGCCAAGCTGACATTTGAGCTGGCGGTCTCGCCTATCTCGGCCGAACAACTCGAGCGCCGGCTTGAGCGCGACATCGCCCAGACCAGCACCTCGTGCGGGCCGCACTTGGATGATTTTGGGCTGTCAATCGATGGCAGGCCGCTGGCCGCTTACGGCTCCCAAGGCCAGGCTCGCTTGGGTCTGCTGGGGCTTAAATTGGCCGAACTGGAATTTTTGACCGGGTCAAAGCGCCCGATCCTGCTTTTGGACGACATTTTTTCCGAACTGGATCGGCCCAGACGTTCATTGGTTAGCCGCCTGCTGGGAGACCTCTACCAAGTGATCGTGAGCGCGGCCGAGCCAGAACTGATCAAACCAGCCAAAAACCAGTTAGTGGTTGAGTTAGCCCAAGGCAGGTCATAGTGCGCTCGATTGCCCAAGAACTGGCCAGATGGCAAAACCAGCACGCCCTAAAAGCGGCCCAGATTGTGGCTGGGGCCCAAAGGGTGATTGGGGACCGGGCTCGGGTGATTTCGATTAGAAACGGCGTGCTATTGGTTGAAGCAGACACTCCGGCCCAAGGGGCGAACTTGCTTCAATTGAGAGATGACTGGATCAGGCAAATCAGATCTAGTTTAACCGGTCAGGCGGTTCGAAAAATCGTGATTCGGGCCGGGCCGGCCGGACCTAAATGACAACAATTTTTTCTATTTGAGGACTACTGTTGGTCGTGGCAGCTCTATTCAAAGCTTCTTTGAATTCTTCTTTATTGATGGTTAACCTTTTTGCGACACGGTATTTATCTTTTGAATTATAGAGCTTAATTAAAATGCTTGCATTCTGATTAGCCTTGATTGGAGGCGTATCAAAAACCAAATAGCCTTGATCGCTGCTGGTCGCGGACGCTTCAATGGCGGGTAAGGTAGTAGTTGTGTTATCGATTGTCATTGTGTATTGGGCTGTCCAGCCTGCGACCTTGACCCAGGGGTTTAACCGAGTTAGCCCCCTTTTTTCAATTTTAATCGAGATCCTGACCGATTTAGCTGTCTGGACCGTGACAGGTTTGGCTGAGTTGTTTGCCCCAGGTGAACCAGGCGTTTGGCGGCCGGCATAAGTACCCGAACCGGTTAGGCCGGGCGCCGGGCCGCTGGGAATAGTCAGCTCGCTGGTGAACATAAAGTCCAAAAACGCGCCGATTAGAAAGATCGCCACCAGACCAAGCAGGGCGCCTATGATCAGATCTTTGGCTTGGCTGATTTGTTCGGGCGTGCCGCCGGAGGAGATGTACTGAAAGCCGGCGTAGGCGATCACAATCACCGCGGCAAAAACCGCCAGGGCGTTGATTGAAGGCAGTAGGCAGGCCAAAAAATCAACCGGCAAACCGCCACCCTGCTTGATCGGAGAGCACTCGTCTCGGTCGGGCAGGTACTCGGCCAGGGCTGATCGGCCGGCTGAAGTCAGGTTAATGCCAGATCCGCCGGACTGGGTGAGAATTTTCTGCCGGACTTTGAGCTGGTTGAACTGATCACAGACATCTTGGAGTTGTTGTTTCGCAGTACTAACTTGAGTATTGGCTGGAATTGTAACAGGTTGGCCGGAAATACCTGTGATCGTTATTATCTGGTTAGTGTTAGCGTTATTGTTGCCCAGTTGTTTGAGTTGTTGTTGCGCTTGACGACAGGCGGCCTCATACTGGCTGATCTGACTAGCGAGATCACTTAAAACTTTTTTTGTGATTTGATCTAACGGCTGACCCAGTGTTTTCAGTCTGTCCTCGAATTGTTTGGTGTATTTATCGAGCGTTGTTGGGTCGCTCTGGAGAATTTTGTTTATCTCACCAGGCTCAAACTTAATGTCATCGAACAAGGAGTTCGCTCGGGCGCCTTGGGGCGGGCTGGCCAAAAGCGCCAATCCAAGACCAAGACCGGTCAGAACCAGGAGGGTTTTCTTGAACACAGTAGTTTTAGTTTAGTTGACTCTTTACTTGAGCGCCAGCGTCAGTCGGCCGCCAGTCCCAGATGGATAATCCAGTCAAAGCGCGACTCGCGCATATAGTAGATCCGATCTAGACCCTGTCCGGGCGAGACGTCCGCCACCTCCTCAACCGCGCCTGATATGAAGTTCTGGCGATCCTGCCGGGCGCTCTGGTCATCCGGGTGGCCCCAGAGTTTGGCCGAGGCCTGAAACAGGGCCTTTGGGCAGTCAGGCGCAAGATAGTTGGCGCTGACCATGATCTGCTTGATCGCAACAGTCGGCGGGTCGTTATCACCCTTGGTCGCTTGAGCCAGACTGACCGTTTTTTTAAGCAGATCGCACATGTTTTTCCGAACCAGCCCAAGGAACGGTTGGCTGGTTGTTAAAAAGACCGGTCTTTTCGGGCTGGAGCCAATCAGTCGAGCCCGAAACTGATCTGCTTTGGCCGGGCTTCTCGGGTCAGTCGGCAGGTGAGGCGGATCTTGGTCAACCAGCTCTTTCGTTGCGCACCAGGCTTGGGGCGGAAAGGAGTAGTCTGGTCGGGTTTTGGGCGTGTTTGGGTCGAGCACCGGAGTGTTGGCCCCGGCCCTGACCTTAGCCGCGGCGAGCCCCGGCTCGCCCTCAATCCCGGTCGGGCTCCCATCTTTGATTTGATCTAAAAAGGCGTGCAGGTTGTCGTCTTGGATGACCTGCGTTAGACCCCTTTGCCAGACCAGTCTGACTGGCAGTCGAAACGAATAGACTGGTTTGGCCGCGCCGGTTTGCCAGTCAAACTCCTGAATCGAACAGCTGATGTAGCCGATTTCGGACACATCAGCCGCCTGGGCCGGCTGATCGGGCTTGAGGGAGTGGGTGTTTTGACTCGTTTCTTGAAACAAGCGGTCGCTTAAAAGATCGGTCGTTCGGCCATCGAGCGTCTTAGTATAGCCAGCCAAGAGCCGGCTGACTTTTTGCCAGTACGAGTCTTGGTTTTTAAGATTAAAATCATTCAAGTGACCCTCGATCGAGGCCGGCAGTTTTCGAGCCAGCCGGCCTTGGTCTTGGCCGGTTTGTTGATCGAGCCTGACATCGTCGTATTTGAGTTGGTCGAGCCGGATGTGTTCAAAACCAGCCCCTTGAATTGGTTTTTTCGGTTGATCGGCTCCGAGGCTGGTTTGGCTTGGGTCGTGCCAGAACACGGTTTGATCGCCGGGCGTAACCAGCCAGTTTAAAAAGCGCAGGACCGGCGCGTCAACCAAACCCTGATTGATAAACTCTAAATCAGCCGAGTTGGTTAGACTGATTTTCAGGCCTTTGGCCGGCTCGGCCGGCCAAGTCGGGTCAGAGCTTATGACCGGCGGCAAGCCCTCGCTGGCTGAAACCTGGCAACTCTGACACACTGACTCGATCAGGTCTTGATTGATTTGTTTGATTTCGCTCGGGCTGGGCGTGATCGATTGGTTAGAGCCCAGGCCGTTAAAGACAAAAATGATTATCAGCCAGATAAAAATATTTAATAACAACAGTCCCAGGGCCAAGAAAATCACAACCCGACCGCCATACTTGCCTATCAGCTGGCCGGCAATCCCGCCCGCGATCGTGCCGACAACCGGGGCGACTGTCGAACCAGCGGCGGCCCCGATTTTCTGGCCGGCTTGTTTTCCCAGCTCTTGACCGGCTTTTTGGGCCGCCTGGCCCAAAGCTGATTGACCCTTGGGCCGGGACCGTTGATCCTTTTGGTCGCTTAGCGAATCGTTCGAGTCGTCGTCAATCGGTTGATTAAAACCTGGTTCAGTCATATTGGAGCGGATTAACAAAACAAAGATTACTCGGCCTGTCCGTCTTCGAGCTCGATTTGCCAGAGACTGCCTTGGGCCAGGAAGAGTATTGATTGGAGGTTTCGAGTTAATTTAATCTTATCGGGTTGGAGTTGACCCAGGTTAGCAAAGAAGGGCCGTCTTTTGCCGTCAGAGAGTCTGATTTTAACCAGACGATCAGATTCGGCCGCCAGAACAAGGTCCTCACTCAAAAAAGCGACTTGGCTGATCTGGCCGTTTAATCCCAGCCCATTGGGGTTGGCGGCGGCGATTCGGCCGACCGCCAGCTCGGTCTGATCTGGACCTTGAGGAAAATTGGGTTCGCTTTCGAACTCGATCCATTTGAGCTGACCGTCCTGACTGAAAATAACCCTGGTGCCTTTGGGCGAAAGTAAGCCGCCTTCGACCCCACCGGAGACTAGTTTAGTCAGAACTTTGGTTGGGAAGGTGAAAAGGTAAAGATTGCCCGAACCAACAATTAGGGCCAGCTCGCCCGAGGCGGCGTAACTCATTTGGGCTTTTTCAAGATTTTCCTGCCGGGCGTCAAAGAGCCGATCGAGCTGCTGGTGCTTGCGATCGGTCGCGATCAGCGAGCGCTCGCCCCCCGGAGGGGCGTAGAGGTAGAGTATTTGCTGGCCGTCCGGCCGCCAGGCGGGCGAGATGATGTCTTTTGACCAGAGCCGAAATTCTTGGTTTAGCAGATCGTAGCGGGCGAAGTCGTAAAGCCCGACCTCGCCGTCGGATTTAGTCAAGACCGCCAGATTAAAGTCGGGCGAGTAGGCGATTTGGGTCAGTTCGGGTAGAGCCGGAGCGGTGGCTGGCTCGAGCGCCGGCGGCGGTTCAGTCTTGTCATTTGGAGCCTGCGGGTTTAGCCTTAACCTTACGATCGTGCGGTTTTGTTTAAGATAAGCCAGGACAGTGTCGGTTGAGGTTTGATAGTCAAAGCTCTCGACCGATTGGTCGAGCAGTTTGACCGCTTGAGGTAGGTCTTTGAGTTCCAGGTTAAGATCGGTTTTGAGTTGAGCCGGTTTAAGCCGAAGATCACGAATTTGGGGCACTTTGCCTGGTGCCTTGACTACCAGGCGATGGCGGCCGGGCCAAAGCCAGCGGGTCGCTCCGGCGGAGACCGCCTGGCCGCCGAGCGTCATTTGAACCCCTTGAGGGAGATTGATTTTGATTGGTTTTGGGCCAAAAATTACCACCAGAGCCAGCGTCCCAACCAGTCCGAGCCCCAGGCCGATTGATTTAAGATTGAGTCTTTGAGCCGGGCCCTGGACCGCTGGTTGAGCCGCTGGCTCAAGATTAACCGGCGGCTGGCTGGCCCGGATTAGACCCAAAGTTGAGTCTGTCGTCGGGCTGGATTGAGACTGGGCCGGGCCTGATTCGGGCTGATTCGGTTGCGGGTTTTGGGATTCGATCACTCCTCCTTAGTAAATTTATTATAGCACATTGATCCAAACTCCAAGCCGTCTCGGCGATCGTCCGATCCAGTTGAGTGGTCAACTCGGAGTTTAAATCATATAACTCAATGAACTTGTTATTTAACGTCTCTACATCGACCGCATCCGTCATAATTAAGGCTTTGGTGAAAGTTTTGTCCCAGAGGATTGGTGAGGGTATAGGGCGTGATACTGGTCGCTTTGTACTGTTTGATTACGTTCACCCGCTCGCCAGCGAGGTTTAAGTCTATCAGGGTGCGGTTGAAGAAACCTTCGAAGGTCATAATCCTTAGAGTCTTGGGATTTATCAGTTGAGGCAGCCCGATCCGCGGTTCATCGGTCGTGTGGCTCTTGGCGGTCTTCTTAAAGACCCAGCAGGGCTTGTAGTCTGTTGGTTTAGGAACTATCTTGCCCGGTATAACTTCCAAGCTGGGTTTCAGTCCAAGCTTGACCGGCTGTGTTAAGGCTCTGCCAGACCAGCGCGGGCCCAAAATCATTGCGCCGCCGACGATTAGGGTCGCGAGCGCGATTATGATTTTTTTGACCACAGTCATTTTGCCTCCTTTATTCAAGAACATCTGACCCTGTGATTTTAGCCCAGATATGCCAAGAGGTTCAAACCCGGCCCCCTTGGATCATTGTGAACCCAATCGAGCGGTTGCCGCTTGTCTGATTTGAGTATATCTGGTTTTGATTAGAGTTTGGTCAGGATTGGTACTGCTCTCAAAAAATTGTTGTGATAAAGATAGACCGTGCCGTTTGAGTAAAAAATTCCTTCAATTGGGCCAATCAGTCCAGGAGCGCTGGCGATCAGCTGTTTAGTCTTTTTTGATACATCCCAGAGGAAAATGTCGAGCAGGTCAAGGTTGTCTGGGTCCTGGTGCGAAGCAGTTATAAACCGGTCTGGAGAAATCCACCAGCCCTGGAATAATGGGACGCGGTCAACCACCCAGTCGTACCTTTGATCGGGCTGGGCAAGATCGATTATTCGGCTTTCGCTCGGTTGAGCCGGGTCGTTTTTGGGCGAGCTGACCAAGACCCGGCGGCCATCTGGGGCGAGCATTGGCCGATCGAGTCCAATACCGGATCGAACGATCTGCAATTCTGGGCCGGGCTGGAGTTTAAGTTGGACTAGCTGGGCCAATCCATCCGGCCTTGGGAGTGTCATAAGTAAGTGATTCTGACTGCTAAAACCAATCAACTCCCAATGTGACTGCTCGAGCGCGCCCCAAGCGGCCGAGACGCCGGTCGAACTATCGTAGCGGATCAAGCTTGTTCGGCTCGGGCTGATTGGCTTGGTGTACCAGAGGCTTTGGCTGTCGGTTGACCAGATCGCCTGATCGAGCCGACTGTCTAAGGGTGTGAGCCGATCGAGCGAGCGCTCGAAGATAAAGTTAAGAACCTGACCGTCACGCGTCCCTGGCCGCCAATAGGGCGAACCGAGCGCTCGCTCGCGCTGGGCGTCAAAGACAACTTGGAGGAAGGCCCGCTGATGATCTGGCGACCAGACGATCCGGTTGGGCGGCTGACTAAGCTTAAGGCTAATTTTAATTGGTTGACCGGACTGTTCAAGGGCGTAAAATCCAGGTCCGGCCGACCCGCCGTAGTCAAAATAGATTAGACTAGTTGGGCTGGCGTCAGGTAAAACCAGCGGGTCGGGCGCCGGCGCAAGATCAAATGGGATGTTTTGGGCCTCGGGCTCGGAACGCTCGGACTCGATCGGTTCAATCGGCTCAAGAAAGCTGACCAACCAACGATTGTCTTTTCTGATCAGTTCGATTCGATAATCAAGCTTGATCGTCTCTTTCTCGAGAGACTCGATATTGGTTTCCTGTTCGGCTCTGACCAGCCAAGTCGCTCGGTTTTTGGCCGATTTCTCGAGTCTCAAAGCCAGAACTCTGGTTCTAATCTCGCCGGTCACCTCCTCGCCCGGCTCGTCTTCGAGCCTGAAGAGCTCGGAGACCGTCTCCGGTTGGCCGAAAATCAACGGCTCGATCGTTTTTAACCAATCCTCTTTTGCCGGGAGCTTGAAGG
>CAYZGQ010000021.1:0-10088 GCA_964478135.1 uncultured Candidatus Saccharibacteria bacterium
TTATGAGAGAACGTTATCAACTTAAAAAATCTCCTCGATGTATTGAACCAGTCCAAAAGCTTGACAAAAATTAAAGTTGTGTTATAATTAAAAATCGGCGCGGGTTGGCGTATCCCCCTTCGCCGACTCGCGCCACTCGACATCGACCCGATCAAAAAACTATTGATTTTGGGAAGGAGGGCTACGTTTCTTCTTAAAGTCGATAGTTTTTTAATCTAGTTTATAACACTATTAACAAAATTAAGTCAGGAGGAATCAATGGCATCACTCCAGCCAGTTTCAGACAAAGTTTTGGTCCGACCTTTGGAGGCAGACCAAACCACCAAAGCCGGGATTGTCATTCCCGACAGCGCTAAGGAAAAACCCCAAAAGGGCGAGGTTCTAGCGGTTGGCCCGGGCGCCTGGGACAAGGGTCAGCGCCGACCAATGTCGGTTAAAAAGGGCGATCTGGTCGTGTTTGCTAAATACGGCGGCGACGAAGTCGAGCTTGACGGCGAAGAGCTGAAAGTTATTAGCGAATCCGATATCCTAGCCGTTATCAAAAACTAAATAAGACAGCTCAAAAATAATTAGTCATAAATCAAGATAAGTAATATTTTAACATAAGTAATAACTATTAGAGGTTAGTTATGGCAAAACAAATTAAATATAATCAACAGGCCCGCAACTCGCTCCAGCGAGGGGTTAATAAACTAGCAGACACGGTTCGCATCACCGTCGGTCCCAAGGGTAGAAACGTGGTCTTAGACAAAAGTTTCGGACCGCCAATCGTGACCAATGACGGAGTAACTATTGCCAAGGAAATTGAGCTCGAAGACAAGTTCGAAAACATGGGCGCCCAGATTGTCAAGGAAGCGGCTTCCAAAACCAACGATGTGGCTGGAGACGGCACGACCACCGCCACGATCCTGGCCCAAACAATGATCAACGAGGGTTTGCGCTTAATCGCCGCTGGAGCCAATCCGGTCGCGATCCGGCGGGGGATTGAAAAGACAACCAGGCTGGTGGTCAAACAACTCGAGAAAAACAAAAAAACAATCTCGGGCAAGGAAGACATCGCCCGGGTTGCCACAATCTCGGCCAACGACCCTGAAATAGGCCAAATGATTGCCGGAACTATGGACTTAGTCGGCCGAGATGGAGTTATTACGGTTGAAGAAGGCCAAACGCTCGGCCTTGACAATGAAGTGGTCGAGGGGATGCAGTTTGATCAAGGCTACATTTCGCCCTACTTCATTACTGACACGACTAGACAAGAAGCAGTGGTGGAAGATCCTTATATTTTGATTACCGACAAAAAAATCTCTTCGATCCAGGACCTCTTGCCGATGCTCGAAAACTTGGCCTCGACTGGTAAAAAGGACTTGATAATTATCGCGGAAGAAGTTGACGGTGAAGCCTTGGCAACACTTGTGGTCAATAAATTGCGCGGCATTCTGAACGTATTGGCGATTAAAGCGCCGGGTTTTGGCGATCGACGGAAGGAAATGCTCCAAGACATCGCTATTCTAACAGGCGGTCAAGTTGTTTCTGAAGACATGGGGGTTGAGCTTAAAAACGTGACCCAAGAATTGCTCGGGCAAGCTCGCAAGGTCGTGGCAGATAAAGATAAAACGACAATTATCGAGGGCAAGGGCAAAAGCGAGGATGTCAAGGCTCGAGTCGCCCAAATCAAACTCCAAATTGAAAAAGAAACTTCAGACTATGATAAAGAAAAACTGCAAGAACGACTGGCCAAGCTCGCCTCGGGCGTGGGGGTGATTAAAGTCGGCGCCGCCACCGAGCTTGAACAAAAGGAAAAACAGCATCGGGTTGAAGACGCGGTTTCAGCTACCAAGGCTGCGGTTGAAGAGGGGATCGTGGCTGGAGGCGGGGTCGCTCTGGTTGACACGATCAGCGTTATTGACAACCTGACTCTTGAGGACGATGAGCTGATCGGTTCGCAGATTGTTAAAAAAGCCTTGACCGAACCGCTCCGTCAAATCGCGGCCAACTCGGGCGCTGACGCCGGTGTCGTCCTGGCTGAAGTACGCAAACTAGAACAAGGTATGGGCTACAACGCCTTAACCAGCCAATATACTAACATGCTCAAGGCTGGTATCATTGACCCACTCAAGGTAACCCGGGCGGCTCTCCAAAACGCCGCTTCGGCGGCCGCTATGTTGCTTACGACCGAAGCGGCGGTGGCTGATCTGCCGGAGAAAAAAGATGACAATCTGCCCAGCCCACCGGCCGGTATGGATCTGTAACGACCCATCAAAGATATCGAGTAGAAAGAAAAATAGTTCAAAGACCCCCTCGCCAATTGGCGAGGGGGTCTTTGTTAGAAAGTTAAAATAATAAACTATGTCCTGTCATAGATTGCTCGCTCACCTGTTTGATTCCAACCCTGGATCAGTAAAGCGTCATAGACCGATTCGAGTCAGAGAAACAAAAAAGACCCAGCCCGTTAGTCCGCCCTTGGGACAAAATCATGCCAACTCGGGCGCGGCGGCTGTCTGGCCATCGATGTCGTCGTCAACAATAATGGTTGAATCCTGAACGTCAACGATCCGATCCCGAGAGATAATTCGTTCGGAAGCCAGAAAACGGCCAACATGAATCTGGGCCAAATAGTTCGACTCTAAATCAACCGAAGCGTCAACAACCGATCCCAAGTGGAGACCGGATTTCGCCCGGACCCGAGCGCCAATTAAGCGGAAACCGCGCCGGAAAACCTTTTGAGCCTGATCAACCTCATCTAATCCTGGCAAGGAAGCGCCAGAGTGAATCGTCAAACCGACCTGGTCAACTGAAACAATTTGGTTGGATTCAACAATCACCCGATTCAAAAACCAACCCCGAATCGTCACGCCAATAAACTTGCCTGTATCAAGTTCGATCAAAACATCACCGACTCGACCAATCTTGCGGCCAGACTGGAACTCAACAATCGGCAGATCAACTAATTTTGAGACAAGAACTAGGCGAGTCATTAGATTTATTCTAACAAGACATGTCGCCATTTAGCCAGTCTTCTGGCTTAAGTGGAGCTGATTTTTTGGTGATCCTATTTTTTGGTCCGCTCGACGTATGAACCGTCTCGCGTGTCTATAACCAGCGTGTCGCCGTTTTTGACAAACAAAGGCACCTGAACGATCGCGCCGGTTTCAAGCTGGGCTGATTTGGTCCCGGAACTGACCCGATCACCCTTAATTCCTGGATCGGTTTGTTGAACCGTCAACTTAACTTTAATCGGCAGTTCTAGGACGCTCGGTCGGCCATCTAGATAGATCAGCTGTACCGCCTGACCTTCGTTTAGAAACTGGAGTTGATTTTTAATCAAATCGCGCGGCCAACTAAACTGATCAAAAGTTTCTTGATCCATAAAATAAGCCTGGTTTTGATCGTGATAAAGATAGTTGACCGATCGGCGATCAAGTTCAATCTCCTCAAACGACTCATTGCCCTTGAACGCCAAGTTCAAAACAGTCCCCTCGATCAAGTTGCGCGCCTTAATGTTTTGAATACCAGAACCTCGGCCCAACTGCTTGTGAGTCGAGGCAATAACCAAAAAAGGCTTGCCATGAAGCCTGAAAACAACTCCTGGTTGTAAATCGGTAATGCCCAGCATAACTGATACCAAGAACCGGATCGGTCAACCCAGCCCTTTGATTTTCAACGCCGAGAGTATGGCAAAAGAGCTAAAAATCGGGCTCTCTCGATCGCGCTGGACAAGCGCCGCTGATGTTTTCTGCACACGCCAGATCGACTGGACGGCTTGATCTTGGCCCAACCGCTTAAATAACGCTTGAGGGTGTCTGTATCGCAATAGTCAACTTGGACTATTTTTGAACGGCAAAAATGGCATTGTCTGCGGCTGGTCATTGTTTGACGAGGAAGTATTGAATCAGTATTTAATAGAAATGTCTTTGATATATATCAGCACTCTAAAACCGATCAAATCTAGAATGGAATCTCGTCAAGATCAATCGCGTCAGGATCTCCGTCGGCGCTTGGGGTTTGATCCTTGAGACTCTTTTGATCTTTAGATTTGGCTGTTTTAGGCTCCTGAGGACCTTTGGCTAAGGGAACGTCTTGCTGGGACGGTTGATCGGCCGCGATTTGGGCCTCATCCGAGCGCGGACTCATAGGCACAAAGTTTTCCATCACGATCTCGGTCCGATAACGCTTGGAGTTATCCGGGGCCTGCCAGCTGCGAGTTTGAAGCCTGCCTTCAACATAAATTTTGGTTCCTTTCTTGACAATTTGTCCGATGATCTCGGCCAGTTTGCCCCAAACCACCACATCGTGAAATTGGGTATCTTCTTGGATTTGGCCATCCTGATTTTTCCAGCGGCGGTTGGTGGCCACGCCAAAGTTGGCCACCGATCGGCCATTTGGGGTCACCCTGACTTCCGGATCACGGGTGGCGTTGCCTAAAATTATCGCTTTATTAATTGAAATTGCCATTATCCTTCCAAAATCTTGGCTAACTGCTTATCTAAATCTTTGGCCTTCAAAGTTGACTTAACTGACTTGGGGGCTTTCTTTGTCTGGTCTGAATCTTGATCAAGTCGGCCTGGTTCAAGCTCGGTCGGTCTTACTTTTGGAGCCAACCCAACCCGCCTTGGTTGGGCTGGTCGATCCGGCGTAATCGCTGTTTCAAAAAAAGCAACCGAGAGGTGACGTAAAATTTTGTCACTCCGCCTTAATTGACTGTTAAACTGTTCAAGTTTGCTAGCTGGTAATTCGATCGCCGCGTTAGTATAGATCGCCTCGGTCTGGCTCTTAATTGGATAGGTCAGCCCGCGACGACCGATCGGCTTGACCCAAATCACACTCCCGCCCGCCCGAGCAACTGAATCGCCCAAAACAGTATCAGCTGTTGACTCATCTTGACTTAAAAGCGTCACCCTGTATTTTGGCATCTTAAAAAGAGTTTAGCTAAACCTGTGAGAAAATGCAAGACCTGTTAGAACATAACAATACCAAAATGAAATCGGGCTAGCCCTTGAGACGTTCGGGTTTTTCACCGCCCGAAACGGCTGATCAGAAATTCACATTATACGGGATCGGGTCTTAAATCTAAACTCTATCAGATCGCCTGGTGAAACCTTTTGAGACTTACCTTGCGTCCTAACCAAACCTTGTTTTAAGGCTTGGGACCAAGAACCGGCTGTGACCAAATCTGACCAGCTGATCACTTGAGCCGCAATAAAGCCTTGAGCCATATCGGTGTGAACCTTGGCCGCCGCCTCAACCATGGACGAGCCACTTTTAATTGGCCAGGCTCGGGTTTCGCTTGAGTTAGAAGTAAAAAAAGTAACCAGTCCGAGCGTCAGGTAGGCCCGCTTGATCAGTTGATCCAACCCGGTCTGTCTAATAGCCAGACTTTTGAGGTACTCCTGTTGCTCGAAGTTGCTAAGCTCGACCAGCTCGGCCTCGAGTTTAGCGCAAATTCTAAGACTGTCATTAGCTAAACCATCTGACAGTTGGTCCTCGTCAATGTTGTCAATATGGATAATTGGTTTGAGAGTCATGAGATGAAGCTGGTTGACGATCGCCTGTGAGTTTGAATCCATTTTCGAGAACTCTGATTCGAGACTGACCAAGTCTAAACTGTTAAGCAGTTTCACTATTTTTTGGTATAACGGTAGTACCCGGGCTGACTCTTGATTGCCAGTTCGAACCTTGGGCGAGATTGCTTTGATCGCCCGGTCAAGTGTTTGCAGGTCTGCTAGCGCCAGTTCAGTTTCAACAGTTTTAAGGTCGGCCGCTGGATCAAGCCGACCAAGCGCGTGGACAACATCTGGGGAGCGAAAATGGCGGGTCACTAGAACGATCGCGTCTGCTTCGCGAACATGAACCAAAAACTGGTTGCCCAAACCTTCGCCCTGATGGGCCCCTTTGACCAGTCCGGCTATATCAACGAACTTGATCCTGGCTGGGGTAACTTTTTTTGAGTTAAAGATACGGGCTATTTTTTGGAGCCGATCATCTGGAACGTCAATCACGCCCACATTTGGCTCAATTGTGGTAAACGGGTGATTGTGAACGCTCGCCTGCGAGCGTTTGACCAGAGCGTTAAAAAGGGTCGACTTACCGACATTGGGCAAACCAACTATTCCAACCGATAAGGCCATAGAATCTGATTCTAGCGGAGTGACTGTTTAGAACTCAAGTCAAAAGAACGATTTGGGTCAACTCGGGAGACTAAATGTCCATGTCTCGCGGGTCGTTTTGGATTTGCTCGACAATTTTTGGCCCGGCCGCCGGGGGAAAATTGTTTTGACCGACAACTCCGGTCTGGGATTGATCTGGACTGGAGCCTGACGGCACAATGGACGGGTTAGGCTCTAGGATGTCTTGGCTTGGACTAATTTGCGCGGACGGCTTAGACAAAACAGGGCTCGCCGGAGCGGCTGGCGGCTCGGGCACAGGAGGAAAAGGCTTAGCAACTGGTTTAGGTGGAGGGCTTGTTGGGCGATCTGGTACATCAATCGGAGGCGGAATTGGATTGGCCGGTCGACCCAATTGATCAAGCGGGATCGGCTCCGGCGGCCTGACAGACGATCCTGGTAAAACGGACGATAAAGCCGGTTTGGGTGTTGGCTCGGCCAAAGGCCTATTAGTCAAAACTGGCATTTGGGCTGGTAAAGTCTGATCTAGTTTCAAATCGGCTCTTTTAACTGGCAGGGGAGGAATGGTTTGACCGCTGTTTTGGCTGGCTAGGCCTCGCAGTTGGTTGATGTGATCGATCGCGACAATGGCGACTGCTGGCTTGCCGTTTTTGGTTAAGATGTAGAGTGGGGTACCCTGTTCTAAATCAGCCACGATTTTGGAAAACTGATCGCGCGCTTCAGTTAGGGGAACAATTTTATCAATTGGAACTTCAAGGGCCATGTTGGCTTAGGAATTAGATCGGTCAAGTTGGATCGCTCAAAATCCGAACTGTATCCAGACTACATCGCGCTCAAAATTTCGTCAAGCCCGAATTCTGGCGGCTAGAGTTAAGGCGCCTCACTACCTCACGCTGACGAAACCGGCTGATAAAACCTTGGAACCCAGTCACTCGGTCTAAATAAAAAAGGTTAGGTAGCTATGGGGTGACTGGAACTGCGGTGTTAGTTTGAGCATCCGAACCGGGCAATTCTGATTTGGTGCCCCGGCGCCGACGGGCGTGAAAGGCGTCATGGACTTGTTTGAGCTCGGGATTGGTGATGTGAGTATATATCTGGGTGGTCGTGATTGATGAGTGGCCAAGCATCGCCTGGATTGAACGCAAGTCAGCCCCGGACTGGAGCAAGTCGGTCGCGTGAGAGTGGCGCATGGTGTGGGGGTGGACGTTTTTGACAATCCCTGCCTTGCGGGCCTGCTTGTTGACGATCCGCTGAATCTGACGGACAGTTATCGGAAATATCTTATCTATATCTTCAGATAAGGTTTTGAGGTATTTGCCCAGCCAGTCAGCCGCTGTCGGGGACAAAAAGACCACCCTAACCTTACCTCCTTTACCTCGAACGGCAAACTCGCGGGTCTCCAGATTAATTTGGCCTCGAGTCAGGCCAGCCAGTTCAGACACGCGCAAACCAGTTGAAAAGAGGACTTCTAAAATCGCCCGATCTCGCAGGCCGGTTTTGCTCGCAGGGTCAGGCGTTTCAAGGAGTCGCTCAACTTCGTCGATGGTGAGGAACTCGACTTGCCGATCAGGCTGATCCGCCAGATCGATCTTTTCCGCTGCCAGAGTGTCAATGTCATGCTTGGCTAAGTATTTGAGAAAAGAGCGCAGGGCGATCAAGTGGTAGTTGAGCGTTTTTTGGGACAGCCGACTCGCTTGACCGGATGGATCTGGTCGTCCGGGTTGACGGGTCAGCCAGAGCCGAAATTGGCGCACCAACTCAAGGATGATCTGACTGGGTAAGTTAACTGACTGCTCCTGACAAAATGTTAAAAACCGTCCCAAGTAGTGATCGTAATTGCGAATCGTTAGCTGACTCCGGCCCTTTTCAAGCTCACAGTATTCCAAAAACTGACGAACCAGCTGATTAAGATTCTGTGGTTGATTCATAACGTTATTGTACGACCGTTAGCCACTAAAAACAACTGTTCGAATTTTCTCTTGCTTATCGAGCGAGCGTCAAGCGATTCTCGATTGACCAGTTTAGCCTAGACGCTAGTCAAGTCACTGGATTTAGCCCAACAGAATCTAGGTCAAGCGAGATGAGCGATCAGTAAATACGACAGCTAAACGCAAGCGAAATAGGCAAGACAAGATATTTGCAGTACTTAATTGGTTGATCAGAACGATAATTGTTAGTATAGTTTGTCTAGTCTCGCCCGTTAACAATCAACTTATCAAAGACGCTCGGCGGATCCGTTTTGGAGGGCGGCTCGGACGAGCTCGAGGGATCGAGGCACTACGCGGGCGGGAGGTGGAAAATGTTCGAAATTAAAGTAGGGCTTTGGCTGGCAATACGGATAGCGCTCAGCCAGGCGGGACTGGCTGGTTCTGGCCAGCCGGCCCGCTTACCTGTTGAGATAAACTTGACCGCTCAACAGGTAGAGTTTAGCCAAGCATTAACCCAGCTTGGCTACACCAAGACTCTAGTAGACTATGAGTTTACTAGGGTAAATCGCACATGGCAGTGGTGGCGCTGGTTAGCGCCAGGAGGAAATCAACTGATCGATGAAATGGAGTTCGTGGTCAGTAATGTTAGACCAGGGAGGGTTACGGATAAGTTAATCGTCCTAGCACACTGGGCGCGCCAGGCAGGCGGGCAATGGCAGTTTCTGGGCTGGACCGTGCTTATCACACTCCAGCACCACTCACACATCATTGTCCGTAACCGCCCGGTGATCGGTCGGCATAGGCTAGAGGCAGCCAAACAAGCCTTTATTTATATGCAGGCTTGGTCGAGCTACCGGCACCAGGCCGGGAAAAAACCGCTTGATATTCCAGAGAGCATTAATCAGCTTCTGTGGGATTTCTTTCAAAATAATTAATTCAAACGGTTGGCAATTTGATTGTCGAATAACTTGTCGTCGATTGTTGGGTATGGTTTTTGACCCAATCAGCCATCAGGGTTTTGGCAATTCGAACGCTATGATGTAGACTAGACTAGTCTGTGGCAATTTAATAATGGAAAAAGGAGCGTTGCTAATGAATCGGGAAATTAGCCGTGTCTTTCGTGTCATTGCGGTTGTTGTTATCATCTTGAGCATTTGGTTTGCTCCAGGAGTGAGCGCCAGCGCCTGGCACAAAGTTAAGCGCCCGGGCGAGAGTCTAAACTGGATTGCTGAACGCTGGACGATTGAGCCGACTCGATTAATTAATCATAACCTCAGGCGAGGGTTAGTGACCGGGCCCAACTACACCATCTATATTGGTCAAAAGATATATATCCCTAAACATCAGCCTGAAGACTTTGTCTACTGGAACCAACCTGTTCCAAAAAGTATCAATCTTGATCAAACAGAACAAAATATTGGCCTGGCTCAAACTAGGCCGACCTTAACTTCAGCTCCGTCGGCAACCGTCCAAGACACGCTTACCCTTACCTCGACAGTCATCGCTCAACCAGAGCCGATAAGTCAGCCAAATCTGTTTGGCAATCTGGCCGCGCTTGAGCCAGGGCCTCGTCTAATCGAGTCGGATTGGCTAGTTCAGTCAGGTTTGATCGAGTCCGGCTCATTTGAAGCTAAAACTGAAACAATAGCGATAGCCCAACCGGCGCCAGTTCAATCAACCCGGCCTGAACCCGAGGGGTTTTGGCACACTGTGGTCAAGGGTGAGTCGCTCTGGCGAATCGCCAAAAACCATAAGGTCAACTTTAACCAGCTGGTCAAACTCAATCTGAAGGCTGGTTTGGTTAAAAATCCTCGGCTGATCCGAGCCGGCCAAAGAGTTTGGATAGCCCGATCAAAAAAATCAAAAAACACCAGTGCCAGTCAAACTGGTCAAGCAGGCCAGAATCTTGCCCCAAGCGCCTGCCCTTCGGCAGGTCAATCCGTTCAATCGATTATTAACTCGACCGGTCTCGGACCAACCTCGACCAGTACCAACTATCAAGTTAACCAGTCTATACCTGTGAACCAGTCTATACCTG
>CAYZGQ010000022.1:0-7712 GCA_964478135.1 uncultured Candidatus Saccharibacteria bacterium
GAGCCAAAGCGAAGCCCCGCCGCCCCGCGTGATAAGCGCGGAGCCGAGCAGAAAATTTTGCTTTTCCTTATTTGAAATTTTTTTTGGGGGCGCACTATCAAAAAATGTAAGGCAAAATTTTCTGCGAGGCAGTGCCGTGTGAGCGGCACGGCGGCGGGGCGGAGCGATTGGATTTTTTCAGAAATTTTCGGTAAAATAAGTTCGAGCTTTGTTGTATAAATACTCCAGAATTAGACTTTCCGGTTTTTGACCGACGAATTGGTGGGCGGCACGAAGTGCTGTTTGTTGTTTTGCCTCTACAGATCCTATTTTCTAGTCTGGACTGTTTTGTCCACCCAGGAGAGTTTTCAGGATTTGGTATTATTTATGATATTGTTAAAACCAAGATTTCATAAAAATAAGTCAAACATGATTATTATAGATTCATGCCTCAATATTTAACTAAACAACTAATATATCGCCCAAGTTAAAACTGGCCGATGTAGCTCAATGGTAGAGCAGTCCCTTCGTAAGGGAAATGTTGGAGGTTCGACTCCTCTCATCGGCTCGCATTAAAAACTATTTATTGACAACTGATATTTTTTAAAATTCAACTTTTATCGTCAGATGATTCAGCTAATCAGATTAACTATATGACCGAAACAAGATCGCTCTTCTCAGATAAAGGCGACCTGAAGCTAAAAGCTGTTTTTAGCTTAAGTTTCATTTTTTTGATCCTACTCTTTATGGCATGGGTTTGGTTGTATAGATTTGATCCGACACCCGTTTTTGCGGCCGGTATAAGTATTGTCCTAAACTTGATTTTGGCTTGGTTGGCTAGACCAAAACTAATGGCCCTAAGTATTGTTCTGGCAGGAACAAACATTACTATTTTAATAATTATTACCACAATGCTGATTAGGCTAATATTGAGTTAATGAAACTTAATAAAGCCGTCAACCGACTCCTTGAGATAATACCAGGACTAATAACTTGGCTGATCTTAACTTTTCCTGTTTTCATGGCTATCTACCAACCGGTCGCCCTGGCGGTATTTATCTTGATTTTTGATTTATACTGGATTTTCAGAGCCTCAGACATGGCTTGGCATTTGATATCAGGCTGGCAATCACTTGAGCGTGCGAAAAAAACAAACTGGCAATCCAAACTTGATCACGAGCAGATAAACTGGAGACAGGTCTGGCAAGCGGTTATAATTCCCGTTTTTAACGAACCGGTCGAGTTAATCATCAAATCAATCGAGTCTATTGCCCAAACTGATTATCCAAAAAGCAGAAAGATATTAGTCTTGGCAGTCGAAAACAGGGAAGGGATACCGGGCCAAGAGAAGGCTCAAGTTATCCGAAATTATTTCAGGTCAAAGTTTGCCCAAATACTAACTTCGACCCACTTCGATCAACCAGATGAGTTAAAGGGTAAGGGGGCTAATATCACAGCGGCTGGCCTGGCTTTGGCTAGAGTTGTTAGATCACGTAGAATTGATCCAAGTCAAGTTCTAGTAACCGTGGCGGATTCTGATACAAGATTTCATAGATCATACTTTTTAGCCCTTGGGTACAACTTTCTGACCGCTCCAAAAAGCCAGCTTGCTTCATACCAGCCAATTCCAATTTTCTCGAACAACATCTGGTCAGCCCCGTTTTTTTCCCGTCTGCTTAGCTTCGCTACCTCTTTTTGGCATCTTATAGAGTCAGCTCGACCATGGAGATTGTTTAATTCAGCGACCCACGCTATGTCACTTAAATCGTTAATCGAGCTTAAATTCTGGGACACAAAAGTTGTCAACGAGGATTCAAGACAATTTTGGAGAGCATTCTATAAATATGGCACAAGTTACCGAGTAATCCCGATTTTTATACCGGTTTATATGGACAGCGTGGTTGGTGATAATTTTTGGTCAACAGTTTCAAGTCAATACAAGCAGAGGGTTAGGTGGGGCTATATGGTTGAACATTTTCCTTATATAGTCAGAAAAACCTTCAGGGCCAAACATATTCCCGTCTGGGAACGGGCCAAAAAAATTATAAAATTTAGCGACGATTTTATCTCACTCGCTACAACCTCCATTTTTATCGGTTTGATTATTTGGCTGCCGTTCGCCTTTAATCCAAATTTTAACGCGACGGTTATTGGATCGAATTTAAGCTTTTACGCGTCCAGGCTACTCGCTCTTTCTTGGATATTGCTCGCTATCTCGGTCTGGATTTCTGTCCGTCTGATCGCGCCGATGCCAAAAGGTAAATCCCGGCTTCATCTTATTCCTATGTTGGCCCAGTGGTTACTTGTGCCGATTTCAGCTATTCTTTTCTCGTCAATCCCAGCGATTCACGCCCAAACTCGGCTGATGTTCGGTCGTTACCTTGAATTCGAGGTTACACCTAAACCTAAAATTTTATCCTGAATCAAGACTCCCACTCTTTATTTGGTAGGTCCAGATGGACTTGAACCATCGACCTTTCGGATGTGAACCGAACGCTCTACCGCTGAGCTATGGACCCGAGTTCGACTAAATCTCAAACCCGGCAAGGCTGAAAACTAACGATATTCAGATAATTAGGTTTTGGCAGTGCTTGAGCTGGTTTGTTCAAATCACTAAAAATAATTAATTCAACTCAAGCTCGTTTAATCTGTCAGGCCGACCCAATCAGCCTATTCCGAGTTCTTTCTTAACCTTATCAACAACTATTTTAAATTGTTCTGGCTGCTCTTTGGCAATTAGTGAAAGAGACTTTCGGTTGAGTTCTACTCGAGCCTTCTTAAGCCCGTAAATAAATCTCGAGTAGTTTAAACCATGTGTCCTTGATGCGGCGTTAATTTGAATACTCCAGAGTCGTCGAAAAACCCTTTTTTTCAATCGTCGATCGTTATAGGAGTGAGAACCTGCTTTAATTAAAGCCTGATTCGAACGTCTGAATATGTTTTTGTTACCATGCTTGTAACCTTTGACCTGTGAGAGCAGGGCTTTATGGCGTCTCCTGGTTTTTGTGCCTCTTTTGACTCGCATATACTCTAATTAATTTATCTCCCGATCAAACGATTCAATATTCTTTTAGAATCAGAACCTGAAGCGCCAACCTTCGCTCGTGCCAATCGCCTTGATCTTTTCGATTTATTACCGGCAAGGTGCTGGACGCTCGATCTTCGGCGAATTATTAATCTTTTCTTACTCAATTTAATTACTCTCTTGACGAGTGATTTTGAACTCTTCATTTTTATATATTTAGATTTTTTTAGTAGATATTTTCGGAACGGTGGATGGTCTAATAGTACCAAAGATTTGATTGCCCAGTCGGCTCGGAGCTTGATCCCAAGTTAGACCTAGATCCTGGCAAAAACGTTCCAATATCTGCTGGGCATTGCTTGAAAACGCTCTCTCTCTGCCTTTTAACTTGAGTGTTATTCTTAAAGCGTGGCCTTTGCTGGCAAACTCTTTTGCTCTCTTGAGACGGGTTTGCATATCGTGATCATCGATTTTAAAGCTTAAACGTATTTCTTTTTGCTCGAGATTTTTTTGTTCCGTCTTCTTCCTTTTTTTGAGCTGGTATTGGTATTTACCCCAATCCACCAATTTTACAACCGGTGGATTGGTCTGTGTATTAACCTCGACCGCGTCTACTCCTAAATCGTGAGCAATCAAGAGAGCTTGATCACGCCCTACTATGCCTAATGGTTTTCCGGTAAGGTCGACCAACTGCAAATTTCGGAAACGGATCGCTTCGTTTATTCGGGGTAATCTCGATTGTTTATTGGCGGGTATAGTGAATCTGACTACGTTTAGTTGTCTAGATCATACTACGGCCGATAATTAGACGCAAGCGGTTCGTCTGCATTTTAACAACGATTGGTGTCTTGGCAATGATTTGATCGCCAACAACAACCGGGGTCGGCTTTTCGGTTTCAATTGTAACCTGGCCAGCCTTTATTTGAGTTAAATTGCTTGATTGGGCGTTTTTTGACCCGAAAAGACGTTGGACTAGACTTGCTTGGGGTGGTTTCAGGGTGATTGCCATATCAGAGTTTATCTCGATCATACTAACACGGGCGTTCAACTGGTAACTTGGCGTGGTTAGGGTGGCTCGAAATTCATGTTGCGCGACTACGATAGCTGGAATGATAAAGAATTTTTTTGGTTCTATCGATGGCAAATCGAGAGATATAAAACGTCTGAATTTTATCGCCTCTAGACTGGCGTTAAGATCTTGAGTTTTGATTAGATTTTTAAGAGATGATTTTTCTGGCTCCAAAGGTACTAAGCCAACGATTGGTTTTGGGTCGGGAGCGTATTTTTTGCTGATAAAAGAGACAGTTCTCTGTAGAAATGCATCTTGCCCGATCGAAACGATCGTGCTGTAGCCCTTGGTTAAGCCCGCAGTCAATAGTTCATCTAAGGTTCGAGCCGGTGAGGGTGTTACGTTTTCCCCGGCAATGCCCAATTGGGCTAAACTTTGTTTTACCTTATTTATTTGTCTGCGTTGCCTAAAAGATCTGATATTTTCGAAGACATAGTAGTACATAAATTCAAATCAGAGACCAGATTATTTGAATAATTAGTCCTCAAGCTCGAACTCTATTTCAGGTTCGTCTTTTGAAGATAAGTTTGGCTGATCAGCTTCAGCCTCTTTGTTAGCGGGTTGATCCTCTTTTTCTTGGCTGGAATCAATTTTACTCTGATCCTGACTCATAACAGCCTTACCGTTGAATGTCGCTCCTGATTGAATGATCAAATCCTTAGTCGAGATTGAGCCCTCAATTTTGCCCGATGGGAGTAATTCAAGCTTTGTCGTAGCTTCGATCGCCCCTTTAACTGTTCCTCCTACGGTAATTATTTCAGCCTTAATCGGACCTTTAACTAAGGCAGATTCGGTAATGATGACAGTTTTATCACAAATAATCTCTCCATCAACCTCACCGTGAACAATAATATCGGCCGTGTCCTTAAGAGTGCCTTTTAACTTTACGTTTGATCCAACGATTGTACTTTGAGAAGGGTCTGACTGTTTAAGCATAATAACTCCTTTAATTTATTAGTGTTAGAATTCTAATTCCAGGCTCTTTAGTATCTACACCCATTACGCTTGCGAGTCAAGTTAAATGTCAGTATAATATCACAAGCTATAAAATCTGGAGTTTTTTAGACTAAAATGAAGCACTCTCACACAGCCCAAGACAAAGATTTAATAATAAAAGGGGCTCGGGTCCATAATTTAAAAAACATATCGGTGACGATCCCTAGGCATTCTGTCACAGTCTTGACCGGTCTTTCTGGTTCAGGCAAATCCAGTTTAGCCTTTGACACAATATTTGCCGAAGGCCAGAGACGTTTTGTTGAGTCGCTTTCATCTTACGCTAGACAATTCCTTGGCCCGATAGAAAAACCGGATGTTGATGAAATTATTGGCTTATCGCCAGCGATCTCGATCGACCAACATTCATTGTCTCGCTCACCCAGATCAACAGTTGGGACTCAAAGCGATATTTATGATTATTTAAGACTTCTATATCTGATCACTGGAGAAGTAATTTGTCCAAAGTGTTCTAGAAAAATGTCACGACAAATTGAAAACAAATCCTACAGGCCTTCTAAAGTAAAGTTTATCTGTCATTGCTCAAATAAATTAGACGACTTGACTCTCTCGTCCTTTTCATTTAATTCACCGGCCGGAGCCTGCTTATCATGTAAAGGTATCGGTCGGGCTCTTGTGGCCGAAGCTTCCCTAATAATGCCAAACCCGCGCTTGACAATTAATGAAGGCGCAATCAGACCCTGGGCACGTTTGAACGGCCGATCGAGCTGGCAAATTAAAATTCTTGAACTGCTGTCTCAAAAACTTAATTTTTCGCTCGACGTTCATGCTGGTCAACTGCCAGCCAGAGCGACCAAAGCGATACTCTATGGCACAGATTCCGGTCAATTTTCAGACGGATTCGAGTTCGAAGGTGTATTAAGAAATGTTGAAAAACGTTGGCGTCAGACCGAGTCTGACTATGTCAGAAAAGAGCTGTCCAAATACATGGTTGAGCGAGTCTGTCCAGACTGTCTGGGAAGCAGACTTAGGTCTGAATCAATACTGGTCACTGTTTTGGGTCTGTCTATTGTTGATATAACCGGACTAACAATTGAGCGACTGAATCAATTCGTTCGCAACCTGTTTGAGACGAAAATATACAATAACGAACGTAAAATTAGTCGACCGATTCTGGAAGAAATTATCAAAAGAACAGGTTTCTTAATAAAAGTCGGTCTTGGTTATTTAACGCTTGATAGAGTTTCGGGCTCTTTGTCCGGTGGAGAATCACAAAGGATAAGGTTGGCAACCCAACTGGGTTCGGCCCTTTCTGGTGTAATTTACATTCTAGACGAGCCTTCGGTCGGTCTCCATCCAAGTGATCAAAAGCAACTCCTTGGTGTGATCAGACAATTAAGAGACTATGGCAACACGCTAATCATAGTTGAACACGATCCGATGACGATCGAGTCAGCCGACATAGTGGTTGATATTGGTCCTGGGGCTGGTGAATTGGGTGGTCAAATTATTGCTTTCGGCTCACCCAAGGAACTTAAGAAGTCCAAGAGTTCATTAACCGGCCAGTATCTCTCTGGCCAAAAATTTATCCCGATACCCAATCAAAGACGTTTAGCCTCAACTAAGAAATTAATAATTAAGGGCGCTCGAGAGTTTAATCTCAAATCAATAGATGTCGCCATACCACTCAATCTCCTTGTGGCGATCACAGGCGTGTCTGGTTCAGGTAAATCAACCTTGGTTGAAGATATTCTTTTTCGCGCTCTCAACCGACATTTTTTCGGATCCCTTAAAAAGCCTGGCGCACATAATTCTATCCAAGGCCTAAAATTTATAAAAAAAGTAATCTCTGTTGACCAATCGCCAATCGGACGAACCCCTCGCTCAAATCCAGCAACTTATACCGGAGTTTTCACACCTCTAAGACGTTTGTTTGCCAACCAAAATGAAGCCAAAAAAATGAAAATGTCCCCTGCCGATTTTTCTTTTAACCTCAAAATAGGCCGATGCCCTGACTGTCACGGTGACGGAGCGATAAAGTTTGAGATGCATTTTTTGCCCAGCACCTGGTTGACATGCGAACGATGTCAGGGCAGACGATACAATGACACCACTTTGAAAATTAGTTACCGTGGCCATACGATAGCTGATATTCTTGCAATGACGGTTGATCAAACAGTTAAAGTTTTTCCCGATCAAGTATCAATTCTGGCCACGCTCAAGGTTATTCAAAAAGTCGGCTTAGGCTACATTAAACTAGGCCAGCCAGCGACCACTCTTTCAGGTGGAGAAGCTCAAAGAGTTAAGCTGGCGGCCGAGCTGTCTCGACCTTCTAGCGGATCAACTCTATACATTCTTGACGAGCCTACGACCGGGCTCCACTTTGACGACATTAACCGATTGCTTAACGTATTACATGATCTAGTCGACAAAGGCAACACGGTTTTAGTTGTCGAGCACAATTTGGACGTGATCAAAAGTTGCGACTGGGTGATTGATCTAGGACCAGGTTCTGGAGATCAAGGAGGGACAGTTGTAGCCGAAGGCACGCCAGAAGAAATTACTCATTCAGACCAGTCAATTACTGGAAAGTATCTAAAAAAGGTTTTATCGAAACAGCCAAGCTGATCATTTGAGCTCTGACGAGCTCATAAGTCCGCGCGCCTATGGCGTGCTCCTTGTGAGCTC
>CAYZGQ010000022.1:7812-9814 GCA_964478135.1 uncultured Candidatus Saccharibacteria bacterium
GACGAGCTCATAAGTCCGCGCGCCTATGGCGTGCTCCTTGTGAGCTATTTTGCTAGACGAGCTCATAAGCCTGGTTCTGTTTACCAATCGAGCTGTTAGGCTGATCGGTTTTTGCGATCATCTATCTTGGCGGTCCGACCCTTACCTTCCGGATAAGCTCCGTTGAGATCTTGAAGGTGGTAAAACCTTTTCGATCCCTAGAAAGTATGGGCCAACGGACCTTGCACCACCGTGCGTTTGCACCCTTGGCAGTTCGCACTGTCAAGGCGTGAGCTCTTACCTCACGATTTCACCCTTACCCCAAGAATAATTTTGGGGCGGTATGTTTCTGTTGCACCTCTCCCGTCCTATCTAAAGGTCGAGATGACCTGGACTCGCGTCCGGTCGGCTTACGCCGACCCGGTTGCTTTGCGGTGCCAGGACTTTCCTCCCCCTCCAGTTGTAACTGGAAAGAGCGATCGCCCGACTCGTCTAGCGGCTAGAATCTAACACAAATTGGTTGAAAAATCAATCAATTGAGGTAAACTTAGATCAGACCATATTTTTGATCCATTTTTATGGTTCAGTCTAGGTCTTGAAATATGTTATTTGATGTTTGGTTATTGCGGGGTCGTCTAATGGCAGGACACCACCCTTTGGAGGTGGGTATGAAGGTTCGAATCCTTCCTCCGCAGCATTACGAACTTCGAGCCTTTTAAGACAAGTACCGGACGATTAAAACCGCCCTTGCACTTGCTCGTTAACCCTCGCCGCTCAGAGCAAAGTTTCTTTGACCTGCTCGCCAAAAAAAAGGTGGCGCGGGCGGCTTTAATAAAAGTTTAGAAAAAGAAAAGAGCCCCAAGCGGTGTGCAATCACGAGGGGCTCGATGTTGAGTGCTCTTGACGAGAGAAAGATTCACCGAATCGGTTTGTACAACTTGTGGCCGATTCGGCGAACGAGCGGATCGTTTGCCGGCGAGACGTTCGCTGTCCACTATGTCTCTTTGAATATCTTTTGATAGCAGAAGTTGTGAAGCAATTTAGAAGGAGTGTAGCAGAGGGTTATAGGATGTGATCAGATGTTCAATTCCCTTCTTGGGGTTGGCGAACCTTCCACTAGGATACGTAACTCGGATAATCTTTCGTTTATTTTTTCGTTATTAGGCAGGCGCTTATTTTCGACAGCTTGTTTCATTTGTTCAAGAATAAACTCTTCAGTGACATGTTCCTCTTGGGATTGATATTTATTACGTAACTGTTTGACTGCTTCATCGGAATCTATTTTGCCTTTCAGAACTGAGTCTGAAAATTCACTTTTAATGTGACGACCTTTTTTTACAACATCTGGCTCATTGAATAAGCTCAATGCACTTGGATAGAGGTACTTCACAGGCCTGCCGTTAATTTCGCTATCGAATGATCGTAGTCCAAAAAGCACAATGATTTTTTGATTAGAATGATAACTGACTTCATTTCCAAATTTTTTATGTTTTTTCCCACGGACCCAATCGCCGACCATCGGGATACAATAGATTGGGGTGATGTCAAGTTTTTTTTGAAAGTGTTCGCCTCCGGAATATTTTAATCTTGGTTCATCTGAACAATAAACGCCCCTTCCTTGTGCTTTTTGGACGCCAGGAACCAGTATCAAATTACTGCCTTCAGTAGGCAATTTCTTGCCAACATGAAAGATTATATGGCCGTCACCTTTTTTAGATTTTGTTGTGCCCATAAGAAGGAATGAAAATTAATTTCCGACAAGGTTGCGTCAAGCCCCGCTTCATCCACCGCTTGAAGGAATCCGAGTGGCGCTGGAGCAAGGATGTCCCTACCATGAAAGTGGAGTTGTTGGATATTCTTAAAAGTAATCGTTTGCTGGTCTAGAGCCTTAGTTATAAAGGTATACCAATTTCATTTTTTTTCCCACAAAGCGATTGTCCCATTCGCTCTTGATCTCAAAAGTTTAAAATATTTGGAGATAGTCTAGGACGCATTGTTCTTTAACAATAGTTTCCTGATTAAA
>CAYZGQ010000023.1:0-9447 GCA_964478135.1 uncultured Candidatus Saccharibacteria bacterium
CTTCATTGTGGAGGCGGTTTCAAACTTTTAACGCAACGAGTCTGTTAATGACTTCAACTGGTTTCTCATAGTGTAGCACGGCTCTCGGACGGTTGTTGAGTCGCCGTTCGGCGCGTTTGATCATGTAGCGGGAGACCTTGGAGAAATCGGTGCCCTTGGGAAAGTATTGGCGAATGAGGCCGTTGGTATTCTCGTTCGTGCCCCGTTCCCAGGGAGAGGCGGGGTGAGCAAAATATACCTTGATGCCGGTATCAATGGTGAACCGCTTGTGCCCGAGCATCTCTTTGCCCTGATCGTAGGTGAGGGTTTTCTTGAGTTCTCGCGGTACGGAACGGAATGCTCTCGCGTACGCCTTCCGCACCGACACCGCGTCCTTCTTCCTGCCCAAAGGGACAAGAATCGTATAGCGGGTGGCGCGTTCCACCAAGGTGCCGAGAGCGGTCTTCTTGTGCTTGCCGATAATCATATCGCCCTCCCAGTGGCCGGGGACGCTTCTGTCCGCAACCTCTTCCGGCCGCTCCTCAATGGAGAGCATATCGGCGATCTTGCCCTTGTTTCCTTGCATTTTTGCGTATCCTTTTTTTCGCCGATACTTATGCTCTTGGCGCAGAGCGCGGATGAGGGTTTTTCTCAACGTGCCGCGCGGGAGCACGTAGATATACCGGTATATGGCCTCATGGGAAATGCGCATACGCATATCCAAATGATACTCTTTTTTGAGCCGTTCCTGTATCTCCCGGGGAGACCATTCCTGAGAGAGGCCGGCAAGCACATATGCTCGCAGACGTTTCTCTCGTGAAAGACGGCTTTTTCCCAAGCGTCGGGACGAGGCCCGCACCAGAGCTTTTCGACTGGCCGTGAAGGCCAGATACTCTCGTCTGTGCTTGCCGATATTTCGTTTGATTTCCCTGGAAATGGTGGCGGGGCGGCGATTCAGTTTTCTGGCAATATCGACCTGGGGGATGCCCGCCGCGAGAGAGCGGCTGATTTCCTCACGCTCGCGGTTCGTGAAGCGTCGATATAATGTTGTGTGTTGCAACGAATGTATTGTATACATTCGTATGCGCTAAATGTCTGACACCAAGTAACAAGGAATTTCCATGTCCGCGCACGGGCGGGCTGGGGCAAGGACACTATAAATTATTTCCCTACTCGAACGAAATGAGAGAAAAAATCGCGCGCGGAAAAAAATAACGGAAGCGCGGCGAGTGGGGGCACCGCGCTGGAGTAGCAAGCCCCGTGAAGCGGGGCGAGCTAACACTTCAACAATTTTCTTTGAAATGCGTTCGGATTTTTCTAAAAACGAGCACCAAAACTAACTCTGGACAAATCTTTTTTGAGCAAGTATATAATTATAGAACCAAGAAACAAATGAAAACTGATTCAAAATCTGTGATGTTTGGTCTGACGGTCTCTCTAAAAAATTGGGACCGGGGTTTTGGTTTTCAAAAAACGACTTTAGCCAAACCTGTGATTGATGAATCAAAACAAAAGGACGACTCCGATATGGTGATTGTTAAAACTCACCTAGCCGGAGTGTGCGGGACCGACCGAGGCATTTGGCAACGCCAGGTTTTTGGCGATTTGATTAAAAATTCTCTCAAAAAAGAGGGTAAAGATAAACGGACCATCGGCCACGAGCTCTACGGAGAGGTCGTGGCGGCCGGCTCAAAAACCGATTTAAAAATCGGCCAGATGGTGGCTGCGGAATCACACGCCACCTGTGGTAGTTGCTATCAGTGTTTGAGGGGCGAGCGCCACGTCTGCACCAATGAAAAAATCATGGGGATTTCCTTTGACGGCTGTTTTGCCCAATTCGTTAAGTTGCCGGCTCAAGTCCTCTGGCCAACCAACCCTGAAACTATTAGAGCCCAGGTGGCTGTCCTGCAAGAACCGTTTGGCAACGCGGTTCACGCCACCACTAAACTCTACGTTCGGAATCAGCGAATCGCCATTTTGGGCTGCGGACCGATTGGACTGATGAGTATTTTGATCGCCCAAGCATACGGGGCTCGCCAGATAATCGCGGTTGACCCGCTAGAGTCAAACCGACGGCTGGCCAAAAAATTTGGAGCTAACCAAACGCTGGCGACCCAGACCAAATCGAATCAAGGCTACGACGGTCAGCTGGTCAAAGAAATTGAGCGCCTGACCGACGGGGTGGGAGCTGATATTGCCTTGGAAATGGCCGGCTATCAGATTTCTGTCAACAACGCCATCCGAGCTGTCAGAAGAGGCGGCAACGTGATTTTGTTTGGCCTTAAGGCAGGCGATAGTGTGATTAAAAACTTTGACCAAATGATCGTCAGGGGTGTAACCCTCCACTCAATCATCGGCCGACAACTTTTTAAAAACTGGCATATTAGCCAGGCTTTACTCGAAGACAGAGCCAACGGAATTCAAGATCACCTCTGGAACGGTTTGCTCAAAAAAGGCAAGGGAACGATCGTGCCGTTCGACACCTTCGAACCTAAACAATTCGAAACTCACCTCACAAGTCAACCTAAAATCCTACTCAAATTTGTTTAATCAATGAATCAAACATTCCAAAACGTGATTGCTGACCAGCTTGCCCAGATACGATCAGAAAAACTCTACAAGACAGAGCGAGCGCTTAACTCAAGCCAGGGTCGGTTAGTTACGCTCGGCGACAGACAAGTCCTTAACTTCTGTTCCAATAATTATCTTGGACTCTCGAATGATCCCGATCTTATTAGCGCGGTTAAGAAGGGTCTTGACCAGTACGGCTTTGGCTTGTCCTCGGTCCGATTTATCTGCGGCACCCAGACTCAACACCGCGAATTGGAACATGAGCTAGCTCAACTAGTAAAAACCGAAGACGCTATTTTGTACAGCTCGTGTTTTGATGCTAACGCCGGCTTGTTTGAAACCATCTTAACAGACCAAGACGCGATTATATCGGACCAGCTCAACCACGCCAGTATCATAGACGGCATTCGCTTGACCAAGGCCGAGCGTCATCGCTTTGCCCACTCTGATATGGCTGACTTGGAGCAAAAGCTCAAGTCAACCCGGAACAAGCGTCTGCGAATGATCGCCACCGATGGAGTCTTTAGTATGGATGGCGAGCTGGCCAAATTGCCCCAAATATGCGATTTGGCCCAGCGCTACGACGCGATTGTTATGGTTGACGACTCTCACGCCACCGGCCTAATAGGACAACACGGACGAGGCAGTTTGGAAGTTACCGGAACGCTCGGTAAAGTTGACATTATCACTTCAACCCTAGGCAAGGCCTTGGGCGGCGGTTCGGGCGGATTTAGCGCTGGTAGCGCCCAGCTGGTTGATCTTTTGCGCCAGCGCTCACGAACGTATCTTTTTTCTAACTCGCTCGCTCCGCCGATTGTTGCCGGCGCGCTCTGGCTAGTGCGCCATCAATCTCAACTTAAAAACAAGCGGGCCAATCTGGCCAAACGGACAAGGCAGTTTCGAAAGGCGATGACCGAGCGTGGCTTTAATATTCCCCCCGGAGACCATCCGATAGTCGCGGTTATGCTGGGCGAGGCTCAACTGGCCAAAGATATGGCCCAAAGCCTATTAACCAAAGGTATATTTGTCGTTGGCTTTTGGTATCCAGTCGTGCCTAAAGGAACGGCTCGCATCCGGGTCCAGCTCTCGGCCCAGCACACCGAGTCTGATGTCGAGCAAGCTATCGAAGCTTTTACAAGCGTTGGCCAAAAGCTTAAAGTAATATAGGTGGTATAAATGTGCGGCATTATTGGATATCTCGGACAAAAAACAGCTTACCCGATTTTAATCGACGGTCTTCAAAGTATGGAGTACCGCGGCTACGACTCGGCCGGGCTAGCCATCGCCGAGCCCAAAGGAATCGTAATGATCAAAAAACCGGGCAAGATCAATGCCCTAACCCAAGTGACCGCCAACCGAGACTGGTCCGGCACTCTTGGACTCGGTCACATTCGCTGGGCGACCCACGGAGTACCCAATGAAGTTAACGCCCACCCTCACTCCGACTGCAAGGGTAAAATATTTGTCGTCCACAACGGCATAATTGAAAACGCGCGGGATCTGCGCCATCAATTAATAAAATCCGGTCACTCGATCGTTTCTCAAACCGACACCGAACTGGTACCACACTTGATCGAGGAGCAAATTAGACCAAATCTGACCCTGGAACAAGCGGTTAAACAAGCGCTCGTGCGAGTCGAAGGCGCTTACGGATTGGCGATAATTTCCCAAGATGATCCGGGCAAAATCGTGGCCGCAAGGCTGGGCAGTCCGCTCGTTCTGGGACTAATAAGCAAGGGTAACTATATTGTCGCGTCAGACGTGACAGCGATCCTTCGCCACACTCGAAATGTAATCTATCTGGAAGACTCTGACATTGTAACGATTAGCCGGACCGGCTATACCATTAGCTCGCTCTTAAAACAAACACCCAAAAGAAAACTTGAGTATATCGACTGGGACATTTCAGCGGCTGAAAAAGGCCAATACCCCCACTTTATGAAGAAAGAAATCTTTGAACAGCCAGCCGCAATCGCAACCTCAATCCAAGGCCGGTTGATCCCGAGCAAAGGTCTGGCCAAACTGGGCGGGCTAGAGTCGATTACCCAAAAACTCGACCAAGTCGACCGGCTGATAATCCTCGCCTGCGGCACCGCCTACTACGCTGGCTTAACCGCCAAGTATATGCTGGAGGAGTACGCACTGATGCCAGTTGAGGTCGTGTTCAGTTCAGAGTTTCGTTACCGTCAAATCATCCCAGACAAAAAGACGGCCTACCTGGCGATCAGTCAGTCGGGCGAGACGGCTGACACGATCGGAGCGATTAACGAAGCCCAAAGAATAGGCGGACTAACCCTTGGTATAGTCAACGTCGTTGGTTCAACAGTCGCCCGAATAACCGACGCCGGAGTCTACAACCACATAGGACCAGAGGTTGCCGTGGCGGCGACCAAGTCATTCACTTCACAGCTAACAGTGCTGGCTCTGCTGACGCTCTTTTTGGGCCGGCGGCGTCAGCTTTCGCTCGTCCAAGGCAAACGGATCGCCGACGAGCTTAAAGCGTTGCCCCGAAAACTCGAAACGATCCTTAAACAAGACCAGCATATTCGCTCGATCGCCTACCAGCTTGCCCAGAGCGAAAACATGCTCTACTTGGCCAGAAAGTACTCTTATCCCATCGCGCTGGAAGGGGCGCTCAAGATGAAAGAAATCGCCTATGTTCATGCCGAGGGCTTTGCCTCGGGCGAAACCAAACATGGCCCGATTGCCCTGATTGGCGAGCACTTCCCAACCGTCGCGATCATTCCCAAAGATAGCGTCTGGGAAAAAAACCTAAGCAACCTCGAGGAAATCAAAGCCCGCCACGGACCAATCATCGCTCTGACGACCAAAGGTGACGACCAGATCAAAAAAGTGGCTGACTACGTTATCACAATTCCTAAAACGATAGAGATGCTGACCCCGATTTTGAGTGTTGTGCCGCTCCAGCTATTGGCCTACTACATTGGTGTTGCCCGGGGGAATGATGTCGACAAACCGCGCAATCTAGCCAAGAGCGTGACGGTCGAGTAGGTCGTTAGATTGTTAGATAGAACCGCGCCCGGTCGGTCTGGGATTCTCTGGGGCACGACAGCGCTAACCCTTGTGTTCGATTAAGATCCAATCCAAGACGAATAACCAATCATATGAAACGAACTATAATTTTATTTGAAGATGACAGGGTCGAACAACTCGAGCCATTATCGCTTAGCCACGCCAGCTGGGATTTACTGGCTGGGACCGGCACGCTGGCTCAAAAAATAGCCGGGCTGTATCCACGCAGCCAGATCAAGCTAACTTGCCGAAATAGCATCGCTTGTCTTTACCAAAATAGTCTGACTCAACTGCCAGCCGGCAACTACTTGTTCGTCAATGGTCGCGTCCTCGATACCGAAGCGCTTGCGAGCGCTGTCGGGCTCGATGGCGGTGATCAAGTCTATCTTAATGCCCAGACGATCGTGGCGGCCCGAGTTTCGATTAAACAAAAAATCGAGTCAGGCATCTTTTCTACTCTCAAAGAAAAAACAAAAGGACTCAAACAAACATCGGTCAATGTTCCTCTGGCCAACTATCTCTGGGACTACATCAGCGCCAACGCCCGGCTGATCGAGAGCGAGGCCAAAAATTTTGAGATGACAATTCAAGGCCAGGTCCACCCCTCGGCGATTCTTTTGAACAAAAAAAACATAGCCCTGGGCAAAAACTCGACCATTGCCCCGGCGGCGGTGCTTGACGCGACCAACGGGCCGATCGTTATTGAAACTAACGTGTGTGTCTTAGCCCTAAGCGTTATCTACGGACCAGTCTTTATTGGTCCTGGCGCGACGATCAACGCCCAGGCCCAAATAAAACCAGGCACAAGTATTGGTCAAGGCTGTAAAGTCGGGGGAGAAGTCGGCGCGAGCATTATCATGCCTTTTAGCAACAAACAGCACTTGGGCGTTTTGGAACACTCATTCGTCGGTAGTTGGGTCAACTTGGGCGGCGCAACAACCACGAGCGACTTAAAAAACACCTACGGCACGGTCAAGGTCCAAGTCGGACCAAAGTGCCTAGACACAAATCGTCAGTTTGTCGGATCGTTTATTGGAGATCACGTTAAAACCGGCATCGGGACACTTCTGACAACCGGCTCAACAATCGGGCCATTTACCAACATTTTTGGAACCGGCCCGATCGAAAAACATATCCCTGCCTTCACGTGGCTTAATGCCGCCGGCAAGGCTGAAAGATACCATTTCGACCAAGCAATGACGGTGGCGGCCCGTGTGATGCTTCGTAGAGATCAAAAACTGACTAAGGCAATGATCAAGGCCTATCGTCAATTATTTGACGCTTAAGAGAGTAAGCCCCGGCAAGATTAAAAATCATTTCTATTTCCGCCCTGTCTGCTGTGGGACAAGAGTCTTGCCGGACGTATTTTTTGGAAAAAGACACAACATTTTCGCCCCGAACGCCAACCACGCCCGAGTCACCCGACTGTTTAATCGAGGTCACGGTCATGGTGAATATTTGCCGCAGTGCTCGCGATAGCTAACAATGTCTCTAAAGTTAGCGGTCTCATTTTCTCCTTGGCCTGCCGTTTAGAATTAAAGCCTGACTCGCGTTAGATGGAAAACAAGTTGTCAGTCAATACTCGTCGTATGAGAACGATTCCAAAGCTTGGCCTTGACGATCGCGCAATCAACTTACCCGAGCCCTTATTCAGACAAAGTAATTTGTTAGCCTGACTTCGTTACTTAAATTGACTTGAAACAGCTTTTAAAATGTATCAAGCTCAATTAAATCTTTAAGGTTTTGGTTATAATTTCTTTTACTTGTTGGTATATGTGAGGATTAGCCACAATATAATTAGGCAAGTTAAGATGCCAGGGTTTGCCATCGAAGGCTGAAAAGATCGCCCCGGCCTCGGTCGCGATTAGAGAGGCGGCCGCGGTCCCAAAATTATCAGCCTTGACTTTAATCATGGTATCAAATATACCAAGACCAACTTGAATGATTGCCAGACCCATTGAACCGAGCATTCGAACCCCTCGAACTCTTGGATGAAACTCGCGCCACAGTTTGAGCGATTGATCCAGCACCTCGGGCGAGTCGTGGGTTGATATTCCAATATATACTAAAATATCTTTAAGGACCTTGTTGCTGGTTGGGCCTAACCGGCAGTTCATACTCCGTCCGTTGTCAACACAAGACCCATAACCTTTAGCGGCATGATATATTTCTCTAGAGATCGGATCGTACACAACTCCCACCACTACTGAGCCTTTATAGGTTAAAGCGATTGATATGTTAAAAATTGGCAAACCGGCGGCGTAGTTAACTGTTCCGTCGATCGGATCGATTATCCAAACCCACTCGGCATCTTTAGCACCGGCATGGCCTATTTCCTCGGTTAAAACAGCGTGATCAGGAAATTCGTCCTGAATTTTCGCGATCAACTTTTTCTCGTTTTCAAAGTCTACTTCGGTCACGATATCGGTCCGCAATTTTTTGTCAACCTGACTCACGCGACCAAAATGGACCCGTGTTTCATCGCCCAAAGAATAAGCCATTTTTTGGGCAAAAGTTAAATAGCGCTCGTACCGATAGGACATTGGTGTGACACTATCACACTATTGATAAAAACAAAAGATCAGTCCCGACACTAGACCTAAATCGATTCAATACAAACCGAATCTACTTTAAAGATTGTCTGTCTGGCTCTTAGTCAGACGGAGAATCAGAATCATCCGAGCCAGGCTCTTGGGTTGGCGTTGGCTGATCTTCTTCCCGACTCTTTGACTCGATCTCGACTGACTCAACATCCGCCTCAACCGGCTTTTCATCCAAAGCTTCCAGTTCTTCTTCACTGCGGGGTTGGTGGACTAAAATAACCACGTCTTGAGGATCGTCAAGCAACTCAAAGGTGCTGGGCAAAAGTATATCTTTAACCTTAATCGTGTCTTCGAAAGCTTTCAGAGCGCTGACATCAACTTCTATATCGTGAATTAAATCTTGAGGCAGGGCCTTAACTTTCAGATGATCTTTTCCGATCACTAAAGTTCCTTGAAGTTCTTTGACAACCGGCGCCGTTCCAACAGTTTTAATAGGAATATCCGCCTCTATTTTTTCAGTCAGATCAACCTTGTAAAAATCGGCGTGCGAAATTTTTTGGCTTGCCGGCTGGATTTGGAGATCGTGTATCAGGGTTTTAACTGTTTGATCACCAATGACCAGTTCAATCAAACTCGATTGCCCAACTTGGGTATAGGCGGACTTAAAATCTGACTCATCCACACTGATTGACCTGGTCTTGAAACCCTTGCCATAGACTACGGCCGGGATTTTATGTAAAGTTCTCAACCTCTTGAGCTCAAGAACGCCCGGCTTGCGCTCTTGGGCGGCAAGCTTAATTGTACTAGTCATTTTAGATAAAAAACCTAAATTCTAATCTTGAGATAAGGCAAACTGTCGCCTAAAATTACCGTCGAAAGTGTCAAGTGCCAGGCGAAGGTCCAACGCTTCATCCTGGGTTATTGTTTCGTTCGTCTGTGAGGATGCTAGACTGTTTGGAGCCCGTTCAATTGCCATTAGGGCTGACACCGGAATATGGTCTCGGTCGCAGTTAGTCTGGACAAAGTAGATGTTACGGATTACGCCCCTAAGAATAATCTGCCGGCGGTCAAACTGCCTTTGGCAGATCGGACACCAGAGTAAACGTTGGGCTACATGCAAAATATCTTGTCCCGACACCTCAAAACTCCTTAACTTTATTCTATCATTAATCTAAAATCTGTCAACCGTCTGGACTGGTTCAATACATCGAGGAGATTTTTTAAGTTGATAACGTTCTCTCATAATACTCCTTGGGTGTCAAGTAATTGTAGAAGTCCACAACATATTGGACTGTAAGGGTTGAATAAAAGTATCTACAAA
>CAYZGQ010000024.1:0-2837 GCA_964478135.1 uncultured Candidatus Saccharibacteria bacterium
GTTACTTGACAAGCGCCCTTTTGGGACGCTACGATAAATAAAACAGCAAGGAGGTTGAATGCTATCTCAACACTTAAGATCATTGGTTCGCAGGCTGGCGCCCTTTGTTTTGGCGCTAGCGCTTGTTCTTGGCGCGGTCCAGACCGCGCTCGCCCAGCGCGGTGGCAGCTTTAATGTTGGAAACGAAGCCCCGATTGGCTTGCAACGCCCTAACGCTGTGCCGGGAAACTTCAGCAACGTGACCAGGGCGATTCAGACGATTTTCAACGTCGTGATCGCCGCGGCTGGCGCGATTTTCGTTGTCCTGCTTTTGGTCGGCGGAATCCGCTACCTAACCTCGGCCGGCAACGAAGATGAAACCGGTAAGGCCAAGAGGTTGCTAGTAGACGCGATCATTGGCCTGGTTATTGTCTTGGCGGCTTGGGCGATCGGCAACTTTGTCCTTGATCGTCTAGGTGTTCAGCGGGGAGAGGACTTTAACTTCTAATCTTGACTGATAAAAAGGAGGGTCAATGGCCCGGCCAGCGGCCAAAAAACCGTTGAGAACCGATCGGTTTATTTATTGGCTGTTGCTAGGACTTGGGCTAACAGGGCTGGTAGCGACCAGCCCTAATCTGACGCTCGGCCAAGGACTTAACGTACCCTTGCCCCAAGTAGGACAGGTTTTCGGCACGCCCGAGTTAATAGCAAACTTTGGCACGATCGCCGGTATAGTGGCAACCTTGTTTCGAATTATCATTGCCGCGGCTGGAGCGATTTTTATAGTTTTAATTCTGATTGGCGGAATCCGTTACCTCGGCTCGGCCGGCAATGAAGATGAGACCAGCAAGGCCAAACGAGTCCTGATTGACTCGATTATCGGGCTGATGATTGTCCTGTCCGCCTGGGCGATCGGTAATTTTATCCTGTCGCGCCTTGGGGTGGGTCGGGCGACAGACGTCTCGACCAGCCAAATTAATCCCAGCGACACAGGTTCTGGCCCAAACACCACTGGCGGCGGCTCTGGCCCAACCGGCTCGGGGTCAGGCCCAGGGGGCGGGAGCGGCTCTTCGGGTGGGTTGACCGAGGCTCAAGGATTTCCAACCAGGGCCCTAGCCAATAACACCTTGGCTATCGGCCAAGCCATTAACAAATGCCAGGAGAGTCAAGGCCGTTTCCTAGCCCAAGCCGAAACAAACACCTTTAATTCTCTGGATGAAATCGAAAAAGCCGTCGTAAATCAAATAATCGACAAAACACAAGCCTTAATCCTTCACTGTTACGTCTCGGCCGGCTCAACCGGCTCGGGGTCAGGCCCAAGGGGCAGCGCGGGTTCAGAAGGGGGTGGGAGCGGTGCTGGCCCGGCCGGGCCGACCAGCTCATCTCAAGAGGCTCAACTTGGCTATCAGGCGGGTTACACTGATGCCGGCCGGTACAATACAATCGAACAAGCTCAAAAAGACCAAAAATCGTCATATAACCAAGGTTTAATAAAATTGACAAAAATCCAGGGTGCTGGCGGCACTCCTGATAAAAATGAGTTTATCAATTCTTACAATAAAGGCTTTCAAGATGGCAGCTATAATCAAGCCGGCCGAAATCCTTCTGGCCAGAATCCCACTGGTCGTCCGAGTAAATCAAGGGGAATTCCCAGTGGCTCGATCCAAATAGGCTGTAAATATATCAGGATCTTTGGTATTCCTGTCCGTTTGTGTCCGCCGAGATTTTAGCCAGAGCCGCTTGTTTGGTTTTGTGGAACAGCCCTAGCGGGACTTGATACTTGTCGTTTAAGCCTGTCAGACAAAAATTACAGGGCAGCTTGCGTTGCCCTGTCCGGTCCGGTTTTTATCCATCATCGTTATCGTTAATGTATATTGTTTGGTTAACTCTTGGTTTATGAACCCCAAGAGTGTAATTCATCTCATAAAGGATGCGCCGACCGATCTTATCTATGCCAACGATCAAACCATGGCGTTGTTGACCGGTTTGGTCAATCCAGAACGCTCTGGATTGACCCTCAATCAAATGGTCAATTGGAATTTCATATATCGCCCAGTACAACCCTTCAAGATACTCGGGCGTCCAGTTGCGGGCTCGGGCGATTGAAAGTTTCCACTCATCTGTGGTTAAGGGAAAACCGTCATGAGTTTTCCCGTTCCCAGCCGATCCATCGGTGACGGCAGATGATGGCTGGTACTGAAATTGGCCCAGGGCTTGGTTGATCGCTTGCTCGAGCGCCTGGGAGCCGTCGTTAAACTGACGGCTTCTATTTTCCAGCTCGATCGGTGACAAACGTAAATAGCGCGGGATCTCGATCTTTATTCCGCGGCCTCGTTTAATCGTTCTGGAACCGGTTTTAATCGGCGGCAGAGAGATAAAAAAACGTTCCGCCCTGTCAGTCTCAACTCGAGCCGGGGCCTGGCCATAACCCAGCCCTAAAACCGACCTGTTGGCGACCTCTACAAACCGAAGCTGTAAACCAATAATAATCATTCGAGACTGTCTGGCCTGGCCGTAAAAAAGAGTCTCAAACAAGTTGTTTTTATTTTTGACCGCCTTGACGCCGACAGAAACCAAACAAAGCTGTTTCACCGGCGCCAGTCTAGCCCTCTCCGGATTTAGTTCAAGCTCCCGGTAAATCGGACCAAGCCCTTGACTCGAAAGAGCCAAGCTCACCCCGCGGGCAACCAGCTGGCTCTCTAGGATTTGCCTGGCAAGCTCAAACAAATCGGATTCGGCCAAAAATGACGCTCCGCCAAAGAAGCCACTGCCGAAGCGATAAAACTCCTCATCCGGCACGATCGCCAGAGGCCCGGCCGGCAGGCTTGGCCGTGGATCAACAACCGTCGTTTTGTTTG
>CAYZGQ010000024.1:2937-7952 GCA_964478135.1 uncultured Candidatus Saccharibacteria bacterium
TTTTTGACTACTATAGCCGCGGGTTGCGGTGGTCAAGATTAATAAAACCAGCACGGTCAGCCTTATCCATCGCATCTGGGCTCCTCCTTTGTTAAGTTGCTTTAGCCAGTCAAATTATACGCCCGTCTTTTTCCTGGGTCAAACTCTTTTACCCATGAAGGCAAAAATTGATCTCTCGAAACAGCCCTGTTCTGTTGGGGCGCGGTAGAGCGGTTTCGTTAAACGTCCAGATGGGGAGCCAAGATTTAATTCTGCTCGCCCTCTTCTAGTCTTAAAGGCATCACCAGGGCCCGATAGTCATTCGGTCCAACCGGCCTGATCAAAGCCGCGCCCGTGCTGTCTGTTAGTTCAAAAGACACCTGGTCGGTCTCGATCACCGCCAGAACATCGATCAGATAGCGGGCATTAAAGGCAATAGTCAAGGGCTCTTGACCAACCTTGACCTTGGCCTTGACTTGAGCCTCCTGGTCGCCAACCTGACCGCCGGTTGACTTGACTAGAATCGGTTGATCTTTTTGAATAATCAAACGAACGTTATGGGCTATGTCTTGACTAAACAACGCCGCCGCCCTAAGGGCCGAGATGAGCTGATCACAATCAGCAACAAAACTTGTTTTACTTGCCTGGGGTATTATCTGCTCATAATTGGGAAAGTCGCCGTCAATCACCCTTGAGACCAGCTCGCTCGAGCCAAGAACCGCCTTAACTTGATTGTCTGACACCCTCAACTCAATCAGATCCAAACTAGGCTCGGCCAGCCGGGCCAGCTCCAAACCCACTCTTGAGGGGACAACACAAGAAAAACTAGCCTCGCCTTGATTGAGGCCGATCGTTTTTTCGGCCAGGCGGTAGCTGTCAGTCGCGACACAGATTAATTTTTTCCCGTCGGTTTTGAGTAAAAACCCAGTTAAAACCGGTCTTGTTTCATCCAGAGCGCTGGCGAAACGAATTGATTCAACCGCCTCTTTAAAGGGTCCGGCCGGCACACCGACAAGAGCGCCGCCCTTAACCTCGGGTATAATCGGGAACTCTTGAGCCGGTAGACCCTTGATTGTGGCCTTAAACCTTTCAGAAGAGACCTTAAGTGTTGTCTCTTTAACCTCAAGGGTTAAGCGATCGTCACTTGAAGCTAAAACATAATCAGCAAACAGCCGAGCCGGCACTGTTAATGAGCCTGGTTGCTCGAGTTTTCCCCCCAAACGAACGCTTAAAGCTATCTCTAGATCTGTCGCCGATAGTTTTAACTGACCCTCCAGAGTGGCTAAAAGGACGTGTGACAGAATCGGTAAAGAACCCCTGTTGGTCGAGGCTTTAATCACAACCCCTAAGGCTTTGGATAAATTTTCTCTAGTGCAGATAAACTTCATTATTGTTTTTATTAAAGAGGGTTATTTTAGTAGTAGTAATAAAACCTGTGGATTTGTTGGAAATATGATTTGTGTTCGGTGGATTTAGGGTGGTAAAAACGATCATAAAATCTTTTTGTTATCCCAGATTGTTTTTTAATAACTCTGGGCTGGCAAAAGACCGGTTAACAACTTTTTGGTTTTTCACAGGTTTTAGGCGGTTGTTTCACAAGTTTATATTTAACTTGAGTTTAAACGGTCTTTAATCTGCGAAAGGTGATTTTTAACCTCGGTCGATTTGGCTAGTTGACGCTCGATAACCGAAACGCCATGCATAATCGTGGTGTGATCTTTACCCCCAAGGGACTGCCCGATGACCGGATAGGATAGGTCAAGTTCGTGACGCATAAGATACATACAGATTTGCCGGGGATAGACCAGCTCCCGGTTGCGCCTCTGGGACAAAACAGCCGAGACTTCAAGGTCAAAGTAGCGGGCGACTGTTTCGAGGACCCGGGTTTTTGAGACGTTTGTTTTGCCGGTGAAAAGGTCGGCCAAAACCTCTTGGGCAACCTCAAGGGTCGGGTTTTTTTGGGTGAGGTCGGCGTGGCCGAACAGTCGGTTGAGCGCTCCCTCAAGGTGGCGGATGTTGGTGGTGATTTTACGAGCCAAAAACTCCACCACCTCTGGATCAAGCCGGCGTTTTTGTTGGGTTGTTTTGTGTTGAATAATTGCCTGTCGGGTTTCTAGGTCTGGCGGCTGTATATCCGCCACCATGCCCATGGCAAAGCGGGAGGACAGCCTTTCTTTAAGATCAGGTATTTGGCGGGGTGTTCGGTCAGAAGTCATAACAATCTGCCGGCCGGACTGGTGAAGGGCGTTAAAGGTGTGAAAAAATTCTTCCTGGGTGCCCTCTTTGCGCGAGAGAAACTGAATGTCATCCACTAGAAAAAGGTCAATCGAGCGGTATTTTTGCTTAAACAGGTCTGTCCGTTTAGTTTGGATGGCGTTGACAAACTCATTGGTAAAATCCTCACACTGAATATAGAGCACTTTGACTGGCTGGCGCTGACTCACCTCGTTGGCTATAGCGTGCATTAGGTGGGTTTTGCCCAATCCAACCCCACCGTAAAGAAACAGTGGGTTGTGCCGCCTGCCGGGGTCTTTGGCCACCACCTGGGCCGAGGCGGCCGCCAGGCGGTTGGATGGGCCAACCACAAACGTCTCAAAGGTGTTGGCTCGGTTAATGGTCAGGCTGGCCCGCACCGGCGTTTGGACCGGGCTGGGGGCGACAGGGTTGGGCGATGGGGCGGGCTGACCAAACAGTTTGGTTGGATTGGCTTCTGGTAGTTGAAGCTGTTTTATTTGATAGCGCACGCGCAGTCTCTGGCTGGTTAAGCGGCGGATTGTTTGGGTGATTTCAGTATGGAGTCTACTTTCGAGCCAGGTTTTAACAAAATTAGAAGGCACGCCCACCAGGGCGTCGCGGTCGTTTAGCTCTATCAGGCGCGTGTTGTGGAACCAAGTTTTAAAAGAGGCTCGAGAAGTGTTAATTTCGAGTTCACCCAGAACCGCTTGCCAAAGTTTATTTAGATCGTGGGGGGGGTTCATGGTTGGTCTTTTTATCATTGACATAGTAAAAACAAGGCTGTCAAGTTTTCCACACGCTTGTGGAAAATGGGGAAAAAGGGGAAAACCCAGTCAGACTTGGTTGGACTAGCCGTGAAAGCTGTGGGATAATAGCTAAAGTGTGGTTTGTTTGGCGATCAATTAAATTATGCGTTCCGGCGAAATAGTTAAGATCTTCCGCTTTGTCAGGCCTAGGGCCAGCCGGCATTTCTTGGTCAGGGTTAGCCCAGGTTCGCCCAGCCTTAATGGTCAGACCCGGTTAACCGCTGTGATAGTTGCTCTTAAAATTGACAAACGAGCCACAAGGAGAAATCGGTTAAGACGCCAAGCGCGGGAAATTGTAAGGCGCTGGCGGGAGCGCTCTGGCCAGATAACGGCTCGGGTTGTGGTGACAGTCAAGGCCGCGCCCAGCCCGGATGTTTCTTTTAACCAACTCGAGACAGAGTTAATCCAAGCCCTGTCAGCCGATTGGAGTGTTTAGGTCAAAAAACAAGTCATTAAATAAAAGTCTCTATGTTAGCTAAAGTAAGCCTTGGCTTAATCAAGTTTTATCAACGAAACCTGTCGCCTGACCACAGCCGACTGGCTAAGTTTTATCCCCAGGGTTATTGTCAGTTTCGTCCGTCTTGTTCGAACTATGCCTATCAAGCAATCAAACGGTACGGATTTATCCTGGGCTGGCGGCTTGGGCTGGGCAGGATTGTCCGTTGTCATCCCTGGCAAAAGGGCGGTTATGACCCGGTCCCTAAAAAATAAGCCAGCATCCTTTTTCTATCAGCCATGCTGACCCAATTTTTCTTTAACATCCTAGCGATCTTAACCAACGCTATGCCAGGCAATAACTTCGGCCTGGCAATTTTGGTTTTGACCCTGCTGGTTCAGCTGGCGCTTTGGCCCTTAAGGGTCAAAGCGATCGACCAGCAACGGAAGATGCAGGTGCTCACGCCCCATATGAAGCGCTTGCAAGTCCAGCACAAAGACGATAAACAAGCGCTGGCTAAGGCGATGTCTGATCTTTATCGCCAGTTCGGGGTCAAGCCGGTCGGCTCGTGTCTTTTACAACTGGCTCAACTGCCAATTCTGATCGTTTTGTATCAAATTTTTCTGCTTGATTTAACCAAGGTTGAGCCAAGCCTTTATTACTCTTTTGTACCCCATCTAACAAGCGTTGGAACCAGTTTTTTGGGTCTGGAGATGACCGCCCGGCCCAACGTATTTGTGGCTGGTCTAGTGGCCCTGTCCCAGTTTATTCAGACCAAAAGAATGATCGGTCGCCAAGATAAAGACTCGACCGATCCCAAAAAGAAAGATGACGACTTTGCCCAAGCTTTTCAAGGCCAGATGACATACTTGTTTCCAGTTATGACCTTTATTTTTTCGATCCAGTTTCCGGCCGCTCTCTCGGTTTACTGGTTAACCATGACTCTCTTTGGCATTGGTCAGCAAGAGTGGCTTTATAAAAAAACGCCCGAACCGATCAAGGTCATGGGTCAGGAAATCGCCCCAGCTCACCCCAGACAGGAAACCGTCCATGAGACAGTCGAGACCAAAAAAAACGTGACCGTGACGGTCCGAAAAAAACTAAAAAGCTAAACACACTACCCAAAACCAAGCAGCTAAATTTAAGATATTTTTGTCTTTTTAGGAGGTGTGCCGGAGCGGTTTAACGGCCAGGTCTCGAAAACCTTGGGATCCTCACGGGTCACGGAGGTTCGAATCCTCCCACCTCCGCCAGTTAGGAAACGAAAGGCTTGGCGAGCCCTGGACCGTCTAGTGCAGGGCTCGCCCTGGACCGTTAGAAATTTAACAAACTAAGCTTAAACCACACTTAATTGTTAGTCAGTCAGATATAGGTATTTACGCCCTTACCAACCGTCAGCAAATTTCTAACGGTACCCACCGTTTTTCGAGGAAATTTCAAGCCGTTTTGAATTCCGTATAAATTCCGAATAAAGTTCGAAAAAAATCCAAGCCAACCTTACCCGCAATAACCAACACTCAATAACCAACACTCAATAACCAACACTCAATAACCAACAC
>CAYZGQ010000025.1:0-7488 GCA_964478135.1 uncultured Candidatus Saccharibacteria bacterium
ATAGAGTATACCCTTATCCATTTTTGTAAACAACGCTAGTATATCTTACATATTATCATTGCTCCAAACGGTCAAAGAAAATCAAATGTCCTGAACCTTGTATTCGCCAAGAGGAATTAGACAAACAGCTTTCCTCTTTGCTGCAAAAATTTTCTTTGAGAGCGGATTGGGCGGAAGAATTACGAGAAATGCTTGCAAAAGACGAAAAGGAATCCGCTCAATTCTGCACCGCTTTTGTTCAAGAGGCAAACACAAAAATCCAAAGTATCAAAGTTAAACTCCAGCGACTTTTAGACGGCTATCTTGACCAAGTAATTGAGCAAGAAATATATCGCGCGGAGAAAGCAAAATTGTTGAGCGAGAAAAAGTCGCTGGAGGAGCAAATTACCAATCTTGAACAAAAGCGGACTGGCTGGTTAGAACCTATGGAGAACTGGATAAAAGAGGCAAGAAACTTGCCTAAAATCGCACAAGAGAATGACCTTTTTGCAAAAAAGGTCATAGCCAAAGAAATCTTTGGCTCGAACCTCGTTTTGGCCAACCGCGAGGCGCGCTTGCGCGCGCCGAGCGGCGAGAGTTTTCCCTCACAAAATCAATGGGCGGCCGTTTCGGCCGCCCACGATCTGGCTCTCAAAAAATCAAGAAGTCAGGTTTTGGTGCCAAGGGGTGGATTCGAACCACCGACCAACGGCTTATGAGTCCGCTGCTCTACCTCTGAGCTACCCTGGCCTAATCAGTCACAGCTAATCAGAGGTTAATGCCATGATACCTTATGATCAACCCCTGCGCCAAGATGACACTAACAGCTCAAGCGAATTGTCGTTTAAGTGTGGCGGGGGCAGGATTCGAACCTGCGACCTCAAGGTTATGAGCCTTGCGAGCTACCACTGCTCCACCCCGCGCTAAATATAGCTGTATGATGTTGCCGAATGTTGAGACATAAGACCTAACCGGTAATCATCAGACAATCAGACTGAATGATTGACCCCAGACTGGAAAAAAATTTTAATTCGGGCAACAGAGGTTATTATATGGCTATTCCAGCTGTTCGTCAACCGAGCGCCAACCGATCACAAAATCATACCATTTTAGATAGTTCGGCCGCTCGGGCGCTTTTTTTTGATTTTGATTAATTGATCCAAACTCCGCCCCTAAAGGAGCTGGACTGGATTTTGGTAGAATGATCACTTTTTCTCCGGGTGCTCGCAAACCCAAGCGTCGTCTGGCTTCAAGTTCTTTATAGTCAGATGTTTTCTGGTAAGCGATTAAATTTTCCAAAAACTCATTTTGGGCTTGAATATTTTTAATCTCACTCTTGAACTTTTCAATCTTCTGGTTGGCTATAACGTTTCGATTAACCGAAAACCATAAGCTATAACCGGCCCAAAGCACTAGCCCCAACCAAACTAGTTGAATAAGACCGCCGGCCAGATGATTAAGATTAGACTTGGCCACGAGCTCATTATAGCCAGGATTCAAGAATGTCAAAAGAGTCTTGATCAAACAATTGATCGAGTCTTAAACATCGGCCCAATCGGTCGGCCGTCGGCTCGTCAATCCCAGTTCGGGTGTATGGTTCTTTTTTTTGTTACGCCTTGGCCGCCTTGACCAACCCGGCAAAAAGTGGGGCTGGCCGAAAAGGTCTGGATTTAAACTCCGGGTGGGCCTGGGTGGCGATAAAAAACGGATGGACAGACCGAGGCAGTTCGACAAACTCAACCAATTTTCGATCTGGCGACAGGCCGGACAGGACAAAACCTTTTTGCTCGAGCGCTTGGGTATAGACCGGATTGACTTCAAAACGATGACGGTGACGCTCGGTCACCACTAAACCATCCGGTCTAGAACGAACGCCAGGGGTCGGATGTTTTCGGTAGAGCTGATCAGCCAGGCTACCTTTTTTAAGAACTGCTTGGTAGGAACCCAGACGCATGGTGGCGCCTTTAGCCTTAATTTGTCTTTGCTCGGGCAAAATATCAATCACCGGCTGACTAGTTTTTGGCTCAAACTCGCTGGAGTGGGCCAGCTTGAGACCGCAGACCGCCCGGCAATACTCAATCGTGGCGCACTGAAGACCCAAGCATAGACCCAAAAAGGGCAGTTTGTGTGTCCGGGCGTAGCTGATGGCCGTGATCTTACCCTCGACTCCGCGCGAGCCAAAACCGCCCGGCACTACGATCGCGTCTATCTTGTTAAAAATGCGGCCGGCGGTTGAAGGAGTAACTTTTTCTGAATCAACCGGCACAATCTCGACCTTGACTTGGTTGGCCAGGCCACCGTGGCGAAGGGCTTCAATCACCGACAGGTAGGCGTCCGGATGGTCAATGTATTTGCCAACCATCGCTATTTTTACCGTTTTGGCTGAACGGCTAAGAGATCGGTCAATGGCCTGCCAGTCGGTCAGGTTCGGCTTTGGAGTCTTAAGAATTAGGCGTTCGGTGATCCGCCGACCCAGTCCAGCTCGCTCGAGCGTCAGCGGTATTGAGTAGAGCGAGGACGCATTTTGGGCGGCCAGAATATTGTCTTCCGCCACATCTGTAAAAATCGAGATTTTTTCCCGGGTTGACTGATCGAACGGCTCCTGACAGCGCACGACTAAAACATCGGGCTGGATTCCTCGAGCTTGCAGGGCTTGAACCGAGTGTTGGGTTGGTTTAGTTTTAGTCTCGCCCGAGGGGTAGATATAGTCTATTTTGGTCACGTGGATATAGGCCACGTTTTCTATCCCAACATCCCGCCGAAACTGACGAATCGCTTCTAAAAATATTTCGCTTTCGATATCTCCGACCGTGCCGCCGATCTCAACGATCACCAGTTGGGCTTTGGTTTTTTGACCCAATTCGACAATCCGTCTTTTAATCTCATCTGTCACGTGGGGAATCAGTTGAACATCCTCGCCCAAATAGCCGCCCTGACGCTCCCGCTCGATAACCGCCTGGTAAATCTGCCCGGTGGTAAGGTTTGAGTCGCGAGTCAACCGCAAATCGGTAAAGCGTTCGTAATGGCCCAAATCAAGATCTGTTTCAGCTCCGTCGTCGGTCACGAACACTTCGCCGTGCTGAAATGGATTCATCGTGCCGGCGTCAATATTGACGTAGGGATCAATTTTTAGCAGAGTGATTTTAAATCCTCGAGCCTGCATCAACGCCCCGATGGTCGCGCTGGTAATACCCTTACCCAGTCCCGAGACCACTCCGCCGGTCACGAAAATGTATTTCGAGTCCATAGCCACTTTATGCGCCAGTCATGTTCCAAGGTCAAGTCGTCCAAAAACAAGTATCTTTTGGCAACAAGTTTCAAAGGTGTAGCCTAGAGATAGACAAAGAGGATCAATCCGCTATACTATCAAACACTTACGACTGGAGATTGACCAAATTATGAGATAATAGAAGTATTAATTATCCATAACTTGTGGTTAGGGTCTAGTTAGCTGCAAAAGAATGGTAATGATCAATCAAATGGTGTAAACAATAGTTATGATTGAGCTCAAAACGTTTGAGGCGCTTGATCGGGCGCTCAAACAAAATCAACTGGTCCAAACAGCCTACGACAACATCAGTCTCTGGCTTAGTAAAAAAGAGTATCGCCAATTTCAGCCGAAGATCGTCAAACTTATTGAAAAAGACGACTGGCAGAAGCTGAACGACTCGTTCTACACGACACTTCCCTTTGGCACTGGCGGCCGCCGGGGGCCGCGCGGGCTTGGACCCAACCGGATTAACGAGCGGACGATCGGTGAGTCGGCTCAGGGTTTGGCTAACTACCTGGTCCGCCAAGGCGAGCCGGCCCGACGCCGAGGAGTGGCGATCGCCTATGACACCCGAATTCAATCGAAACAATTTGCTCGATTGAGTGCCGAGATTTTTGCCGGCAACGAGATCAAAACCTTTATCTACGACGGCCCGCGCTCAACACCCCAGCTAAGTTTTACCGTCCGATACCTTAAAACTCAAGCCGGCGTTGTCATATCCGCATCCCACAACCCGCCCAGTGATAACGGTTTTAAGGTATATATGGAAACCGGCGGTCAGATCGTCCCTCCAAAAGACCAAGAATTGACTGACCAGGTTAGACTGGTCTCAACAATCAAAAAAATCTCTTACAGCCAGGCGATTAAGATTGGTCTGATCAGCCAGATCGGACCGTCGATAGATCAAGCCTACCTAGATCAAACCAGCCGGATAACCTTGCGGCCGACTCGGTCGGCTTCGATCGTCTTTTCGCCCCTCCATGGCACCGGCTCGACTAATATCCTCAAAGCACTAGAGCTCCAAGGTTATCGAGTCGAGACGGTCAACCAACAAATGTCCTACGACGGTCGCTTCCCGAGCTGTCCGGGCGGCCTGCCCAATCCAGAGCTAAACCAAGTATTCAGTCGGGTGATCAGACAGGCTAAAAAATCCCGGGCCGATTTGGCGCTCGTGTCTGATCCTGATGCCGACCGAGTCGGAATTGCCCTAGCCGACCAAAACCAAGTTTGGCGCATTATAACAGGCAACCAAGTTGGATCGCTCTGCCTTGAATACCTGGCACGAACGCTCAACCAGCTTCGCCTTGAACCGCCTTCTGGGGTGGTCCTGGAAACGGTCGTCACCTCGCGGCTCATCGGCGACATCGGCCGGGCATGGGGCTACCAGGTAGTCGATGATCTGCTGGTTGGTTTTAAGTACTTGGCCGATCAGCTGGAAAACTTCTCCGGCAGTCAAGAGTTGGTCTTCGGGAGTGAAGAAAGTTTGGGCTACTGGCGGGCTGACTTTGTCCGCGACAAAGACGGTGCCCAAGGAGCGCTGGTGATCGCCGAAGCGGCCTCGTGGCTCAAGGACCAAGGCAAAACACTCTTCGACTTGCTAGATGAACTCTATCTTCAACACGGTTACTATCAAGAAATTCTCGCGGCGGCTCTCTTGGACAGAACTCAAGGTCAAGGTCAAGCTCAAATTAATCGGATAATGTCAAAACTGCGCCTTGACCGACCGGCCAAAATCGCCGGTCTGAAAGTTCACAAGATCATTGACCGATCGATCGGTCAGCCGCCGCATGACAATTTACTTATTTTTTACCTATCCCAGGACGGCCGCAACCGCTTGAGCATAAGACCCTCTGGCACCGAGCCGAAGATAAAATTTTACGTCAGTTGTCACGACCGGCCGGCCGGCAAGGAATTGTCGAAAACAAAAAAAGTTGTCAACGCCCGGGCTCAAAAAATCGCCGCTTGGGCCAAGGCGCTGGTGAAATAACAAATTTTATGAGGACTAGTCTATCTTGCGATAACGAAAACCGGTTTTGGGCTGGGCGATCAAGCCGAGTGACTTTTTGACTTGATTGAGAGTTTTTTGGGCCGTTTGATCGGCTTTTTGAACGCCAGCCCGCAAAACTGTTCTGACTCGGGCGGGATCAGCTATAATTTGCTGATATTTGGCTTGCAACGGAGCCAGTCCGGCTATCACAGACTCGGCCGTCGCCTGCTTGAGCCTGGCGTACTTAAGCACCCCGGCGGCATACTCGCTTTTGAACCGTCGAACAAGACCAATCTGGCCGAACGATTCTAAAATACAAAATAGATTACCCAGTCCAGGACTCATCTGGCCGACCGAGACTGTTTTGCCGCCTCGACTGTCTGTGAGAGCCGCCATAATCTTTTTTCTGATCGCGTGCTCCGAATCAGCTAGAGCTATGCCGTCGCGACCGGTTTTACTCATTTTTTTTGTCGGATCGGTTAAAGACATAATCTTTTTTGAAACGGTCAGTTTAGCCTTGGGCTCAACAAAAACATCGCCAAAACGGCGGTTAAACTTGACTGCCAAGTCCCGAGTAAACTCAAGGTGTTGTGTCTGATCCTGACCAACCGGCACAGCCGAGGCGCGATAGACTAGAATATCAGCCGCCATAAGGGTTGGGTAGATAAGTAAGCCGGCTGGAATCGAATCACGCTTGCGATCGCCTGATTTCTCCTTAAACTGGGTCATGCGATAGAGCTCGCCCAGCGGGGTTTGGGTTGTTAAAATCCAGGCCAGCTCGGTGTGAGCGCTGACGTCGGACTGCAAAAAAATGGCACTTTTTTCAGGATTTAGTCCAGCCGCCAGATACCAAGCGACTGTTTCAAAAATCGCCCGCGCTAGCTCTTTCGGTTCAAAATCGGTCGTTATGGCGTGGTAATCAGCGATCATAAAAAAGCACTCAAACTCTTTTTGCAGTTCGACAAACTGCTTGAGCGCGCCCAAGTAGTTGCCGATGTGTAGATCGCCCGAAGGTCGAATGCCGGAGAGTAAAATCTCTTTTGGCTTATTGGTCACACAGTTATTAAAACACAAAAAAACCCTTAGGTTAAGACTTAACAATTAACTGATTTTGGGTATAATTTAAGTGTTATGATCCAAAAGGAGGGCCGATCGAGATTGATCAATGGCCGGGTAACCAAGGCGGTTTACTTTGCCAACATGATCTCCAAAATTCCCTTTGTCCGAGGAGTCAGCCTAACCGGCTCTCTAGCACAGGGTTTATCAAACCTTAACTCGGACATTGATTTTTTTGTCAAGGTTTCAAAAGGCCGACTCTACTTAACCCGGCTTTGGGTAACCGCTGTGATCCATTTAACCGGCTATCGCCGACACGCCACTAAAGTCTCCGGCCGGGTTTGTCTAAACTGGTTTGCCACATTTGACGGCCCGCTCACCCAAGGCCGAAACCATTTGGTCTTGTCTGGCGAGACAGTCTGGCCGACAAAACAAAAACTTGAATCTATCCTATCCGGCCGACTGGGCGACCGGCTCGAATCTCTGGCCGAAAAAATTCAAATATGGCGCTTCAGTCACGACCGACGGACCCACCTGCCCGACTCGCAAGTTCGCTTTAGCCAGACCGAACTAGGTTTTCATCCACCTAAGGTTAGATTTAATTCCAATAATTAATGCCTGTTATCACTCTAAACTGCGACCGAAAGAGCTATCTAAGATAAGAACGATCAGACAGCTCGGACTCAAAAAAAACACTTTAAAGTAGGGCTAATGCTAGTTTATTTTGGAACTTAGAATTTGGTTTTGGATTTGGATTTTCTGACCTTATCTGTTGTGCGAGCTGGTGTCAAAAGAACTGTGATACTCTACACTTCTGCCTAGGTTCAGACACAGCGTGGAGACTCCATCCTCAAAATAGCAGGAGGGAAAGTCGCTTCAAAAAAGGAGTCTCGTATGAAAGGATCAATCGGTGTATCAGCCCAACTGATCACTCTCTTATCCCATCAGCAAAAACTATCTGAAATCGTTAGACTCTCCTTAGAAGGACAAAAACAGTCACGTTTCATTGATTACTCCTTGGCTAAAGGCAACCTTGCCTTTAGCGGTCAAAGAACTAAACGAGAAGGCAAGGTTATGGATAGAGCAGTTTAACAACCTCCGACCCGATCAAGCCCTCAATTACTTGACACCCAAGGAGTATTATGAGAGAACGTTATCAACTTAAAAAATCTCCTCGATGTATTGAACCAGTCCA
>CAYZGQ010000026.1:0-7380 GCA_964478135.1 uncultured Candidatus Saccharibacteria bacterium
TTTGTAGATACTTTTATTCAACCCTTACAGTCCAATATGTTGTGGACTTCTACAGAGACTTGACGCGGCCCGGCCTGTCTGCTAACATATCAATTGACTCGGATGGTAACAACCATCCGATTTTTGTTAGCGGTAGCGGACAAAAACAAGCGACCTTTATCGGTTTGATTATGCGACACCGCTCGCAACTAACTCAACATCTAACGTGATTTATGATAATGTCGGTAATGTCTGACTTATCAATCAATAATAACAAGCCATGGCCAAAAATCCATTTGTTCAAGCGATAGAAACCCTGGTTGAGGAGAAAAATCTCCCTCGAGAGATTGTTATCGAGGCGATCGAACAGGCCTTGGGCGCCGCGTACCGCAAGGAATACGGTCGGCCTGGTCAAATTATTAAAACCAAACTTAACCCAGAAACTGGAGACTTTGATCCATTTCAGATTTTTGAAATTGTCGAAAAAGAAGAAGATATCGAAAACAAAGAAAGCCAGCTAACACTCGCCCAAGCCAAACTAAAAGATAAAAAGGCGACCCTTGACGGTGAAATCACTCTTGTCTTACCTCACAAATTAAACTTTGGACGGATTGCCGCCCAGACCGCCAAACAAGTTATCTTGCAAAGGATCCGAGAGGCCGAAAGAAATCTGATCTACCAGACATTTAAAGAAAAAGAAGGTCAGCTGGTCACGGGCACAGTTCAAAACATTGAAGGTAAGGCGGTTATTGTCAACGTTAACCAGACTAGTGCCGTTATGCCTCCGTCGGAACAAATCCAAGGTGAGCACTACTATATCGGCCAACGCCTAAGAACTTATGTCAAATCGGTTGAAGAATCAAACCGTGGACCCAGGATTATAGTTTCACGGGCCAATCCAGATCTAATCAAGGGGTTGTTCATGCTCGAAGTACCGGAAATCTTAGCCGGCGCGGTCGAGATTAAAGGCATCGCCCGAGAACCCGGTTCGAGAACCAAGGTCGCCGTTCACGCGATTCAGGAAAACCTTGACCCGATTGGCTCGGCGGTTGGCCAACGCGGCTCTCGAATCAACTCTATACTGTCAGAAATTGGCGAAGAAAAGATTGATATTGTCCTGTGGAGCGACAATCTAGAGCAGTTTATCACTAACGCTCTGTCACCAGCTAAAATCGAACGGGTCAAAATAAACAACAAAAACCAAACCGCCAAAGTATACGTTGCCCAGGATATGATGTCGCTGGCGATCGGACGGGGTGGTCAAAACGTCCGTCTGGCCGGCAAATTAGTCGACCTGACGCTTGATATCGAAAAACTCCCTGGAGAAGAGGACGAGCTAGGCAAGACAGGGAAAACAAGTAAAAAGAAGCGGGCACAAGTAAATACAAATAAACTCGAGCAAAAACTAGACAAGACAAGCAAGACAGGCAAGGTCAAGCAAACGCCCAATAAATCGAAACAGACAGCTCAAAAAGACGAATCGAAAGAACCAATAAAGTCTAAGAAATCTAAGAAAAAGAAAATCCAAGATAAAACTAAAACACAATCAAACACCAAGAGCGAGTCAAAAATCGGTATACAAAAACCACCTGATGTTCCATCAGACAACCCAACTCAACCCCAACGCTAGTAAATCTCCATTGAGACTAGACTGATAGTTATTTATATGCTACAAAGTATCTGATGACAAATAATTGGCACCATCACTTTCGCCAGTTTTCTCAAAACACCAGACGAATTTTGGTTGAAGCCCAAAAAAGGGCCGAAGAGATAAGCTCTTCAGTCAACTCGGAGCATATTCTTCAGGCTCTGGCTTCAGTACCCGGAACCTACGCTCATGAGTTTTTACGCGACGCCCGAATCAACCCCGATCAGATTCGACTGATCCTGTCTTTAAGGGGCCCGGAAACAAGATCGACCAGTGGGTTGTCACTTTTTGCTAAAGAAACAATCGCCCGGGCGGCCATTAAAGCGGCCCAGCACTCACACCCAAAAATCGAACCAGAACATCTCCTTTACGCCCTGGCCACTCTGCCGAAATCACTCGCTTACCAAGTGATCCAAAGAATCGGGGTAAACCCAGACCATCTGCGCCAGGCAATTGACCAGCTATTCGAAGATGTTGCTCATTTTGAATCCGGGGTCCAGATCGACGGTTTAAGATCAGGTCCGCCCAGTCAAGCCAACTTGGCTACTAAACCCCAATCGGTGGCAGAAAAACTAGCCCCTTCGAGTGCCAGTCCATCAGCCTCACCAGCCCTGGAACAGTTTGGTATAGATCTAACTCAAGCGGCTAGTCAAGGATTACTTGACCCGATGATCGGACGAGAACAAGAAATCACGAGGTTAATTCAAATTCTGTCTCGTCGGACCAAAAACAACCCTGTTTTGGTTGGTGATCCTGGAGTTGGTAAAACAGCAATCGTCGAAGGCTTGGCTTTTCGGATCATATCAAACCAGGTACCAGATCGACTTATGCGAGTCAAACTTTATCGGTTAGACCTATCATTACTTGTGGCTGGCACGCTCTATCGTGGTCAATTTGAAGAAAGAATTAAAAAAATTGTCTCCGAGGTTGAAAAAAATCAAAAAATAATAATATTTGTGGATGAAATTCACATGATCGTAGGAGCGGGCGGAGCAGAGGGCTCAATGGACGCGGCCAACATCTTCAAACCAGCTCTAGCCAAAGGAACCCTAAGATTGATCGGCGCCACCACGACCGAAGAGTACCGCCGATATATCGAACGCGACCTAGCACTGGAGAGACGTCTCCAGCCTATCTGGATATCAGAGCCAAGTGTCAGTGAAACGGTCAGAATACTCAAAGGTCTCAAGCCTCACTACGAAAAATATCACAATGTTATCATTTCAGAAGGAGCGGTCGAGGCGGCCGCCAGGCTGGCTGATCGCTACATTCAAGACAGGTTTTTGCCTGACAAAGCAATCGATCTGATCGATGAAGCGTCGGCCGCAATTGGACTCAAAAACATTAAACAAAACCCCCAACAAGAAACGCTTATTAAGCAGATAGACCAAACTGTATCTCTCAAACAAGACGCCTTAAGGGCTGACAATTTTGACCAAGCAACTGTTTTGAGGGTCAAAGAGCTGAAACTACTGGCAGAACTTCAAAAACTGACAGATAAACCAAAAAAACTTCTTGGCAAGGTAAATTCGCAGTCAATCGCCCAAGTCGTAACGAACTGGACCGGCATACCGGTTGACGAACTTAATCAATCGGGTTTAGTCAAACTGGCCAAAATCGAGACTCATTTTTTGAGCCATATCATCGGACAGGACGACGCGGTTAAGCAAATCTCCAAAACAATCAGAAAATCACACACTGGTTTAAACGCACCCCAAAAACCATTAGGATCGTTCTTGTTTCTAGGTCCAACCGGAGTGGGGAAAACACACTTAGCCCAATTAATCAGTCACGTTGTCTATCAGGATGAAAACGCTCTTATTAAGCTCGATATGTCCGAGTTCGGTGAACGCCATACCTTAGCCAGACTAATCGGCGCCCCTCCTGGTTATGTCGGTTATGAAGACGCCGGTAAGTTAACCGAAGCGGTTCGACGACAACCATACAGTGTGGTTTTATTCGATGAGATCGAAAAAGCTCACCCTGATATCTACAACATACTGCTCCAAATACTTGAAGACGGCAGACTAACCGACGCCAAAGGACAGAGTACCTCTTTTAGCAACACTACCATTGTCTTGACCTCAAACCTCGGGGCAAACGAGTTCACTCATCGCTCCAGTATGGGATTTAGCGCCAAAAGCCAAGCCCAAATGCTGAATACCGAAGATGGTTTTAGTCAGCTGGAACAGTATGTACTTCGTCAGCTTAAAACGAGCTTCAAACCGGAGCTTATCAATCGGCTCGACCGAGTAATTGTGTTCAAACCACTCTCAAGCAATGACGTCGCTAAGATTGTTAAGCTAGAGCTAGATCAACTCGCCCAGCGTCTAGCAGCTGAAAAAATTAAACTTTCTGTAGCCAAAAATGCGATCACACTCCTGGCTGACGTAGGTTTTGACCCTGTTATGGGGGCTAGAACACTCAAGAGGGCGATCGCGGATTATCTTGAGGATCCACTGGCTGAAATGATTATCAAGGGCGAAATTAAAAAAGGCGACCAAATTAAGGCTGACCGCCAAGCCGATCGTATTGTAATTAGTCACGGTGCCAAAACAAAACATAAACCAGCCCCACCAATTAAAAATCACGTTAAAACCAAGCCAGACTCAACAAAATTTAGTTGATCGGATTATCGCCGGACGGCCGGATGGTCAAACTAAAATTATTAACCAAGCCGTGGAACTGGCAAAAAAGGCCCACCAGGGCCAAGTTAGGGGAACGGGCGAACAATACATTGAGCACCCTTTAAGGGTCGCCCTGAAACTCTCCCAGCTTGGGCTTGATGTTGATTCAGTCGTGGCGGCACTTCTCCATGACGTGGTCGAAGACACACCGGTAAACCTTGAACAAATTAAAAAAATGTTTGGTCAAAATGTGGCCAAACTGGTTGACGGAGTAACAAAACTTGGCCAGATCCGACTGAAAAGATCGTGGTTCGGCTTTCGAATCTTGAAACAAAAAGAAAAACCCAGACTAGAGAGTCAATTAGAAACTTTCAGAAAGTTAATACTGGCCACAGCTAAAAATATCCAGGTTCTAATCATTAAACTCTACGATCGACTAGACAATATGAATACGATCGAGGGTATGACCCAAGATAAACGCACCTATTTTGCCCAAGAAACGCTCGATCTTTATGCTCCGCTAGCCTACCGCCTTGGTATAGGAGAGGTTAAAGGGGAACTGGAAGATCTAGCGTTTCAACAAATCATGCCCGAACAGTTCGCAAGTCTTAAAATCAAGGTCAAAGATGCCTTCCAAAAACGTCGGGCCGATGTCAAAAAAAACAAACATAAAATTTTAGTCTTGCTGGCTCAACAACAAATCAGAGTAATTGACATTCACGGCCGAACCAAACACTGGTATAGTCTCTGGCGAAAACTCAAAAGACTCGATGGTGATCTGAACAAAATATACGACCTGATCGCTTTAAGGGTGATCGTGCCGACTGTAGCCGATTGCTACAAAACCCTCCAAGCAATTCACTCTCGCTGGAGCGCTGTTGAGGGACGGATTAAAGACTATATTGCCCAACCCAAAAAGAATGGCTATCAGTCACTTCACACAACTATCCTTGGACCTTCAAACCGAAGATTTGAGGTCCAAATCAGAACACCTCATATGCACGATCAGGCCGAGTTTGGGGTGGCGGCTCATTGGCACTACGACCAACATAAGCTGATTAAAGATAAAATTAAACCAATCACCAGCCAGCACAGTCAGTGGCTCGAAAGGTTGGCTACCTGGAGGCAAAAAATTAAAGACCAAAACCAGTTGGCCACCGCCCTTAATTTTGAAATATACTCTGATCGAGTATTTGTATTTACTCCCAAAGGAGATATTCGCGATCTACCATCTGGAGCGACACCGATCGACTTTGCCTACACAATTCACACCTCAATCGGAGATGCCACAATCGCGGCTAAAGTCAATCGAAAAATGGTCAAACTTGACCATAAGCTTCAAAATGGTGACACGGTTGAAATTATCTTCAATCCTAAACACGGCCAGCCTCATTACAAATGGTTAGGTTTTGTCAAGACAGCTTTAGCGCGATCTCGGATCCGCAGGGCCCTGCGCTTGCGGACACGCTTGGGCTCGGTTGTCAGACGGTTTAGACCTAAAAGGACGGCTTGAACCGGCTTGTCTTAAAACATCCTTAGAGTTGACTATCGTTCGATCAAAAGATTCTCCCTGGGTGTCGTCTAGGTAAAGTGTTAGGATATTCCAGGTGAAAGGTTAAGTTGTCGGGGACCAAAAAAGGCTAGGTAGCTTGGCTGGTACCTTGGTAAAAATCGGTTCCATTTCGCCAGTCCCAAATCATTTTCCCCACCCAGCCCCAACTTAACAGACCCGATTTAAGAACGTCGGGCCTTTTAACCGCAGAAATGCCGTTCTAGATCCTTGTTAATCGGACAAACTCACCAAAAACTTGAGAAGAGTGTTCAATCGGTTGTAATTTGGACACTTCCTGAAAGAGCGGTCCAAGTGGAATTTTAATATACTTGCGATAATCAAACACGTTATCGCCTGCCAATTGACTTGCCTGCTCGATAATATTAAACCATGGCATACTTTCCTTAAGCAAGTAACCCCCACGGCTGCAATACCACAGCCTGGGCTAGCATGGCGTAGGAGTTATCATTATTGTCTGAATGAGCAACTTCAGGGCCCTCGCCCAATATCTCAATAAAAATTTTCGGCTCTTTGAGAAAAGCGGCAATTCTCCCCCATTCGCCATCGATCACGATCGCTTTCTGGTCGCGGTTTTGGGCCTTACCCATAACAATCAAGATTTCAACGCCATCGTCAGTTATACCTAAGATATCGGCGTAACTATCAGGGACACTGATTGGGCAGCCGATGTACCGACCTCTTCGACATGCCAGAATCTTAAACGGACGAGGAATAAACTTGCGTATCGCCATGAGCGCGTGGCAGATAAAGCAGCGTAAAATTCCTGCTTCATAAGCTGACACTTCTGATGGAGTGATTAATTTGGTCTCTCGCATCCAAAAACTCACCCGTTTGATTTGACCAATTAGATGTAACTGGCTTAATGCGTGGTTAAGGGATGACTTGAAAAGGTACTGTGAGAGCTGACGAATTTTACCAGGAGCCCTGCGAACAAGCTCCCTAATCCTTGGATGGTCTTTTGCGGAAACATAGGGTGGTTTCTCGAGATATAGATCATGGAATTGCAAATGGTCAGTTATTTGTTCAGCCAGACTGATGATGTTCTGCGGCTCAACAGCGACCACGACACGGTCAAAGGTGCCGGTGTGGTTGATCCAAAATTCTTGTGATGGAATGTAGCCAAAAGGCAAATCCGAATCCCGTATTATCGCGGGCGGTTCTTGCTCGGGCGAAATGAAAGTCACTGAAGCTTCGCCTCTGCGAACAATTGGATCGTAACCGCCATTGATATAGCGTTGGACAACCGAGTTAATGCTGTGCCCAGCCCCAAAGTGTCCGACCGTAATCATCACAATCACCTCCGTATGGAATTAGTTTGCCCGAAGCACAAGAATACTTGAGAGTACTTGTCAGATCCTTACTTCGAAACTTCGAAAAAATAGGGAATTAGTCCTCTAACCCTCTAACACCGATTGTTAAAGAGCCTAAAACCACCCCGAACATAGACGGTTACTAGAGCTCTGTCAAGTATTTGTTAGTCAAATCTACCCTACTTAGTGCCGACTTGGATTGATTGATATGTTCAAACCCTTAACCCTAACCTGTTTTTCAGG
>CAYZGQ010000027.1:0-7194 GCA_964478135.1 uncultured Candidatus Saccharibacteria bacterium
TCTCAAAAAGCCGAAAAGTTTTGTATTGGTGCCAGGGGTGGGACTCGAACCCACAAGCCCTCGCGGGCACTAGGTCCTAAACCTAGCGTGTCTGCCAATTGCACCACCCTGGCTCGAAGGCTCGAACATAAATCGCGCTCGGCTTGAAGCCCGCTCTTTCGAGATAGTCCGGGTCTGTTTGACTAAACAGATCCAGGCTCGCCTTGTTCAAACCATCTAAATACTAACTTAATTTGATCAGTAAAAAAAGCGATCTAGACCCTAACTTAAAAAAACTGTACTCTAGTTCGAAAACGCAATCCCAGCGGGCCAACATTTTAAGACTAACCTGCCTGTCAAATCGTCACCTCATCCTTAAACTTCTCGAAAGTCTTGTCGCCAATACCCTTAACGTTTTTGACCTCCTCAATTGTCTTAAAACCGCCATTAGCCTCGCGATACTCTATAATCCGTTGAGCATAGGTCGGACCAATCCCTTTGAGCGAATCGAGTTGCGAGACTGTGGCGCTGTTGAGGTTAATTTTACCGGCTGGACTCGATTGATCAGCCGAAGTGCCAACTGGCAATGTTTGGGTCGCCCCGGCAACCTGGGGTTGGTTGGCCGGCTGATCCTGCTTGGGTAAACTGGATTGAACGGCTGGTTTGTTAGACCTAATTTGAGCGCCAGTCGGGCCGGCCTGATCCGAGACTAGCCTAACCAACTCGTCGCGCTGACTCTTAATCTCCTCAAACATTGAACGTAAAGTCTCGTTCTGGGCCTTAAGCTGGTCAATTATCTGACTGGCTGATGTCTCATCTGATACTCGAGGTCCAACCGGACGAGACTGGAAATAAAGCCTGGCTCCGGCCGCGAGACTTAGCCCGATCAGGCCAAAGCCAATTGGGACTCGATACTGCTCAATCAAGCGAATCAGCGGTTTAGTCCAGATGCGGGCTCGAGCTGATCCTGGCAATTCGACTAGAGAGTTCAGGGAATCGCTCGATCCCCTGTTGGATGATTTCCTTGGCGGCATTTTGAGCTTTGTTAATTAAGACACTATCAGTTAATAAGGCGATCTTCAAATCCGGAAGACCATGCTGGCGCAGGCCAAAAACTTCCCCCGGACCTCTTAAGAGCAGATCAACTTCAGCCAGCTTAAAACCAGACTGATAACGCTCCATCGCCTTGAGCCTTTGGGTGATTCCAGGCAGACCTTGAGATGGCAAAAGCAGACAATAAGCTTGGTGATCAGCCCGGCCGACTCGACCGCGCAGTTGGTGGAGTTGGGCCAAGCCAAACTGGTCGGCATTCTCGACCATTATAACGCTGGTGTTAGGAACATCAACCCCAACTTCAACCAGTGAAGTTGCAACAAGTATATCTTGAACCCCGTTTTGGAAATCAGACATAACTGAATTTTTGACCTTACTCGAGAGTTTACCGTGAATCAGGCCGACCTTTAAATCAGGAAAAATCTCTTGGGACAGACGCCGGTACTCCTTGAGAACACTTTTGCGCTCAATATCGGCGAATAACCGTCCAGCCCGGGCGCTCGCTTCTTCTATCAAAGGCACGACAATAAATACCTGACGGCCTAACTTAACTTGGGATCGAATAAAGTCATAGGCTTCGGCCCGTCGGTCGGGCCTGATCACTTGAGTTTTCACCGGACGTCGACCAGACGGCAGTTGGTCAATCACCGATAAATCAAGCTCGCTCCAGAGTGTTAGGGCGAGAGTCCGGGGAATTGGTGTGGCGGTCATTGCCAAAAAATGGGGCACTTTCAGGTTAGAGTCTTTGAACCGAGTCAAATCCGGGCCAGAGTCCACGGGCGCCCGAACTCCAAAATCGTCTTTAGTCCGATCAAGCAAAACCGAACGTTGTTTAACCCCAAAACGGTGCTGTTCATCAATAATAACCAGGCCTAATTTTTTAAACATAACTTTGCCTAGCAGGGCATGGGTACCCACCACGACATCTGATTTGAGGGCCGAGAATAGGGCTTGGTTTTTTTTGAGGGTTTTGGATTTTGAAATTTGGGTTTTTGATCGATCCTGCTTTTGGCCGGCGGTCCAGATGCCTAGATTAACTCGGCTACCCCGAAAGAGTTGTTTGAGCGTCGTCCAGTGCTGATTGGCCAAAATTTCAGTTGGGGCCAGCCAAACACTCTGATAACCGTTTGAGGCCGCGGCCAAGGTTGCCAAGGCGGCCACAACAGTCTTACCCGAACCAACATCACCTTGAAGCAGTCGGTTCATCGGCCGGGGCTTAGCCAAATCCTTTATAATTTGCCAAGCGGCTACCCTTTGAGCCTGGGTTAGCTTAAAGGGCAATCGGCTGACGAATCGTTTAAGCTTGTTTAGATCAGCTTTAACAATCGGCGCCTGCACTCGGGCTAACTCGCGTTTGGTCTCTAGAGCTCGCAGTTGAAAGACAAGCAGTTCGTCAAAGGCCAATCTTTGTCTGGCCAATTCAACATCTTGACTTGTGTGAGGTTGGTGGATCAGTCTTCGGGCGACTGGCAAGGCAACTAAACCAAGTTTCTTGACAAAAGAAGCCGGCAGAAAATCGCCTTGGCGCTCGATCAACTCAACGACTTGGCCGATCAGTCGACGCAAATAGGAGCTGGTTACTCCGCTCGTTTCAGGATAAACAGCGTATATACCCAACTGCTTAAAGAAAGAAGAACCATTAAATTGCCTCACCCCTAGGCTCGATCGACCAAGCTTGCCCACAACCGCGGCGTGATCTAAAACCTTAAGAATAGAGTAAAGGTAACGTTGGTTAAAAAAAACGATCTTGAGCCGGCCGGTAGAATCGGTAAGATCCGCCTTAACCAGCCACTGGCGTTTTTTTGGACTGGGCTCAAGCGAAACAGAACTAATCTGACCAAAAACTAAACTGGTCTCGCCCGGCTTGAGCGAGTTGATCGGGACAGGATCGGTAATGTAGTCATATCGAAACGGCCAGTGTTCAAGCAGATTTCCCACTGTTTCGATACCCAGTCTAGCCAGCCGCCCGGCCCGAATCGGCCCAACGCCCTTGAGGTACTGGACCGGTGTCTCGAGTGAAACTTTAGACGCCACGCTCTCCAGTGTAGCCCAAAAACGAGCCAGATCAAAAAAACAGTTCAGCTAAAACGATCCTAGCATTCGAGCCGTGATTATCAGTTTGGTCAGCTAAATCAAAATTACTATCACAGGAAGGCTAATCAGGCGGCTCAAACACCAACTCGAGATCTGAACCAGACTGAACAACCAAACCTGTAAACTGACTAAGAGTGTCGGTTGATGCCAGGGCTCGCCAGTCCTGGCTGACAGGATCATACTTAATAAGTTCACTAACATAATTTTTAGTGATCGCGTTCGAGTAAGGCAAAAGCGCCCCGTCGGAGAGTCGAACGGAAATATTGTTGACTGGCAAAGGTTTTTCAAATGGATTGCCGATCGCCTGCCAGCCCTTGACCAAAGGCAAAATCACTTTTTCAAGCGGTTGTTTGGTTAAGTTGCCAGCTATTTCGAGTGTTGTTTGGCCGTCCGGCTTAACAAAATAACCTTTACCCGGGGCTGATTGATCGGACGTGGCCTGTTTAAAAACATCTTCCCAGACACGTTCTGGCCCGTGCTGCAGTCTAAAGGCTTGGCGGGACGTTAAATTGGCTAAAATTTCGCTCGCTCGCAGACCAGTTGGGTTTTGGTAGGGGATTGAAATAAGATTAAAGCCAGGCGCCAAAGGTATGGTCGCCACAACCGCGCTTTGAGACGCGTTTTGATCCTGTTGGGACTGATCGGCTATCTGATCAGCCCCAATTTTACCTCGACCGATCAGAAAAGCCAGCCAAAAGCCAGCCAACAAAAACGAACCAGCAGCCGCAACGATCAACCATTTATCTCGACTAGTCACTTTTCCTCCTGAACAAAAACAAGGTTAGCAGGCTCGAACCAGCGGCCAAGGCCGCCAGGACAGCGCTTAGGGGGCCGGTCGGAGTGCTGACTGATGGCCTAGTCGAAAGTGGGCTCTGGCTTGGAGAAGGACTGACCAAAGGCCCAACAATCGTCGTCCCGTCTTGGTCGCCAAGGTCAAACAGCTGGGACTGGAAAAGATCGTCTTGGAACTCGGCGTCCGGATCAATCAAATCAAAATCATCCGGTAAATTCGGCAGGCCGAACTGATTAAACTCATCATTAGATAGCACTTGCTCCTGATCGACGTTAGATAAGAGATCGGTCTTTTGAACGCCTTGACTCCGAACTAAGCGAGGATTTAGCATAATCATCAAAATCAATGCCAGACCAGCCACCTCCTTAAATTTCATGATTCAAGATTACATTAACTCAAAGAGGCAAGCAAGTCGAGTCGAGTTTGGGGACAAAAAACTGGCAAAGCCAAACAATACAATTCAATCGGTCGGATGTATTGCCAAATCCAGAACCAGCCTGTCCAGAACTTATCAGATCAGTCTCTTTAAAATAGGGTAATGTCTCAAAATAGCCACCGATATATAGGTTCAATGGTGGTGTGAAAGAAAAAGTACGTTGTCCGCGATGCAAAACAGGCAAAAGTTGGCGGGTACGACGCAACAAAAGGCGCTGCGCAGTCTGCCGGTATGAGTGGTCTGCCGAGAGACTGCCACTACACCTTTTAAGCAGGCAATGGCACCCGATCATTCGCCTGTTTCTGCGAGGCTACAATAGTCCCGACTTAATTGAAGAAACCCGTTTCGCGCGAACCAGGGTGCTCCGCGCATTACTGATGTTACGTACGATCATGGCCAAAGATATTCTCGCCCCCTTTAGAGGAGTGGTTGAAATGGATGAAACCTACTTGAGAGGGCAATCCAAAAACAAACGACTCGCGGTGAAACGCAAGGAGCAGGATAAACAGGGTGGGGTAACTGCCAAGCAACCGGTATTCGGCATCCTCTGCAGGTCAGGTCAAGTCTAGGCAGAACTGATTGAGGGAGTGAAGCTCCCGATTTGCAACCGATCATTCAAAAGCAAGTGTGCCAGGATTCAACCATCTGCTCTGACGCCTGGCGAGCATATACCGGTATTGCTGCCAAAGGGTATGCCCATCGGGCTGGTGCAACACGGCAAAAAGAAGTATTCTGACAAAAATGGCGGCCACATCAATGGCTTAGAGGGATTCTGGGGATACTTGAAACGAAAGCTCGCTGCCAAGGCGGGTCAGGAAAACACGATTACCCTTGTACCTTGGGGAGTACGTATGACGATACAACTATAGAGGACTTGTATTGAGTCAGAGGATTGAGAGAATTCTCAAGCTTCTGACTGAACACAAGTTTAGTGGTTAAATTAGGACATTACCATAGAAAAATACTACCAACACCCATGAAACGCGCCCCAAATAAAAAATACAAACCCCTTGGGCTCGGCCTAATAGGAGCTGGTGAGTTTGGTCACTTTGCCAGTAAAGTACTTGACCGAGCCAAAGGCTTTCGCTTAGCCGGGGTGGCTGACATCAGCGAGCCGGCGGCCAGGCGGATTGCCAAAGCCTATGGTGTCAGAAAGTATCCCGATTACCAAGCCCTGCTGACCTCTCCGGAAATTACCCTGGTAATGATCAATACGCCCAACGATCTACACAAACAGATGGCAATTGAGACCCTCCGAGCGGGCAAACACCTCTTTTGCGAAAAGCCGATCGCGACTAGCTTGCCCGATGTCAGGAAGATTTACAAAGCAGCTCAAACCCACCGACGCCTAGTCGGGGTAGACCTTGTCCTGCGAACCAATCAGTTTTACGACTTTCTCAAAAAAACCGTTCCCAAATTAGGCCGCCTGCGCTCAATGTCGGTCAACAACCAGGCAACAGAGACAACAATTAAGACCCAGTGGTATTGGGATGATAAACGCTCCGGCGGCTGGTTCCCCACGGCAGACATTCATTTCTACGACCTCTTTATCCATTTGGGCGGCAGCCTTCAAATCAAAGTTACCTCAGCCGCTCAGTACCGGAGCAAAAGAAGCGGCCGAACGACTGCTCTTGCCTTAACCGCTCGCTCCGGGGCCCGCCAGGTGTTAAGTGTCTATCATTCGTTCCAATCAACTGGGCAGCTTGTCTCTGCTCAGGTTGGTCTGGAATTCGATAGAGCCCACGTTGAAATATCTGGCTGGGTTCCGGAAAAAATGCGAATCATCAGCCAAAACCGGTTGCCCCAGACTCGCCCCAGACGAGTTGGGTCACTCTGGGTCAGCCAGCTGAGCTTGCGCCAGAGCAGAGAGTCAGAGTATCATGCGATGGTTAGACGAGGACTCGAGAATCTAGTGGAAGCGATTAGGGCCAAAACCAAGCAGTCGAGCTATCAAGACCCGCAAGAAATTATCGCGAGCCATCGGATCGCCTTTAAAGCTCAAGACAAAGCGGTCAGGATTTATGCCTAAAAAAAACCTAATAGAAATGAGTGATCTGCGGGTTGGATTTTTAAGCTCGTACCCTCCTCGCCGCTGCGGTATCGGCACCTTCACACGGGCGCTGGTCCAAACTATGTCCGGACTGTACCTAAAAGCTGAACCATCGATTTTAGCACTTTCGGATAATCAATACCAGTACGATAGTCAAGTTATAATTGAAATCAATCCGAACGAGGCAAAATCATTTAGACGGGCGGCCCACCATATCAATCGCTCTGATATCGAACTGGTTAATGTCCAACACGAATACGGCCTCTACGGTGGCCCAGATGGAGCTAATATCCTCGAATTTTACCGACGCATTAGAAAGCCAATTGTGACAAGCCTCCATTCTGTCTTGACCAAGCATTCAGCCCACCGAGCGACTCTGACCCAACAACTATTTGACCGATCGAGCTCTGTGATCGTAATGACTGATCTGGCTAAGCAGATGATTGAGGAAATTTTCGCTGTCGAAGAAAACAAAGTTGAGGTAATCCCCCACGGCGTACCGAACGTCAGGCCAAATCAAGGCGAACAAGCTAAACAAAAACTCGATCTTGCGCGCAGGATCGTTCTGACGACCTTTGGCCTGATTGGCCCAGGTAAGGGAATTGAGTATGGCATTCGAGCGCTCAAACGCTTGGTCACAAGGCATCCCTCACTTCTCTATGTCGTAATCGGGGCAACCCATCCGGTTATCAAACGACGTAACGGTGAGTCCTACCGCGAGTCGCTTAAAAAACTGGTAACTGATCTCGAGCTTGAGAACCATGTTCGGTTCATCAACCAATATGTTAA
>CAYZGQ010000028.1:0-6696 GCA_964478135.1 uncultured Candidatus Saccharibacteria bacterium
AGTCAGAGTTTGTCGGTAAACTGAAACCCCGCTTTAAGGCGGGGTTTCAAGTGTGGACCGAGCGGGTACTGCCCCCGCGTCCAACACGCTCTTTTTAATCGGCTAATAAGAGGCAATGTTTCGCCGGTTTGTCTTTGGACGCGCTACTAGCGACTCACGCATCCGCAACCCGATTGGTTTCGCCCAATCCAACCGCTCGGGCTGCAGTTGGTTGGACGGCCCGGCTTAAATTAAGCCAGAGCAGGTGAAAAAGCCAGTCCTTGGGACAAGGCGAGTTTCACCTTATTGATAACGTTTGCGGTTATCTGCGCGTCAAGGATTTACGAGGTTTGACGCTGTCCTCGACCTCACCGACTAAAGATAGGCGTGCTGTCGAAGCTTGTTTCGGCCCGAGATAATAATTATCGTATTCAATACTGGATCGTCAAGATCGAAATATTCATAAAATCTGGATTTTTCAAGAACTCAAATCGAAGTCTATTCGTTCTAATTATACCAAACTGTAACCATTTTTCAAGTCTGATTTTGTTAATCTATGCGCGGCTAGCATCGATCAGACCCGGTCATAATCTAGACTTTTCGAAAGCGATCACTATACTACCATGTGATTTAGGATTATTAGAATGACCAGATCGAGCTAATCTGAACCCAGGACAGTTTTTAATTCACGACTGATCTCAAAAATTATTCGGGCTGGCTTTTAATCGCAAGTCTTATATTCTTAAAAAAATAGCCAGCTTGGTCGAATGATTACTACTGTTCAAATGTTTCTTTAATTTTGTTCTCTAGCTTCCCGCTCCAGATCTCTTTTTTTGATCTCCTGCCGACGGTCGTGTTTGGCTTTACCCCGGGCCAGACCGACCTCTAGTTTGGCTTTGGAGCGGCTTATGTAAAGCTTAAGAGGTACGAGGGTAAATCGCTTTTGCTCGGTTTGGCCGATCAGTTTGTTGATTTGAGATCGCCCAACGAGCAGTTTGCGACTGCGCTTAGGATCATCTGTGTCGTTAATTTGGCCGCCAATCCAAAACAGTTCTGACTTGCGCGATCGGCCGGTCAAAACTTTGACGTATGAGCCCTGTAGGGCGACTTTTTTAGCCCTAATTGATTTTATTTCCGAGCCGACCAGCGCGATCCCTGCTTCAAATGACTCGATTATTTGGTAGTCGTGCCTGGCCCGTTTGTTTTTTGAGATGTCCATACTTGCAATATAGCACGAGTTTTGCTTGAGTTAGCTTGTATGATCTTATCCGACGTTGATATCAAACAAGCGATCAAGCAGGGCCGGATCAAAATCACACCGGCACCGGATCTCAAAATCCAACTCGGCCCGTGCGATCTTGATTTACACTTGGGAGCTCTTTTTCAGGTTTTTGATCATTCCAAATATCCCTACATTGACGTTAAAAAAAACGTCGAAGGAACGATGAGGGAAATTAAAGTTAAAGAGGGCGAAGTTTTTATCATGCAACCAAAAGAGTTTGCTCTGGCAATTACTCTCGAGAGTCTCGAGTTGGCTAATGATTTAATGGCCCGGATGGAGGGCCGTTCTTCCTTGGGTCGGATTGGTATTATCGTTCACGGCACCGCCGGTACGATTCATCCTGGCTGGAAAGGTAAAATAACTCTTGAGTTGGGTAACTTTGGCACCATGCCGGTGGCGCTTTACCCGGGAATGAGAATCTGCAAATTCGTGTTCGAAGAATTAAAGTCAACCACCAGCCAACCCTATTGGAAAAGTAAAAGGGCCAAGTATTCATCCCAGAAAAGTCCCCACCCCTCAAGGCTGATCAATGATATTAACGTCAGATCAAAACCAAACAAACGTGGTCATTCGATTTAAGAAACTAACCAAAAGTGCCCGACTGCCCAGCTACGCCCACCCAGACGACGCGGGCATGGATGTTTACTCTTGCGAGAGCTATCGCCTAAAACCAAGCGAGCGAAAAGTATTTTCGACCGGTATTGCCTCTCAATTTCCATCTGGATACGTCGCCCTGGTGTGGGATAAGAGCAGTCTTGGCGTCAAAGGTATTCACGCTTTATGCGGAGTGATTGATCCTGGCTATCGAGGTGAATGGTTTATTACTTTACTTAACACGAGCGATCAAGAATATACGATCGAACGAGGTGATAAAATTGCCCAGGTCTTGATCCAAAAAATCGTATATGCTAAAATTAGCCAAACTAATCGTGTCTCACTCTCGGCCAGAGGTAAAGGTAAGATGGGCAGTACAGGCAAAAGATAGGCTGATTGAGAATTTTTCCATTTTAGGAATTTAGCCATTTAAACCATTTAAAATAAAATCTAGCTACAATGAGAAAAATAAAAATTTTCAAAAAATTGACCAAAAGAGGACGCCAGCAAATTTTATCGAAAATGTTCCTGGCTTTGATCGGACTCACGATCGGTTTGGCTTTGCTCCATATCCCTATGCGGGCTTTAATCGCCGGGGACAAGAGCCAGTTTACGCCATTTGAATTCTTAGCCCCAACCTTGGGCGCGTGGCTTGGGGTCTGGTTGGGTAGCGCGACTGTCCTGATGACCAAACTAGTCGATATGATTTTGACCGGTAATTATAGTCTGGTTAGTCTGCTTAGACTCTTTCCGCTCATAGGCGCGGCAATCTACTTTGGTTCTCGCGGTCCAAGAATGAAAATCGGCTCGAGCGCTCTGTCACTCGCGGCGATTCTCCTTTTTTTAATCCACCCGGTCGGCCGACAAGTTTGGTTCTACTCTCTTTTTTGGCTAATCCCGACCATTGCCAGCAGGGCTAAAGACAATCTATTTTTTAACGCTCTGGGCGCGACCTTTACCGCTCATTCAATCGGGGGGGTGCTGTTTCTCTACGCCCTTAAAGTTCCAGCCGAGATTTGGATCGCCCTGGTGCCGGTTGTAATTGGCGAACGTTTGCTGTTTGCGCTTGGAATCACACTGACCGATCTGGTGATTGGCTATCTGGTCGGCTTGGTCCCAAAACGTTCTCCGGCGTTCAAACGTTTAGCCAAAGCACTCCCCATAGCTTGAGCGATACTTATCAGCCATCTTAATCAAAAACCAAAATCGCCTTAAATCAAATAAATTTACAATCCCTGACCTTTTTGTTATTTCGAACCGATTAAGAAATCACGTCAGCCCGACCGCCTAAACTAAAATCTCGACTCGACTCTTGTCATAAAAAATGACACGGTTGAGGCTAACATGACCTATAAAACAGCCAGACGTCTCCTCGATCAACTTGATCAGCCGAGTTCAATTCAGTTTAAGAGACTCAATCTTGATCGTGTTAGGGCTTTGCTGGCTCAACTGGGCAATCCTCAAAATAGTTATCCAATCGTCCACATAGCCGGCACATCCGGTAAAGGCTCGGTCGCAACTATGATTAGCTCGATCGTAAATCAAGCGGGTTATCGCGCCGGAGTGTTTAGTCAACCCTACTTGGAAACACCAAGAGAAGAATTCCGACTCAACAATCGTCTAATCTCGACCAATCAGTTTGCCCAAGTCTTTGGCAAGGTCTATCCAATCGCTCGAATGGTTAGGGCAACTTATTTTGAAACCATGACCGCGATCGCCCTGGTGTATTTCCAGGAACGGAAAGTTGATTTGGCCATTGTCGAAGTTGGTATGGGCGGTCAGTTTGACGCGACTAATGTCGTTAGGCCAATTCTTTCCGTTATCACTCCGATCGGCCTTGACCACACCAAGGCGCTTGGCAAATCGCTGGCCAAGATTGCTCAAGCCAAGGCTGGTATTATTAAGCCCGGTCTGCCGGTGGTGATCGGGCCGCAAAAAAAGTCAGTCGAATCGGTTTTAATTTCAAAAGCAAAGCTAGTCCGCGCACCGGTCTCTAAAGCAGTAATAAAAACAAATTACAAACTTCGTCTGCCAGGCCAGTTTCAGCAGGTCAATTGCTCGATCGCTGTTCGGGCGGCTCACAAGCTTAAGCAGGCTCGTTTTCGGATTTCCAAGCAAGCGATTAAGACCGGGTTGGCCCGAGCATTTCTAGCCGGCAGGTTTGAAATAATCGGACGGGTAATCTTAGATGGCGCCCACAACCCAGACAAAATGAGAGCTCTCTGTTTAGGACTCAAAATCATGTATCCCGGGCAAAAATTCATCGTTGTGTTCGGAGTAAAAAAAGATAAGAATGTCCGGGCAATGATCAGACAAATCAGGCCGCTAGCCAAGCTGATAATTGGAACCAAAATTACCGATCAACGCTTTAAATTTTACGACCCAAGCCAGATTAGTTCGGTATACAAGAACAATCCAATTAAAGCCTATCAACTGGGCAAAAGACTGCTCGATCGTGATACAATGCTCCTGATTACCGGGTCACTCTACCTTGTGGGAGAACTGCGACATGTTGTCTTACGCCGAGCTAAACTTGCCTAAAGGTTCGAAAACGAGACCCTTGGTCTATGTTAATTTTATTATGACCTTGGACGGCAAGATTCGATTGCCCGATCAATTAAAACGATCCGATCAACCAAAGACGCAAAATATTGGATCCAAGACTGATCGACGGCTCATGGATGAGTTGCGGATTCAGGCTGATCTCATTTTACACGGGGCAGGGACGGTCCGGGCCGACCACGGATTTTTTCTCACCAACCGGATCGCTCGAACACGTCTTGAAAGAGGCAAACCAGCCTACCCGCGCTTTGCCACGCTTAGCCGATCGGGTCGTATTCCATTACAAAATAGAATTTTTTCGATGCCCCAAGATCAAGCTCGACCGATCGTTTTCATCCCTCAAAATACAGCAAAGTTATCCGACTCCAGGCTCGAAAAACTTAACAACCGATCAGAGCTGGTCGGACTGCCGTCGAGGGAGGGCGACTGGCTTGATCTTAAAAAAGTAATTGGATCACTAGCCGATTCCGGCTATTATCGAATTTTGGCCGAGGGCGGACCGATCCTAACCTGGCATTTGTTTCAGAATAATCTGGTTGATCGGCTATTCCTGACCTTGAGCCCCAAACTCTTTGGCGGCTTCGATCAAAAATCGATCAGCCACGGGCACGTTTTTGATCAGATAAAAAAAGGACGACTGATCAGTGCTCGGTCTGTCGCTGATGAAATTTTCTTGTCATATCAATTTTAGTAGCTGTCAATCATGAGCTTGACCGATTAAACTCAAAAGGACTAGGCTTGAGTTATGATTAGTTTAAAGTCATCTGATCCAAAGGTTTACCGATTAATCCAGGCCGAGCGTAAGAGACAGCAAGACGGTCTGGAGTTAATCCCCTCGGAAAATTACGTTTCCAAGTCAGTTCTTGAGGCACTCGGATCAATCTTGACCAACAAATACTCGGAGGGTTACCCGGGCAAACGTTACTATGGCGGTCAGGAGTGGATTGATAAAGTGGAAAACTTAGCTCGCCAGCGGGCTCTTGATCTATTTATTAAAAAAAGTGATCAGTCTGGCTGGCACGTTAACGTTCAGCCCTACTCCGGCTCACCGGCCAACATCGCGGTTTACTTTGCCCTGGCTGATTTTGGGTCGAGGCTCATGGGTATGTCACTGACCCAGGGCGGACACCTGACTCATGGCCACAAGGTCAACTTTTCCGGTCGGGCTTACAAATTTATTCAGTACAGCCTGGGTCAAGATGAACGGCTTGATTACGATCAAATCTCGAAGTTAGCCAAACAGTACCGGCCCAAAATAATCGTCAGCGGCGCCACCGCCTACTCGCGAGTGATTGATTTTCGGCGCTTTCAGGATATAGCCGAGTCAATCGGGGCAGTCCATATGGCCGATGTTTCCCACATCGCCGGTTTAATTATCGCTCGGGTCCATCCAAGCCCATTCCCCTTTACTGACGTGGTGACAACCACAACTCACAAGACTCTGCGCGGTCCGAGAGGGGCTATTATTTTGTGCCAAAAGCGCTACGCCCAAGCGATTGACCGAGCGGTTTTCCCGGGTCTGCAGGGCGGACCGCATGACCACACGACCGCCGCTATGGCGGTCGCGTTCAAGGAAGCCTCGTCCGATTCTTTCAAAAAATACGGCCGCCAGATTGTTAAAAACGCTCAAGCGCTAGCTCACGAACTCGATTTGTATGGCTACCGAATCGTCAGCCAAGGAACAGATAATCATTTACTCCTTGTTGATTTGAGCCCGCGCGCCATCACCGGATCCCAAGCCCAGGAAGTTTTGGAGCAGGTTGGCATAACTGTCAACAAAAACACCGTTCCGAATGAGAGCCGTTCGCCATTTGATCCTTCAGGAATTCGTTTGGGCACGCCGGCACTGACCAGCCGTAACATGAAAGAGAAGGAAATGGGCTTTATCGCTGGTTACATTGACGCGACACTTGAGACAATTAAAACCAATGATACTAAAAAGCGGCGCGCGATTGCCGCTTCAGTTGCCCGTTTGGCCGGCCGGTTTCCGGTCCCGGGAATTAAGGCCTAAGCTACAGGGTAATAATTTTTCGAGTTTTCCATCCAAATTCCTAGTGTTTAGATCGAGCGATTTTGGGTAATCGCTGATAGTCATTTTAACAAGCATTTGTTACAATAAAACAATATGTCCCAAGGAGTATTTTCTCGAGCCGGCTCGGTTTTGGCTGGACTGCTGGGACTGATTGTCTTCGCTCGAGCTGATTTAGCCCAAGCCCAAATTTCTGAATTCAACTGGCAACCAAGACCGATCCAATCGGGCGAGATCGCCAACATCGTCG
>CAYZGQ010000029.1:0-6218 GCA_964478135.1 uncultured Candidatus Saccharibacteria bacterium
CAAATCGTCATCAACCCAAAACTGGAAAAGGTGAAAAAGAGTTCGGGAAATTGTTGAAAACATCGGAAAATTGACCGTATCTTATAATCCATATTGTCGCAATCCAAGAAAGTACGGGTATCCTGTATGGATAGAAATAATTCTGTCATTGCGGTCATCCCGTAAAACGTGAATAAAACCTGTGTCGTTAAGGTGATATCGATCTATCCATTGGCCAACCTCGTCTGGATTTTTAGCTATTGTCTCTTCGGCATCAGGCGCTTCGTCGGGTGCTTTTACTCGATACAGCTCAATTATTCCTTCCCCTGAAGTGGACGGTTTAATTTTTGGTGCAGTCAGATTAAGCCCATTTCTATCTTTCAATTCATCAACACTTGTTCTTTTACAAATGTAAGATTGCTTCCATGGGGTATTTGAACCGTTTCGACCCATCCAGTAATCTCTGGTATTCGACCAAAGTTAGCGCCTAAATCCTTTAAAGGACTATTCTGCCAAGCCAGTTTTCGGTCTTGTAAAGACTGTTTTATCTCACGGAGCAATACATCTGTTACAAGTTTTTGCGGCGGTAAAGTTGGCGCTGGAGGAAGAATTTAATGAACTGCCGACTCTCTACAAAGTTGATTTGGTTGATTTCCAGGACGTCTCGCCAAAATTCAAAAAAGAAGCCTTAAAACACATCGAACCAATCAAACAAATTTGATCAATTATTATTCATGCAACCAATCTTTGAAGATTACAAAAAGATCATCGGACGTCTTTCCGAGATAATTCGCCTCTCAATCCAGATCCAAGCCACAAGGTCAAGGTCAAAAGATAAATCTACCCAAGCGCCAGGCTCCTAGGTTTAGTTGGGGGTCAACTGACGCGGCAGTTTGCACCGCCAGCCCCGCTGGAATTCGGCCCAGCTCAAGGTCCGCTTACCCTCGAGCTGGACTTGCATCGGCAAAAAATTGGCTGATCTGACTCGCGCTTTGTGAATAATTAGTCTCTTGCCCTCGATCAGAACGAACGCCATTGGCCAAGGTGTGTAGGCTCGCACTTTGCGCTCGTTAATAATAGGAGAGTCGCTCAAGTTGAGCCGGCCATCTGATTTTTTAAGCAGTTTCGTATATATCGCAAGAGAATGATTCTGTTCTTTGAGCCTGATTTGACCTGTTAAATACTTTGGGATCAGTTCAGAGAGCATCTGGGCCCCGAGAGCGCCAGCTCTGTTAAGCAGTATTTCGGTTGTGTCGCTTGGCCTGACCTTTAATTGGGCCTGGGCTGCGACCGGACCGTGATCCATTTTATCGTCCATTTTAATAATCGTAAGGCCGATCACTTTATCTCCGTTTAAAAGAGCTGTTTGGATCGGCGTCGGGCCACGATATTTGGGCAAAAGGGATGGATGGACATTGAGCCCGCCGTATCTAGGTTTTGAGATAAACTCTTTCTTTAAAATTTTCCCCCATGAGGCGACGATCAACAAGTCCGAGTCTTCGATCCGCTCGGTCAAGATAAAATTTTTTTTGAGAGCGACCTCGATCGCCCGAGCCATTTGGCCCTGACCTAAAAAGTATATTTTAAACTGATTTCTAGACCTGTCTAGCCGAGCCATAATCAATAATCAGTTTACCATTTAAGTGATCAAGTTCGTGCTGAACAATCCGGGCCGCTAAGCCAGCTAGTTTCAGCTTGATTGGGTAGCCTTTGAGACTAAAACCTTGGATTAATATTGACCTCGATCGAGTAACGTCAACCGCCTGGCCTGGGATAGATAGACAGCCTTCTTCTAGCGTAAGGAAATTTTTTGATTTCGATATAATTTTTGGATTAACAACCACCATCAAAGACACTTTTTGGTTGTAAATTTCGTGTCTCGGTTCTTGAGACTTAACCGCCTGGTGATCATTCTGGGCCACAAAAACCCGACGTGCGTCTCCGATTTGTACCGCCGCTAGACCAATTCCGCTTGATTCTTTCATTATTTTAATCATACTTTCTGCCAAGTTCTTGAGCTGGCGGTCGAAGACACGGACAGTCTTTGATTTTTTTCTAAGAATCGGGTTAGGCCAAGTCGTGATTTGTTTCATCGTTCAGCTTTTTCTTTAATTAATCGATCATACAGGTTTGATAATTTTTTGGCCATTTTATCAGCCTTGAATAATTTGGCTCTTTCCCGCGCCTGAACGGATAATCTCTTGGCCAGTTTTTGGTTATTCAAGAGTAAAAGGCAGGCGGCTGCAAACGCGTTAACGTCCTTTTCAACCAGCAGTCCACTTTGGCCGTCCTGGATGACATCAACTGGCCCCATTTGGTTGATCGCAACAGGTACTAACCCTTGACTCATTGCTTCAGCAACTACTAATCCTTGGGTTTCGGTAATCGAGGGGAAGACTAAGATATCGGATTGCCTGAAGTAGTCGCCAACTTCCGATTCTTCGGCAAAACCAGTAAAGTATATATTTGTTAGATCATGACTTTTGACTTGATTTTCCAACTCTTGGCGCTCGGGACCATCCCCGGCTATTACCAGTGCTCGATCGTGGCGGTCTTTTTGAATCATCGGCCAGACTGACAGAAGGAGTGAAAGATTTTTTTCTCGGGCGAGCCGACCGAGCCAAAGTAAAATTTTTGTGGGCTTTGTCAAACCAAGTTTTTGCCTTATGTCAATTTTTTGTTTGGTTTCAAATTTGTTCAGCTCGACACCGGTTGGAATCACGCTAATCGGCCGAATTACGCCCCAAGATTTGAGGATTTTTGCCATTGGTTTTGATGGAGCGACAACGTGATCGAATAAATTAGCCACCCGTTTCGATCTGGCAATGAGGTATCTTTGAGCGACTTCAGGTAGCAGTTGACCAATCACCGGCAGATGGTGAATATAGCTTGTTAGGAGAGTGTGATAGGTTAAGAGACTGGGCCGGTTGAGTTTCTTGGCGATTTTCAAACCAAAAATTCCAATCTTAAAGATATGATGGCAGTGGATGATCTTAGGATCAAAATCTAAAGCCAACTGGAAATCGTTGTCACTAGGCAGACTTAAACGATAATCCTTGTTGCCCGGTAAAGCGATCGATCTGATTCTTAGCTCGCCCTTGGGGTTGTTTTTGTGAACTGTCCGAGGCGCGGTTATCAAGACTTGCCAGCCTAATTTTTCCAAATTGCTTTTGTTGGTCGCAATTGAACTGACCACCCCATTTATAGTTGGAAGATATACTTCGGTCGCCATTAAGACTTTTTTTGCCATTTTTTTTCGTCTCCTTACAAAAGAGTGATCGGATCAATGTCAATTTTCCAGGGGTACTTGAGCTGAAGTAGTTTAATCGTCTCGGTCGCTTTTTCTCGATCGGCTTTGGGCCCTATTTTAAGAATTATTTGGTAGCGCCATCTGCCCCGACGTTTGGTAAAAAACGGGCTGTGAACCTGGCTTAATAATATATGCGGCGCTCGGCCGATTTTCTGATGCAAAATCGAACCGACTCTTTGGGCTTCGATTTGACTGGTGTTTTGATTTGAGTCTTCAAAGGTCAGTTTAATCATCTCAACTATTGGTGGAAAATCGGCCTCTACCCTGTGCTTAAGTTCTCTAGTGTAAAACCTTTCTGGTTGTTGTAAGCCGGTCAGGACATGGTGGTTAGCCAGACTTGTTTGAATAAACAGATGATCAGCCATATCTTTAATACTGGTGATCAGCCGGAAAATCCGTTCGTTTTGATTATAGTCCGGTACGGCTAAAATTTGATCAATACCAGTTATAACAGCTAGATCAAACCGAAGGCTTGGACAATGAACTACTCGACTGGTTGACACGACAAAACCTTTTGGATCAGACGGACAGGCTGTCTGGCTCGATTCAAGAATTGTGATTGGAGTTTTTTTGCCTGAAAGGTTTTCAAGCCGGCGGGCGACGCTGGCTGTGGTTTCACCTACTTTACGCAACTTATCTAGTTTGCAAATCGGGCATTTGGCCGGTTGCTCGATCAAGCTCGAGCAGTGGTTGCAACGTAAAGTTTTGCTCCAAACCGTAGCCGGCAAATCACACTTTTGACACAAAACAACAAACCGGCAATTCTGACAAACCAACCCGGCCGCTTCACCTTTTCTGGGAACAAAGAATAGACTCGGTTTGCCTTGGGCTAGCGCCCGAGCGCACGCGATTTTGACCGACGGAGAAAAGGTCTCAAACTTGCTCATAGGTGATATAATAGTGATCAAGTTTCTCCGCGGGGACGCTTGCCTGATTGACGTAATCTGGTGTTGTTTGATTTGGACATAGTTTGAAAGTGAACTTGTCGAGGCACCCCAGCAGACGATTGATTTTGTTAGTTTGGCTAGAGCTGAAACGGTTTTATTGATTTCGAATCTGGGGGCGCGATCTGACTTGTACGACCAGTCCTGTTCTTCGTCAACGATTATTAACCCCAGCCGCCTAACCGGAACGAAAACAGCCTCACGTGTCCCAACTATAATGTGCGGTCCCATTGTCTGGCTTTGAGCAAATGCCTGCCAGAGATCACGATTTTTACGCTCGCTATGATAGATAGTCACCTTGCGCTTGAGTGACCGAGCAAAATCTTCGACTTGTTCGATTGTTGGCTCGAGGACAATGACACTCCGACCCTCTCGGATCGTTTTTTCGATCATCGTTTTGTACTGAACCCTTCTATCTCTGATCGGAGCGCTGATTTGGAATTTTCGGAACGAACCGCCCAGTTCAAACATTTTTGCCGGACCGACTAGATTTTTGGGCATATTTTCCGGCGTGGGAATCATGACAAATACTGCCTGCGAAAGAGTGCATAAATAAGTTTTTGCCATCCAGCGGGCGAGTTTGAGCCGAACCTCGTCCAGCGCCATTGGTCCGATCGTGACTAGACTCTTTATTTTTATTGGGTCGAGAATTTTTTGTTCCGGTTTTGTTTCATAGGGCTCGTCTATAACCACCCCCCAACGCTCGGTCTGGCCAACAGGCACCCTAACTAACTGGCCGGGTTGGCAAAAACCAAGTTGGCGCGCTTCTAGTTGATAAGTTAAGTATTCCAAGCGCTTGAGTCGGTGTAGGGCAACGTCAACTAGCATTCGGTTATTAGACTTTAATTATTTTAAATTTAAACTGCTGGGTAAGCCTGATTTTTGTGATTGGGTATACTCAACCCGATTTTTTTAAGCGGCCAGACACTCAATAGGCTCCGTCCGATAATTTTTTGTTTTGAGATCGCGCCAAATCGACGCGAGTCCTCGGAGTTAGGTCGGTTGTCGCCCAGTAAAAAGTATTGATCTTGTTTAAGTTGGAGCAATGAGTCGGTCTTGGAAAAAGTTTCCGTTGATTGAACCGTCCAGTCTTCTTTCAATATTCGTGAATTGACTAGAATTTGACCATCTTTAACCTCCAGCGTTTCACCTGGCAAACCAACAACCCGCTTAATAAAGCTGACACCCTTACGGTTTGGGGGTTCAAACACCACTACCTCGCCTCGTTCAATTGACCGGAAACGGAACGATACTTTGTCAACCAGTATATACTGACCTGAGATAAAATTCGGTTCCATTGATGATCCTTCAACCACAAAAGTTTGGACTAGGTAGTGTCGTATTAGAATAGCCAGAACAACAACAAAGGCCAAAGACTTGAACAGCTCGATCGCTGAATTGACTTTGCTCATAACGCTTCTAATTTTAGACCAAGACCGATCAAGGCACAAATCAAAACCCCTTTTTAGGCGTGTTGTACAGAAAAACCCAGCCTTGCTTTTTTCAATCGAAATTCAATCATCGTCGAATCATAAGTGCAAGTACGGTTGGATTTTCCCGTCGCGAAGCACGGTGGTTAGTCCGTTTCATTCAATTCCCGCTCAAAAAAGTTAGCGCTTTTTCAAACAAGGACACCAGAATGGAATCTAACGGTTTTCTAGAAGTCAAACTTTTGTTTCCCCTCGCAAAAAAATCACGAAGTCTAGTTTGTGCAGTATTCTTGAATTGGTTTGAACCCTAGTAGTAAAGCAAAGCTTACTACAGGGCACGCAGCATTTTGCCCTGCACCGGACGGTACATGGCGAGGCAGTCCCCGCCAAAATTAGGAAAGGCGGCGTCTTGCCTCGTAGCTCCGCCCAGGCGGATGTATCGCAAGCCGCGCGAATGATAATTTCAAGTTTTTCTTTGGCGGAATACAAATTCGGGTGTGCGGAGCACACACAAACAAGATTTATTAAGTGTCAACAGACGATAGGTTGTATAGA
>CAYZGQ010000030.1:0-2656 GCA_964478135.1 uncultured Candidatus Saccharibacteria bacterium
CTACGCAGTTAGTGCGTTTTGGCAATTGAGGAGGTGGACTGAAATGATTGATTGTTGAAGCGATAATCCAAAAATCCTTAATCGCGCCTTGCCTGATCAATCTCTTTGGTCGGTCATGTGTTTATCGCACTGGCGCCAGCCAGGTGATGGAAATATGACCCTACCTGGAATCCCAGGGGTTGACTGGGGGTATAGGCATTTCGGGTTTTTGGTATAACCAACTTTCCGATGTCCAAACCTGGTTCGGACATATTTGGGCGATTCTGGATTTTGATATAGCCACGCTTTGAATGGTCTAGTCTGGACACCATGAGATTTGCGGTTTTTGTCCATTTTTGTTAATTTATCTAATATAAGGAATCATTATGACCCAAATTGCTGAAAAGAAAATTTTAGACAAACTCGAGCAGATCGAGATACTGTTAAAGTTTTTTTTGGATCAAACCGAAGAACTGACCGAAGAAGAAAAAAAACTTGTTCTCCAAGGACAAAAGCAAATCGAAAAAGGCGATTATGTCGAATGGCCAAGTGTCGCCCGAACCTTATAAAGTTCTTTTTTCAAAAGACGCTAATAAATACTATCAGCGTGTTGTTTTGAGTCAGGCCAAAAGAATCGATCAAGCTTTGCTTAAATTATCGCACGATCTCTACCGCGGCGGCGATATCAAACGGCTGACTGGTATGCCAGGAGTATTTCGTTTGCGGGTAGGCGATCTGCGGATTATTTTCGAAATCCGCGAAAAAGATAAATCAATTTGGATTGATCAGATTTTGCCGCGAGGTCAGGCATATCAATAAAAAACCCGCCGTTGATGCGATCTCGGGCGGGGATTTGACTAACTCCTTTTCTAAAAACCCTTCAGTTTTAACTTGAATTCCCCTGAAGCCAATTTTTCCAGGTGAAGCTTGAGCCAGACTGACATGGGATCGTCGATTCTTAAGAACTGAACTCCCAAAATGATTGTTCCATCCAGCACATAAGAACCGTGAAGTTCTGGATTTAAAGTGTCAAGATTGATGGTCCAGCGTTGCCCCCGGTGATAGAAATTATATTGAAGACAACGCCCCCATCCCAAAATCGCGCCGGTCAAGGCGGCGGTCTTGCCCTTAATTAACAAGGACAAACTGCCCGAAGAGGCGCGTAAAATTTATATCGATCTAAAACAAGACTGGAACGTCCAATACGACGACTCGGGTTCGATCGGTCGCAGATACCGCCGGCAGGACGAGATCGGAACGCCTGTGTCCATCACGGTTGACTTTGAGACCTTGAAAGATCAGACCGTGACAGTCCGCGATCGGGACACAATGGGTCAGAAGCGGATCAAGGCGGGGGAGTTGGCCGGTTGGCTTAGAGACAAAATAGAGTCTGGCCTAAATGCCAGACATTCATGACCGGAACTGATTACTAAGAACTATTCCTCTCAAGTTATTTTGACATTTAACAGATTTAAGCCTTTGATCTGTTTTCTTGACCTGGGGCGATTGAGCGGTTAAACTATTAGATCTTGGTACTTGAAAAATATAAGGAGGTTTTTAATGGGTAACGATCACCAGTTAGGATTAATATCTCGGCTAACAGATCCGCGATTTCGCGGTCTGTTGATAGGCACTTTTTTGGGCGGACTGATCCCTTTTTTAGCGACAGGGGGAATGGTTCTGACAGTCCCATTCGTTCCGCCGTTTTCTTTAAGAGTCGTCTTTGACTACTCCCAAGATTTAAGTTTAGTCGCGGGGATTGCTCTTGGGATCATCGTAGGCGGGATCGTGATGCAGGCGGAAATCCGTACGATCATCCAAGTTGGGGTTGGAGCAATCATTGCCATAATAGTTTTAGTGATCTCGCCCGGGTTACTGCTGGGTTGGGTTTATCAACGAGCCATGACATTGTGGGATTACTCGGTGTTCAATCAAGTGCTTGTTTTGAACGAGCTCGCTCAACTGTCATCCCTTGATTTGCGGGATTTTATAACTTTTATGTTCCTCTACGGAAATGAGATATTTTTTGTGACACTGATAGCCCAAACAGTTACTTTTGTCGGACTACTACTGATTATATTCTGCCTTGGCAGGTATAATCACAGACACGCAATCCAATAAGAGTAGGCATTCAGCCATCCGATCACCGGCGGCTGTTAATTGCCCCCATCTGTTTATCGCACTGGCGCCAGCCAGACTGTCAAGACTCAATAGAAAAGTGACATTTCTATTGAGTTCACAAGGTGATATTACTATAGAGTTCTGACAGGCGCCAGCCAGACTTGGTTGGCTCGAGCCAATCTGATAATATTCGCTTGTTGGGTGTTGTTGAACAACCAGGCTCAAGCCTTGGTCAATCAAATGAAATAGGAGGCAAAAGACATGGGCGATGGCGATTTTAGTCTAGTCGACAGCAGGCTCAAAGTAATGATTCAAGCAGTTGTTTTGGTGGTCACCCTGACAATCCCGATCACGCTTATCATGAGGCTGATCGGCTCGGATTGGGCGTATATTTGTTTTTGCGCTGCCTTTGGCGCGGTAATTGGATTTTGTATCTACGTCTTTGGTCGGGCCCTTGAGGCGAGCCTGACTTTAGCGGCTGTTACGGCGTTGATCGCAGGATCGGCAGGAGTAGCGTTGATCTGCCTGCCCAACATAGTGTTACTTTTAATCAGTT
>CAYZGQ010000030.1:2756-6043 GCA_964478135.1 uncultured Candidatus Saccharibacteria bacterium
TTGATACAGCCGTCTGGCTGTATACTGCAGACCTAGTCTTTTTTACGGCTTTAGCCGGTGTTTTGACCGAATTAGGACTGGGTGCGATACTCTTGTATCTGGCAGATTCCAGTGACTAAAAAAGTCTAAAATTAACTCTGAATAAACTACATATCGGAGTTTTTTGTTTGTGGATAAGGGCCCTTGACAAGATTCTTGTTCGTTGTACTATTTGTGTAGATTTGTGGAGAAAGGTGGGGGACAAAGGAAGATTATTGTGGAAAAAGATGTGTTCATTGGTGAATTTAGCCACACGGTTGACCCAAAGGGTCGGCTGGCGGTGCCCTACCGATTTCGCCGGGCCTTGGGTAAAGGGGCGGTCATTACTCGCGGGACCGACCATAATCTGGTGATATACCCTCCCCAAACCTGGCGGGCTCTGGCTCAAAAACTGGCCAGTCTGCCGATGTCTAACCCGTCGGCTGTCACATTTGCGCGGTTTATGTTTTCCGGCGCCCTGGAAGTGAATTTCGACCGTCAGGGCAGAGTGCTGATACCAGCTTACTTGCGCGATTGGGCAAAAATTAAAGACAAAGCGGTCGTGGTTGGGCTCTATAACAAGATCGAACTTTGGCAGTCAAGTTTTTGGGCAAACCAACAGAAACAAATTTCCCAAAATCAAGACAAGATTCTGTCCCAATTGGCTGATTTAGGGGTTTAGTTAGGAAGTTAGAATGTTAGCCGGTTAGTTGTCTAATTAACTTGTTAGCTCGCTAACTTGACTAACACAGATGTTTACCAACCTGGTTAGGCGGCCCAAAAACCTCGCTTGCTCTGGTGCCAGACGCCAAAGAGGGCGCGGTCGGAATCATTTATCGATTCCAAAAAGGAGGGGCTGGGCTGATAAATGGGTCGTTTTTATACCACGGGTATGGAAAATGACTTTTCAGCCCGCAACCCACGCTGGGCCGCCCAACCAGGAAGGAATCAGTATCAGAAATTTTTTAAAATAAAGTGGCTCTCTCAATTACTCATTCCAACAGTTCTATCTTGGGCGATCAAAAAAGGACGATCAATCAGTCGGTCAATTTAGGGCCGGTTTCGCTCAAGTTTATTACTTTATTGCTTTTGGCGGCAATCACTCTATTTTGGATGGCCATGTCCTCCCAGGCCGCGACCAAACAGTACCAAGTTCGCAGTTTTGATCTTGAGCATCAAGAATTGACCAAACAATCAGAGTTTCTAAGTCAGGAAAAGACACGCCTGGAGGCGCTTTCGGCGATCTCTGAAGGCGCCCAAGGTCTAGTCTCCAACCAGTCTGGTCAATGATCCGGCCTCCGCAAGACCATGCCCCAGTTTGGCTAAGACGGCTTAAAATCCTGAAAGTTATTTGGCTTTCGCTTAATCTTATTTTAGTCCTGAAACTTTTTAGGGTCTCGGTTTTTCAGTCTGAAAAAGCCAGAGCCCAGGCCAGCGCCCAGCAAATCACAGCCAGTTCGGTTGAACCCAAACGCGGCACGATTTGGGCTAACTCGACTGAAGGTTTGTTTCCAATGGCTTTAAACGAAGAAAAATTTCAAGTTTGGGTCGTGCCTAGAAACCTAAAAAATAAGAGCCAAGCGGCCTACTTGCTGGCCAAGGCGCTCTCTTTGGACGCCAAAGAACTGTTTGACAAAATTAACAACGACAAGCTCTATATTCCTCCGATTGCCCGTCGGCTAGATCGGGTCAAGGCTCAAGCGACGCGTGACCTTAAACTCGAAGGAGTTATTTTAAAATCTGAATCGGTCCGTTTTTATCCAGAAAAGGAAACCGCCGGTCAACTGTTGGGCTTTGTCAATTTTGAAAATAAAGGCAGATATGGGCTGGAGGGTTTTTACCAGGAAGAGTTGTCTGGCTACGGCGGTTTTGTCAAGGGCGAGCAGGACAACAAAGGTCGATTGATCTCGATTGATCAACTCAAGCCAGCTCAAGACGGTTCAGACCTTATTCTTTATCTTGATCAGAATGCCCAGTTTCAGGCCCAGGATTTACTCCGTAAGGGTCTGGAAGAGTTCGCGGCCGATGGAGCCTATATGATCGTGATTGACCCTAAAACCGGCGGAGTAATCGCTATGGCCAGCCAGCCTAGTTTTGATCCAAATCGGTTTAACGAGCTGTCCGAACAGGATCACTCTCGTTTTCTCAATCCGATCAGCCAAGCGGTCTACGAGCCTGGTTCAACCCTAAAACCGATTAATATATCAATCGGAATTGATGCTGGTTTGTTTGAGCCCGATGACGTAATCGGTAACTTTGGCAAATCGGTCGTGGTAGACGGCTACGAAATTAACACCGCTTTGGATAAAAGTTACGGTCAGGAAACGGCAACCCAAATCTTGATGAATTCAGACAACGTCGCCATGGTTGAGGTGTCAAATAAGATCGGCAAGGAACGGATGTATGAGTATTATAGCAAGTATGGCTTTGGCCGAAAAACCGGCCTTGATTTGGAATCAGAATTGAGTTCTTCCATCTTGCCCCTTGCCAGATGGCGTCCAATTCACCAAGCGACCATGGCTTTTGGTCAGGGTATTGCTCTGACTCCGATTCAGCTCGTCAGCGCCTGGACCGCGATCGCCTCGGGCGGGCGATTACTCGAGCCCCATATTGTTAAGGAGATTGTTAAGTCGGACGGAACGCGGGTGGCGATTGAACCAAAAGAGATCGGTCGGCCGATTACACCAGAAACAGCGGCCAAAGTTCGCCGAATGATCCAAGCGGTCGTTGAACAGGGCCAGGCACAAAAAGCCCAGGTGAAAGGCTATAGCGTTGGGGGTAAAACCGGTACGGCCCAGATCGCCAAGCCCGAGGGCGGTTACTTCGAAGATCAATTTAACCACTTTTTCGTCGGTATGGGTCCGATTGAGGATCCGCGTTTTGTCGTGCTAACGATGTTTCACAAGCCAAAAAACGTTAAGTTTGCCGAGGCTTCGGCCGGGCTGACATCAGCCAGAATGCTCGAGTATCTGTTCAAATACTACCAGATTCCACCGACCAAGCCAGTTGAGTAACTGTTTTAACAAGATTGTAAGGGTAAAGTCCTAATTTAGCCACTAAACTTGTATTCGGTGAGGAGTTTGAGCGAATACTCAACCTGCTCACTCAATACAAGTTTGCTATGGTTGTAACGCCAGACGTACTCACCCAAGTAGACGGGCAGCCTTGTCCTGCGGATACCTCCTTTGGCGGCCAGCTTTCTTTTCAAATATCTCCAGAATCCTTCAAGACCGTTAATGTGGCCGTCCTTTCTGTCAGAATACTCTTTT
>CAYZGQ010000031.1:0-5904 GCA_964478135.1 uncultured Candidatus Saccharibacteria bacterium
AGACTAGAGGACTATTTGGCTGGCAACTCGATCGTGTCGTGTTCAATCACTAAAGCTTGAGAACCTATTTGATCAAGAATGCCGCCCCGTCGGGCCAAGCTTTCCCCGACCAATTCTCGGTTGGCGATCACACTGACAACTATTTGACCGGGCTGGGTAACCAGACCGGTTTTGCCGCTGATGCGCTGACCGTTGATACTCATCGCCTCGACACCTAGGTTTCGCAAAGCGTTGACTAAATCAACTAGTTGGACCGGGTTAAGGCCGCTTGAAAATGTAATTGTTAAGCCCGGACCTCTGACTGGAGTTTCGCCTGAAATCACTTTGTATTGATTGATAGCCGAGGCAACCGCTTCTTGTTGTTTGGCTCGATCGGTTGATGAGGATGACAATTTTTCCTTTTGTTCGTCAAGTTCTAGAAGCTGTTGACGGAGTTGTCCGTTATCCTTGATCAGTTGCGAAACTTCAAGGGCGATCGCTTGACCCGTTTTCGGGTCGCGAGCTTTTAAAATGGTTGGGAATAAACGCCATTGCCAGTAGAGCAGCGCCCCAAGCGTAAAAGCGACCAGTCCGATTAGAAATTGATGTTTCATTGGTTAGGGTGCTATCAGCTGGGCGTGGTTGATCGCGAAACTGCCTCTATAGGGTGCGACTTGGACACTGCGTTGTCTTTCAATTTTTAAAATCAGATTGTATTCTTTGCTCCGTCGATATAGATCGGCCAGCGTGTCCGGCGCGCTTAGACGCTCGAGCAATTTATCTTGATCACCAATCACATTGATTACAAATGGGGTGGTAATCCGGGTGGTGTTGACGATCACTGTATTGACAATTGAGTCAATCGAGCTTAAGGCGGTTAATCTTTCCCCGTTGACATTAATGGCCTGGGCTCCGCCCAGCCAAAGCGTGTTAGTGACGTCTCTGATATCCGAGGCGTGAACGATTGTGTCGAGAGTAACCTCACCACTTTTAGCGTCATCTAGAGTTATAACCAGTCCCGGTCCTTCTACTTGCGTTAAACCTATCTCCTGTTCGAGACGCTCGATTTCATCCAGCTGATCCTTGTTGACTGATTGCCTGTCCTTAGCCTGGCGTTGATCATTGGCCACTTCGACTCGAAGGTTTTCTATTTTTTGACGCAAATCCAGATTATCGCTAACAAGCCTGTCTCTTGTGTTGGTTAGGGCCAAGTAAGGCGCTAAAGGATTGTCAACCCGTTTAGGCTTAACTCTAATTTGAGCCGACATAAGAATACCGATCGCCAAACCCACGGCGATCGAAATTATCAGTCTTTGGGTGGACATAGTAAAACTTTTTTGACTTATCTTTGTCTGATCGTGTTAACGATAGCTCAAAACAATCCTAAAAACAATAATGAGTGTGCTTTGGTTGGCGAGCCGGTTGACTAACTAGCCTAGCTGTTTTTCCTTATTAGGAGAATTATTTGTTTGAAATAACTTAATAAGCTGGCCTCGATTGATAGGTTTGATTGTAGCTGAATTGTATCGACGGACAGGAAAAAATTTACTTGAGCGTTCTTTTTGACCTAAAACTAATGTATAAGGAACTTTGTCGAGTTCGCTCTGACGTATTTTTTTGCCAACCGATTGGCTCGAGTCGTCCAGGCCGACCCTAACTCCTTGTTTAGCCAGATCGTCTCGAACCGATCTGGCAAAATCGTTATATTGATCAGACACAGGAATAAGCCTGATTTGTTCCGGCGCCAGCCAGACTGGCAGTGAACCGCTGTAGTGCTCAAGCAAGATCGCGATAAAGCGCTCGATCGAGCCCAAAATGGCTCGATGAATAATGATTGGCGTTTGCTTTGACCCGGTCGAGTCAATGTAGTTGGCCCCAAGGCGTTTAGCCATGGCAAAATCGAGCTGGATTGTGCCCATTTGCCAAGATCGCCCGAGCGCGTCTTGAACATGAACGTCGATTTTGGGTCCGTAAAAAGCGCCCTCGCCTGGATTTTCTTGGTATTCTAATCCTGAAGTTTTTAAGCACAGGGTCAGCGCGCGCTCGGCCTTAGACCAGAGAGCGCTCGAGCCGATTGATTTTTTCGGCCTGGTTGAGAGCTCGAATTTTAAGTTATCAAAACCGAAGTCTGAATAGATTGAGTCGAGTAGTTTAATCAACTCTTTTACTTCAGAAGCGATTTGATCTTCAAGACAAAAAATATGGGCATCATCTTGAGTGAAAGCACGAGTCCGAAGTAATCCATTGATAACTCCTTCTTTTTCGTTTCTGTAAACAGTCCCAAATTCGGCTAATCTTATCGGAAGATCTCGATAGGATCGAAGCTTAGACTTAAAAATGAGGACCGCCGGGGGACAGTTCATCGGTTTTAAGGCGTGTTGACCGCCTTGCAAAATGAACATTAGATCTCGGTAATTATCCCAATGACCCGAACGTTTGAATAAATCAATACTGTATATGGCCGGAGTCATCACTTCCTGATAGCTGGGCCTCCGGACTCGCCTTTGGAGGTAGTCTTTGATTAAGTTATAAAGCTTTGCCCCGTTTTCAAGCCAATAAATAGAACCGGCCAGCGAGGCAGTATCAATTGAAGCAAACTCGATCAAACCAAGCTTGGGACCGAGGATTTTGTGGTCGCTTTGTTTGGCTTTTTCAATAGATTTTAGATGATTTTCCAGTTGGGTCCGCGTTTCGAAGGCGAGTCCGTAAACCCTTTGAAGTTGAGGATTGTTTTGACTCCCGCGCCAGTAGGCGCCAGCCACGCGATTCAGTTTGAACGCTTTTGGGTTGAGTTCACGTGTGTTGGTAACATGGCCGCCTCGACACAAATCAACAAAATCGCCGGTCTTGTAAAACGAGACCTTTTTGTATCCTTGTCGGGCGAGATCGTTAATTAACTCGAGTTTGTAAGGCTGATTTTTTGTCTTGTAGTAAGCCCGAGCCTGGACTATTGATTTTTCTTGTCGCTCGAATCCCAGACCTTTCTTGATTAAATCACGCATCTTTTGTTCGAGTTTTGGCAGGTCCTCGGGCTTGATCGAACTCTCTAAATCAAAATCGTAGTAAAAACCATTTTCAATAGTTGGGCCAATTCCGAGCTTGACGTTTTTGTATGTCTTAACTAGCGCGATCGCTAAAATGTGGGAGAGCGAGTGACGAATGGCCTCAATGTTTTGATTAATGTTTTGCCTCATAGGGCAATAATATCAAAAGGTTGACCAATAACCAAGATAACAATATGCCAAGAGAGTTGCCCTTTTGTTTCTATCAGACAAAACCGTTTTGTTTGAGTCCTTGATATATTTTTTGATTGACTTGAATCGGAGTCAAAATTTGACCATTAGCCACCCCTTCGATTTTAAGCCAGCCGCCGGTTTTAGCTCGCTGGTCGTAGAGTTTTTGGACAGTTTTAAGATATTTTGAATCGATCTCATTAAGGTCTTGATCGCCCTTGCGGCCGGATCGCAAAGATTGACTGACCGCCAGGGGTAATCTTAAATATATATTCAAAACTGGCCTGGGAAGCTTGAAAATTTTGTATTCGAGTAGATCGGCCCAGCTGGCAATTGAGGCTCGTTTGGCCGGGCTAGCTCTCGCGACATTGTAGATGTTGGATTGACAGTATCGGTCAGCCAGGACAAAATCATGCCTGGCAATGAGATCAATCAGTTTTGATTTAGAATCAAGTCTGTCTAGAGCGTAAAGCAAAATCAAAAAACGGGGATCAATTCGATCGAGCCGACCAAAAGCGCCAATTTGGAGTTGCTTGATCATCCGGCCAAAAAACCCTTGATAGTTGGGAAAGCTGACCGTTGCAACACGCCAGCCGGCGCGTTTCAACCTCTTGGCCAGGAGTCTTGTGTTGGTTGCCTTGCCTGATCCATCAATTCCCTCTATAGCAAAAAGCTTGCCCGATTGTCTTTTGTGGTCAATTTTTATCACTTGAGCCATGAGGTGTGATTTGTTTTATTTTTGGGATCGTTTAAAAATTAGATTAACTACTTTTTTGTATCATCAGTTCGGGCTTGGATTTGGTTGTGGTCGCTTGTTTTGGCTTGTTCCTTTTGAATTTAGTCGTCTTGCCGTAAAATTCCCCAGTCTTTGAATCGTCGTTCAATCTCGGTCCGTTCGCGCTTGTTGTCAAGACCGAGCTGATCAAGCAAGCTTGTAAACCGTTTGGTCGTCAGCTGACCGGCAGAGGCCTTAATCAAACCAAGTTCATAGCGGCTTAAAGACTCGCCCTTGAGTTGATAATCCTCAAATGCCTCCCAGGCGAAGGGAAAAGCGGTTTTGACAATTTTTGCTATCGCCCGGGCGAAAATTTGAATCTCGTATTGGGCGTGATCGTCCAAACGTAAGCGCAGAAAATGCATCATGTTGTGGAGATCAATCTTCCAGTACCACTGGGTATAGTTGGAAATAGGCAGGATAGTACGAGCCAGTTCACGGGCAAAACCATCGGCCAGCATTTCCCGGTAGAGAGCGTAGGAGCGGGCGTGATTGAGCTTGAAGGCCGATCTGATTTTTTGGCGAATCTTTGGAACAAGCAACTGATTAGATCGGGCTTGGTGATTCCAGCTCGATTGACCTTTGATTTGATCTTCAGACGGGGTGTGAAACTGGTCTGTCATGACCGAGTAGCGGCCGGAGTATTCGTTAATGTTGGCCGTTCGGTGACGAACCCACTGGCGAGCCACGAAAATCGGCATCTTAACATGAAATTTGAGCTCGATCATTTCAAAGGGTGTGGTATGCATATGTCGACGCAGATATCGGATCAAACCCCGATCCTGGGAAACTTTTTTTGTCCCGACACCGTAGGAGACCCGGGCGGCTTGAACGATTGAATAGTCATTGCCCATGTAATCAACCAAGTAGACAAAACCGTGATCAAGACACTTGATCGGCCGAGACAGCCAGCGCTCGGCCCCGGGCGCGATTGGGCGTTTAGTCAGTTTTTTGGTAAGTTTTAAAATTTTATCGGTCATGTTTTAGTCTAAACTATACTCTTTAGTCGATCGAAACAACAATCATTTTTGGACATCAAATTAAGTCCAAACTATAGTATGTTTTGATTTAGCTATCTTCTGAATAGAGGTATCTAAAACGGCTGGTGATTGTATTGATCGAAAACAGCTGACTGATTTTAACCCAATTGAGTGAGGTCTTACTCGTGGCTAGATTTTTGGCTGGACGAAGCTGGGCCACCGGGTTGGCCAAACTCGTTTTGGCCATTAGTCGGGTTAAGGTTAGACTGTCCCTGCGGTATATCCTGGCCTAGGGAAGGGCCGAATGATCGGCCAGAGCCGAAGGGGTCGTCTGCCGGCCCAGCCGGAGCAAAGGGCAGATTCTTGAGAGGATTATTGACAATCAACAAAATTATCCCAGCCAGAGTGATCACGCCGATCGGTATCCAAATTATGTAAAAGACTAGTTGTAATATTTTTGCAAGTGTTTCCATATTTCCTTGTTTTATCTTGGCTAAAGCTAAAGGCGTTTTTGATCACGCCTAATGTATTTAGCCAGACGATTTAGTTTTTCTGGTAACGGTTACGATCAGGCCGGTTATAATCAAGATAGCCGCTAGTATCATACCAACCAGCTGGCCAAATCTCAAGCCAGCTTTGCCCGGCGACCGATCTGAACCACCAAAAATTTGATTGCCAAACTGTTTGGCAAAAATTTCGCCCCGACCTTGGCCGAATTGAACAGTCGAAGTTGTGTCTTGGGCGATTGATCCGACAGAGGGATCAATCGCCAGATAGAGTCCGTAACCTTCGACCCCGGCGTAGATTATCTTGCCGGTCGAGTTAACCCCAATTGACCGAACCTGACTGTCATAAGTTGAGCTTTGTTTGGGTAGATTAGCCGAGATATCTTGCCAGGTCTGGCCGAAATCTTGGCTGATTAAAACTAATCGTCCAG
>CAYZGQ010000032.1:0-5836 GCA_964478135.1 uncultured Candidatus Saccharibacteria bacterium
TGGGGATATTTGAAAAGAAAGCTGGCCGCCAAAGGAGGTATCCGCAGGACAAGGCTGCCCGTCTACTTGGGTGAGTACGTCTGGCGTTACAACCATCAACATATTAATGTTAAAGAACAGACAAAATATTTATTAAATTGGTGGCAAAAATTTGACTTTACCCAACCATATTAACGGGCTTGAATGATTTTTTGGCTACCTCAAAAGGCAACTGGCCTCAAGAGGAGGAATAAGAAAGGCGAAATTGCCAGACTACTTGGCCGAATACGTTTGGAGATATAACCACCGAGATTTACCGATACAGAAACAAATACAAAGGCTGTTAAATCTAGTGGCTAAAATTTGACACTACCCTTGTATACCTGAAATGGCCCCGAGACCAACTCGCTAAATAAACCTTATGATCATTTCCAGTCCCAGCTTTAGCCATAATCAAATTATTCCGGCCAAATTCACCTGCGACGGTCACAACGTCAACCCGAGGCTTGAGTTTTCGAACCTTCCCAAACAAGCCCGCAGTTTAGCTTTAATCGTGGATGATCCAGACGCGCCAGGCGCCACCTGGGTTCATTGGACGATCTGGAACATTGATCCAGCGACGCCCGGGATTGAAGAAAATTCTACTCCGCCCGGATCTGTTGAGGGAATAACTAGCTTTGGCCCAGCGGGTTGGGGCGGACCGTGTCCACCCAAGGGCAGACACCGATATTTTTTTAAGCTCTACGCCCTGGACATAAAACTGAATTTGACTAGTTCGGCCAAACCGCAAGAACTTATGGATTCGATCGCCCATCATATCATAGCCCAGGCCCAGCTGATCGGCCGGTACGAGCGGACGATCAACCCTTGATTAAATTTTTTCAGCTCGGTGATTAAATGTCTAAATGTACCAGACAGTCTAATGAAACCCTACAAACCAACCCGAAGCGAGGCCTGGAACTATGGCGGTAAAAACTGGCGCTTGAGCCGGTCTAAAATTAACCTGTTTCTTGAATGTCAGGCCTGTTTTTATATTGACAACAAACTAGGAATCAAGCGGCCCTCGATTCCCGCGTTCCAAATAAACAAAGCGGTCGACAATCAACTCAAACGGGAATTTGACCTTCACCGAGCAGAAAACAGCCAACATCCACTCCAGAAAGAGTATGGCCTTGATGCTAAACCGGCCCCCCATGATCAGCTTCAACAGTGGCGGGAAAACTTTCAGGGTATCGAGTACTTTCACCAGCCGACAGGCTTGCTCGTGTCCGGCGCGATCGATGATTTGTGGATCAACACAGCCGGTGAGTATATTATTGTTGACTACAAAGCAACGGCCAAAAGTGATCCAGTGACCCGACTGGAGGGTCAATGGCACGAAGGCTATAAGAAACAAATGGAAATCTACCAGTGGCTAGCCCAGCGCAATGGCTTAAAGGTTTCCAAGATCGGTTACTTTGTCTATTGTACCGGTAAATTCGATCAGCAGGCGTTTGACAAAAAAATCGAATTTGACGTCAGACTGATTCCTTATCAGGGTAACCACTCTTGGGTTGAGCCGACTTTGGGTCTGATCAAACAGTGCCTTGAATCTGAATCAATCCCTCGCTCTTTTAACCGGTGCGAGTACTGCGCTTGGTACTACGCCCGTCAAGCAATCAAGCTAAACGCTTAAAGTAACTGCTTGAGACAAGCCTAATAGTAACTTAATCAGGAGCTAGCGGATAGCTAACATCCAAACTTTTAGTTTATGAGGTGCAGTGGGTCCAGTTAAATCAACTATAAGGTAGTGGTCTCCGGAATTGTTTCCATCTGGTCAAAAGGCGATCGCTAGATTATGATAATGTTATGATCAAACACCCTGGACATGGCATAAAAACTGCCGGAACAATCATGATCGACTCTGTCCCGACTGTTTTGCCGGAAGCAACCATCGCCGATATTGAACGTTTGCTCATCAACCGGTCGACCGAGTTTGAAACAATCAGCTATATTTATGTTCTCGACAAACAAAAAAAGCTGATCGGAATACTCTCTATCAAGGATGTTTTTCGATCAGACAAGGCCAAAAAAGCGGGTCAGTTTAAAATCGGAAAGTTAGTTTCAGCCAGTTTAGCCAGTCGCCCCCAGGACATCGCTCTTATGGCGCTCAAGCATAATCTAAAATCAATTCCGATCGTTGATCGTCAAGGCGTGTTTTTGGGTGTGGTAAGCCATCATCAAATACTTAAAATAATAGACAGTCACGCAATTGAAAAAATTCTTCGTCTGGGCGGGCTGGTTCGGGTGAGTGGATACGACCAGATTCTTAAAATACCGATTTGGGTTTCGCTCAAACACCGTCTGCCGTGGTTGACACTCGGACTACTAGGGGGCTTACTAACAGCCGGGATTGTCAATCGCTTTGAACAGATTATCAGCCGGAATATAATTTTAGCGGCATTTATACCACTAGTCGTTTATATGGCTGATGCCGTAGGGACTCAAATGGAAGCGTTTATTATCCGCGATCTAGCGATCGAACCAAAGCTGCGTTTACCACACTATCTGCTGCGCCAAATGACAATAGTTTCTATCCTCGGGCTTTCGCTAAGCTTGGCGCTCTATGGGATCAGTTGGCTGATTTACGACCGCCCTGAAATAAGTTTCGTGATTGCCCTGGCTATGTTTTTGGCAATCGTGTCATCGATCCTATCCGGATTGATTGTGCCATTTTTGTTTAACAAGCTCAAATTTGATCCCGCCAACGCCAGTGGTCCGATTGCCACAATAATCCAGGATGTTTTAAGTATTGTCGTCTACCTTGCCATCGCCGGAGCCTTTCTTTGAACTATTAATAGATCAATTATTTCCGATTGAGTGGACAAGTTGATCGAATGTTTTTTAGAGTGCTCGATCAATAAGCTCTGATAGCGCCGGGTGGATGTGGATAGCATCTCTAATGGCCGAAACTTTCCCGCCGGCGCTTTTCATAGCAACCACCACCTCGTGAATTAGAATTGAGGCATGGGGTCCGATGATGTGGGCCCCGATAATTTTGTCATGCTTCTTATCGATAATAAACTTGGCGAAACCATCGTGTTGTTCGAGCGTCTTACCCATGGCTATCTGGCCATAATCGCGCCGTCGAACTTGGTAATCAATTTTTTGCTCTCGTGCCTGAAGTTCGGTTAAACCTACCCCGGCAACTTGAGGCGAACTGAAAATAGCATGAGGCATAACCGAATAATCAACCCCGTGGCGGTGTTTGGAACTCAAATTGTGAATGACATGGTTTGCCTCCCAGTTGGCGCCGTGACGAAACGGCGCCTTGCCGATAATATCACCCAGGGCCCAAACTCCCTCTATGTTTGTTTCCAGAAATTGATTTGTTTCGATGTAGCCTCGTTGATCAATTTTAATACCAGCCTTTTCAACCTCCAGGGTATCGCTGTTGGGTCGGATCCCAACCGCGACCAAGAGCGCCTCGGCCTTGAGTTTGACTTGATGACCAGAGTCACTCGCAACGTGAACCAGCTTGTGGGAGTCTCTGTCTTGATGAATTTTAGTCACTTTATGCCCAAGCAATAACTTGGCATATCGGCCGAACTTTTTAGTAAACAACTCGGCCACGTCAGCATCCTCGCGCGCGATCATAAGTTTGTCCAAACCGACAATCGTGACTTGGGTGCCCAAGGCGGCGTAGAAAAATCCCAGCTCTGCCGCGATATAGCCTCCGCCGATAATGATCATTGATTTGGGTTGTTTGGTCAATCGGAGAGCTTCGGTGCTAGTCAAATACTCGACACTCTCAAGCCCCTCAATTGGGGGAATGGTCGGTCGGGCGCCGGCGGCGATTAATATTTTACCAGCCCTAATTTCTCGCCCGCCAACTCTAATATTCTTTGGGCCGACAAAATGGGCGGCTCCCTGAACCAGATCAATCTTATCCCAATTTTCAAGACCTTGCTCCATATTGTGCGACTCCTCATCAACATGCTGGCTGGCTCGTTTAATAACGGCCTCAAAATTTATCGAATCAATATGAGCCCTGATGCCAAACTTTTCGGCTGATTTGATCGTTTCAACCACTTCGGCCGAGTGAATGATTATTTTCGAGGGAATGCAACCTCGATTAAGACAAGTTCCTCCAATCGGGCCCTGTTCTATCAAAGCCACCTTCCAGCCAGCTTGGGCCAGCGATACGGCGACACTGTTGCCAGCACCCGATCCAACAACAATCAGATCGTAGTGGTCGCTTTGATCCATAACCATACTCTAGCACAGGCATGCTCTATTGCCAAAAAAAGTCTCGTAGATTATAATGAACCAACACTTGATGGTTCTGAATAGGATAAAATCTGGTCTTAAAGAGTTTAATAAAAGTCGGAACTTTACTGCGCGTTATAACTCCGAACAAAACCCAAAAACACTGTCGGTTAATGATCTTACTTGATAAGGTCAGTAAAATTTATAACGATGGCGAGAATCGTCTGGTCGCGCTCCAAAACGTTTCCTTAAAAATAGCCACGGGTGAGTTTGTAGCGGTTGTCGGACCTTCCGGCAGTGGTAAATCGACCCTCTTGCACATCATCGGACTGCTCGACCGGCCCAGCGCAGGCCGACTGATAATCGCAAGTCAAATAATATCTTCTCAAACCCCTCGGCGCGCCTTGGCGCTTATGCGGCGCCATACGGTCGGTTTCATTTTTCAATCGTTCAATTTGCTCCCGCACTCAAGCGCGATTGACAATGTTGCTTTACCAATGGTTTTCGCCGGCGCACCCAACCGATCGGAACGAGCCCGAACCCTGCTTACCCAAATGGGTTTAGGTCAAAGACTCCACCATCTGCCGGCCAAACTTTCCGGCGGTGAACGCCAAAGAGTCGCCATCGCCCGAGCCCTGGCTAATAATCCAAAAATTATTTTGGCCGATGAACCGACCGGAAACCTGGACACTAAAACGGGTCGGACTATCATGAATCTTGTTCAAAGACTGAACAAAAAAGGAACGACTATCGTGGTGGTGACACATAATCGCGCGATCTCCAAAATGGCCAATCGAATCATAAAACTACAAGACGGTCATCTAATACAAACCCTGAAATGAATCCGGCTCAAACTATTAAATCAGCCCTAATCTCAATATGGCAACATAAAGGCCGCGCTTTTTTGACAGTTCTTGGCATTGTGATAGGTATATTCTCGGTGACTGTCTTGATGTCAGCCGGGACAGGACTTAAAAGCGAGGTAGAGTCAGTCTTTAACCAGTTGGATCCGGAAACTCAGATCATGTTGCCCGGAGCTTCGCTGGACGATTCCAACGCTCGGACCCAGATTAATTTCAGTCAGGGTTTTAGCACCTCAACCATTATTCAAGACGACGTTGAGGCGCTTAAGAGTGAACTGACCTCGGCTCAATCGGACAGTTTTGAGGCGGCGCTCTTTGGATCCGGTGTAATCAGTTTGGGCGAGCGCAAGTCGGTTCCTTTTGTGATTGGGGCCTCGCCCGCGATTGCCAGCTATCTCAAATTGACCCTTGAGACCGGTCGCCATCTCTCAAGTGAAGACTTGGACCAGAAAAAACCGGTCGTAGTATTAGGCGCGGGCAGCCTAGAAGCCCTCGGACTGGACCAGGAGGCAGTCGGACAAACACTAAAATTGTCCGGCCGACCGCTCGAGTTGATCGGAACCTTCGCTAAATCAGAAAGTTTCTTACCCGGACTTGACATCAACAACATCGCTTTTTTACCAACTGGACTGGTTCAGGATATGATTAAGAGGCAAAGTTTCGATCGAGTCTACTTTAAAACAAACGACCTTACTAAAATTGATCAAACTGTCGCCCAAACCAAAGATATAATCAAAAAACGACAC
>CAYZGQ010000033.1:0-5481 GCA_964478135.1 uncultured Candidatus Saccharibacteria bacterium
CATTATCCTCATTTAGTCAGTCTTTTGGTCTTATGAATAAATTTTTAGGTCATTGTTCCTCCTTAATACTTGTTATTTACGACAAGGCGCTCGTTAGTCTTGGAGCGGTCTCGATAAGACTAGTCGCTCGATTAGTGGATATAAACCGGTGTGCCAACCTCAACCCATTGGTATAGATTTTTAGCATCATCCCAGCTCAAGCGGACACAACCATGAGATACTTTTTGTCCAAGATGGTCCTCTCCTTCGACTCTGCCATTTTTCCAGTAAGGTAAGCCGTGAATGCCATATTTCGATCCTATAAAAGCCATCCAGTTGGGCATGTACAGGTCATAACTGGCCGAGTAGGCGACCGGAACTTTAGAGTTTATCGAAAAAGTGCCGATAGGAGTTGGGGTGTTCCATTTACCAGTTGAAATAAGGTAGTCGGAGATTTTGTTTTGGCCTTCCAAACGGTAGAGAGTTTGGTTGGACAGGTTTATTTCTATATACTTACCATCGTACAAACCTGGGGTAAACGGTCGAGCGACTATTTTTTGGCCCCTGACAGTTGTGGTCAAGCGGACGCTAATTTTTTTGTCTTGACCGGCGTTTTGGACGATCGTTTTTTTAAGCTGGTCTTGATCGAGCGCTAGACCATCGCGTCCTGGTTGGATTAGCTTGCCTTCTTGTGTAACTTGTCTGTCAATCGAAGATCGGCCCCATGTTTTAGCTAACGATTGAATAAAGCGATCGAACTCTTGGCCCCCCAGTTCGACCGTCAATTGGTCTGATTGATGACTGACCAAGATCCAGCTAGCTATCTGCTTGTCAGTCAGGCTGATTGGTTTGCCTTGAGAAGGGATCAGAGTCAGTTTGGTCTCAAGCAGTTTCGCGACCTGGGCTTTAGCCTGATCTAATGTCTGTTGGCTCAAGGGCAAGTTTTGGGTTTTAGTTGGTACGGCTATCGAGTTAGCGTTGGCTTGATTAACGTAGTTGTTAATTTGGAGAGTTAATTTATCAAGGTCAATTGTTTGGCCAAGATCAGCTTGAGTTAACTCGATTTGACCATTGATAATTTTTAAGACTGGGTCTTGGGCAATCTGCTCGATCTGCGGATCAATTTTCGTTAAAGCCTTGACCAGGTCTTGTTGATTAATTTCAAGAGAGAACATCAGTTTTTTGGGTTGCTTAAAGTATTTACTCCATTGGCTTAATGACAAGGCCTGATCAAGGCTCAAGTCTGGTTTAAATTGAATCCCAATCTGATCGAGCCGGACATGAGTCGATCGGGTTGGTAAGATCAATTCGACAACTTGTTTTTTTATAGTATATTTTTGTAATTTTTCTAGTGCTTTCTGGCGTGAATAAAAGCCAATATTTTGGTCAGAAACATATATACCAGGCCAAATCCGAGCTTCGAAAAATCGGGTTAGTCCAACCAGAACTAAAGCAGTTGTTAGCCCGAGTGACAGTCCAACGACCAGCGATTTAATTTTTGATTTTTTGACCAGCTTCATGGTCAGTAATGATTAAAATACGATCTTACGTAACCAGCTCTCAAGTTTAATTGTAATTTGATCAAGCCTTGATAAAGGTTGGATTGTGCCAAAAACTTGGACGACTAATATTTGGTTAACCCCTTCAATTTTGCCCTGAATACTGGCCAGACCAATCCGATCAAATCGACGAGAAAGTATATTTTCTCTATGACTTGAGGAGGTTAGCCAGGCGTCAAGCATTGTCTCGGCCGAGTTAAAACCTAAAGCTAGGTTTTCTCCGGCAAAGCTGTAGCCTGGCGGGATTACTTGATACCAAGAAGAGCCGTTTGGGGCAAAGTGGTCGAAGTAGTTTTGGATTATCATATCCTGGGCTCGGGTCAAAGCGGCTTGGGAGAGCGCGAAGTCGAGTCTATATGCTTCGAGTCCCCGACTCAAACGGGCACTGTTGACCAACTCAAGAGTGTTTAGTTCGTTGACTTCTAGTCCCCAAGCCAGAGCCGGATTGAAGACAAAAATAATCCAGAATCCAGCAACTAACGTTAGGCCGAGTACGAGATTTTTGAACATTGAAAGGTGTTTGTGCTAACCCTTCAATCGTCAAATTAAACTATACCACGTATAGACTAAAAAATCAAGTCTCTATCTTAGTTTCTTGGCCAAGAGTAAGACTTGTTCGTATATATCTCTAACAAGCCAAACTAACCCCCGTGGTCTAGTGGCGCGAGGATCTATTGCTTCTAACCAAACAGGCGCGGCACTGCACTACGGTAGATTTTTACAAATCCCAACAATCAATCCCCGAGATTTGTAAAAGTTTCTGATCGCGGTGTATTGGAAAGAAAGCTCGAACCTCAAGCCACCAATTAGTTTGCAGTTTAGTAGGCCCGGCTGGATTCGAACCAGCGATCACCAAGGTATAAGCTTGGGGCTCTACCGCTGAGCTACGGGCCTATTTTAGCGACAAGCAATCCACGCTGATAAGTTATATATACTTGGTCTGCTAGCTTGGAGTGCTCGACAATTTTGAATTTTAAGCTAAAACGGTCGAGATTGCCAGACCAAGTATGACCACCCTGGCCCAAGACGAGGCCAGAACTAGCCGGACCATCCTTAAGTCATCACAGCTGGCAGGCCAACTAGATATAGCGAGTATCAGCCGTTAGTCCGCCTGACGCGATCAGGGTAAACCAATCAGAATAGTTTTTGCCAGGACCTGGGGTAGTGAGCGGGCAATGATCAAAAGGTAGTAGAGTATATTCAGGACTTCGTTGCGAATACTAAAAGTCATCGCCAAGGCGTCCTAGAGCACCCTATCCCCGAAACAGAACATTTTGAGCCCAATTTTTGTCCTAAATGCAACTTGAAGTGATCCAGACAACCAGCCCAAGGCTCGGAATTAAGTTATTAATAACTATCTTGTCTTGTTAGTCTAGTAGGAGAGCATTTGGCGCGGCTGGCACTGTCGAATGATCGTCAACGCCTGGTTGATTTCGTCTGTAATCTGGAACAAGTTAATTTCACCCTCGTCAATCGCCCTGTGTTCAGTGCTGACCGTTTTTTTAAGCCACTCAACCAAGCCCGACCAGTAGTCTAATCCGACACACACAATCGGAATGTTTTCTTCAATTTTTCGAGTCTGGATTAAAGTGACCATTTCAAAAAATTCATCGAGTGTGCCAAAGCCGCCTGGAAAAAAAACATAAGCTTGGGCGGCGAACGACAACATCACTTTGCGGGTAAAAAAGTAGTTAAAAGCGATCGCTTTTTGGACGTATTTGTTGCGTCTCTCACCCTCTGGTAAGACGATGTTTAGTCCAACCGATTGGCCCCCTCCTTCAACCGCCCCGCGATTGGCCGCCTCCATAATACCCGGGCCGCCGCCTGTTACGAGAGTAAAGCCGTCAGTAGTCAGTAATCTGGCCAGCTGTCTGGCTTGATCGTAGTGTTGATCCCCCTCTTGGGTTTTGGCCGAGCCAAAAATTGTGACGCTTTTATTAAACTGGCTTAAAAAATCAAAGCCGTCGATCATTTCAGCCATAATGCGAAAAATGCGCCAGCTCGACTCGCTCGAGATTTGTTTGTTAGACGGGCTAAACGACCGATTCGAATTTTCGGACGAATTAGTCATTGGTTTGAGTATACCACTGTTTGAGCGTTTCTTGGGCTGGATCACCAGCGATCGCGACAGAAGAGAGGTTGTAGAACAAGATTACTCCATCAGTTTGATCGCCATAACGTTCGAGCAGTTCAAATAAGTAAGCGTTTTCGTTCGATTGGCTGGTGGTTAGAATCTGGTCTGACTTGGGTCCGACCAGATTATTGCCAGTTTTACCAGCCAGGCTGCCGCTTGGACCGAGCCAAATTTGGCTGATTTGGTTGACTTTTTGGTGCAGTTTTAACACCTCGATCGCCTCGCCTACGGTATCTAAGAATTCGCCTGTCAGCTGAGTCTGATTTATGCCCGTCGGGTAGATCGAACGGGTCAGATAATCAAAACCATCCAAAACCCAATCTTGATTGGTTTCAAGTTTGGCAAACCCAATCCCGATTTTCGATCCAAAACCACGGGCGGTTTTTTGTGCTCGAGCGATCCGAGCGTTGGCTGTAATAAAGTCTTGGGCTGTCGCGGGTGGGGTAAAGAGTTGGTCGTAGGAATCAGCCAGGTTGATCGCAAAGATACCATAATTTTTAAGCTTGATCTGCCAACCTTCCAGCCAGCTAATTAGACTGTCTTCGACTGCCTGCTTATCCTCAAGGGGCAGTCTAACACTTTGGGCTGGCATGACTCGAAGTTCAACCAGCAAACCTAACCGATGGGCTTGGCTGATCGTTTGAGGCAGATCCAAGGCGTAGGAACCGGGTTGGGAGAGATCTACCAGTTTACCTTGGGGTCCGAGCTCAAAAATCAAGGGCAAGCTGACCAGATTGGCCCCGTTTTCCGCGACCTTCTTAAGGCTTTCGGTTATCTGTTGAGCCGACAGGGTTGGATCTATGATCAGTCCTTTGATTTTTTTGGGGTTGAGTCGCGCTCCGGTGACGATACTTGGATTGGTCGAGAATATACTCTCTTTTGATCGAACAGCCTTGGGAGATTTGGCCGGCAGTTTATCAGGGTTGATAATCAACTCTTGATTGACTGTTTTAGGTTCAGATTGATCTTTTTCCAAGCTTTTGGTCGTGAAGTAGGTTCCGGTCAGTGCCAGAACAAGGGCTAGGGCGATCAGGGATATTACTTGAAACGACATGGTCGTGAATTTTGTAAGTTATCCTCAAAATTTTTATAGTCTGGGTTGGTCTGCCAGTTTAGTTTTTGAACCAAAAGTTAGAAGTTAGGATTTTGCTTCATTGCCATGGCATCGGCCCCGCTTTTTCTGGGCCCAGGTCGCGATTATTGCGTAGAAATTTTTTAATCTGATCGGTTGTTTGGTCGTCCAGTTGGTTGAAACTGATTTGTCTGGTCCAAGAAGTGAGCCCGATTGCCCGATCGTTTTTAGCTCGAGGAGACATCACAACTTGGCTCCGGTAGGTTCGAACCAAATCTTTAAGTTTTTTAATATCCTCGGCCGACAACTTCTCCGGGTGGTAGCGAACTATAACATCGCCATGCTCCATGTTGTGGAGCACCACTTCATCTGGAAGGTCGTCTTCGTATATTCCCCAGCGCGCCGGCGCTCCGGAAGGTACCAGATCGTCTGGCGGACTGGCCCAGTGAGGGCCAGAGCTGGGCGGATTGGAGTTATAGTCAAAAGGTTGAGTTGGATCAGATGGATCGGTCGCTTTTTGGCCAGCCGGCAAGTGAAAGGGCGTTTGTTCGGGCAGTAAATCTCCCAGCGGTCCTCCTGTTGGTGAGTTTTGACTGGCAATAGCCAAAATTAGCCCGAAAATAACAATCGATGATCCGACGATTGAAAGAGTCACTCTGTCCATTTGTTGGCTAGACTAGCACACCTTGTGCTCTTTGTCAGTAACTTTATCTCGATTGGGTAATGGCTAATGATTA
>CAYZGQ010000034.1:0-5189 GCA_964478135.1 uncultured Candidatus Saccharibacteria bacterium
AAAAACTTTTATGGCAAAGACTAGCTGATTGTTGGGTATCAGCCGATAACTTCTCATACTCTGACTAGCCTAATTGACTCTGAAAAAAGATAACGATCTGTTTCTTAGCCGAACTTGATTATCTTTAGAAAGAGTATTTAAGCCTTGCTAAAGTTTTACTCCGAAATTGAGATTCCGGACGACTTAAATTATTATGTAGATATACCCCCTAGCGGTTGGCGCTGGCGGGAGCTTTAGCTATGGACAAAGATACAATTTCAATTAGAGGCGCCCGTGAGCATAATTTAAAGAACATTGACCTTGATCTGCCCAAAAACAAGCTGATCGTGTTCACTGGCGTCAGCGGCTCGGGTAAATCGAGTCTAGCTTTTGACACCATTTTTGCCGAAGGCCAGCGCCGCTACATCGAATCACTCTCGACCTACGCCCGTCAATTTCTGGGTCAAAAGGACAAACCGGATGTTGACTCGATCGAGGGCTTGAGTCCGGCGATTTCGATTGATCAAAGAACCGGTCGGCACAATCCCCGCTCAACCGTCGCGACGATTACCGAAATATATGACTATCTGCGGGTCCTCTACGCTAGAATTGGTCAGCCATATTGTCCCAGGGACAAAACGGCGATCACTAAGCGCTCGGTCGAAGAGATGGCTGATTATGTTTCAAACAAAATCAGCCATCTGACCCAGGAGGACCTAGGAGGCAAAAACGAGCTGGCTATTTTGGGGCCGGTGGTGCGCGGTCGAAAAGGTGAGTACCACCAACTGCTCTATGATCTTTACTTGGCTGGTTTTAGCGAGGTTCGAGTAAACTCTCAATACTTGCCCTTGGGCGAGAGGATTACTCTTTCACGCTACAAGTCTCACACGATAGAAGTTGTAATAGATCGTATTCCGAGCGATCACTTTCAAGCTGGAACCAGCGCCAACGGACGTCTGACCGAAGCGATTGAGTCCGGACTTGAACAGGCGAAAGATTTAATCAAAGTCATCTTTCCCAACGGACAAGAGGAAGTGCTCTCGTCCAAATACACCTGCTCAAAGTGTAACTATTCCTTTGTAGAGATCGAACCGCGCTTGTTTAGTTTTAACTCGCCTTTTGGCGCCTGCGGGCACTGCCACGGTTTGGGAATTGAGTATTATTGGTCTAATCAGCCCTGCAGCGAATGCGCCGGGGCTCGGCTTAAACCCGACGCCCTAGCAGTTAAACTATCGGGTAAGAACATCAATGACCTAACGAGCTTGACTCCAGGGGCGACGCTTGATTTTTTGACTGACCTAAAGCTGGACGAGCGCCAGAGCAAAATTAGCCAGAGGTTGCTCTCAGAAGTGACCAATCGGCTTCAGTTTCTGCTTGATGTCGGGCTTAACTACATCGCCCTAAACCGCACGGCCGATACGCTCTCCGGAGGCGAGGCCCAGCGGATACGCTTGGCCAGCCAAATCGGGACGCGCTTGACCGGCGCGATCTATGTCTTAGACGAGCCAACGATCAGCCTCCATCAAAGAGATAACGAACGACTGATTAAAACGTTGGAAAAACTGCGCGACATTGGTAACACAGTCTTAGTGGTTGAACACGACCAGGCAACGATCGCGTCCGCAGACTACTTAGTTGATATCGGTCCTCGGGCCGGTCGCCAGGGCGGCAGTATTATCGCCCAAGGCAAGCTTGAGTCGCTTTTAAGCCAAAAAGCGAGTCAAGAAAACCCGGACTCACTAACACTCAAGTATCTTATCGGGATAGAAAAGATCGAACTGCCCAAAAAACGCCGGCCGCTTGTCAGCGGCCGAGTCCTAACTCTCGTTGGGGCTCAAGGAAACAACTTAACCAACATAACTGTTGATTTTCCACTCGGGCTCTTTAATCTTGTGACAGGAGTCAGTGGTTCGGGCAAATCAACCTTGATCAACGACACTCTGGCACGAGCGGTCAAAACCGAACTGGGCGGTCAAGACCACCAGCCGGCCAAGTTTAAGCTTCTTCGGGGACTCAATCAAATTGATAAGTTGATCGAAGTTGATCAGTCTCCGATCGGTCGAACACCCCGCTCGAATCCAGCCACCTACACCGGTGTCTTTAGCCACATTCGCGATCTCTACACCCAGTTACCCAAATCCCGTGAACGGGCTTACCAGCCAGGGCGGTTTAGCTTTAATGTACCGATCCACCGTGGGGGCGGTCGGTGTGAGGCGTGCCAAGGCGAGGGTTTTCAGACGATTGAAATGCATTTTTTACCCGATGTCTACGTTGCCTGCGACGTTTGTCAGGGTAAACGTTTTTCACGCGATACGCTCGAAATTGAGTTTAAGGGTAAAAATATCGCCAGTGTTTTAGAACAAACCGTTGACGAGGCGGCAGATTTTTTCAAAAACGTGCCTAAAATTAGCGATAGATTGAAGACCCTTCAAAATGTCGGTTTAGGCTATATTCAGCTCGGCCAAGGAGCACCAACACTCTCGGGCGGCGAGGCCCAGCGAGTCAAATTGGCCGCCGAGCTCAATAAACGCCCGACCGGACGGACGGTCTACATCCTAGATGAGCCAACAGTCGGACTTCATTGGGAGGACATTAAACACTTGCTCAAAGTCCTCAACCGTTTGGTCGATCGGGGCAACACAGTGATCGTGATTGAACACAACCTGGATGTGATTAAACAGGCCGACTGGATTATTGATTTGGGACCTGAAGGAGGCGAGAGTGGTGGCCGGATTGTGGCAACCGGTCCGCCGGAGATGATCGTAAAAAATAAAAAATCCAAAACCGGAGAGTGGTTAAGATCGGTTCTGACACCCTAACAAATACTCTACTCTGGTATAAGTTTCCCAAGACTAGATTAACTGAATGAGATATTAGGACGGATAGACTAACGGGTAGACCTGGATCGCCGGCTGTTGGTAGGGATGGACTTTTTTAATCGCTTTTATGACTTTGGGAAAGAGTCTTTTGGGACAGATAAACTCGATCCGTTCTTCCCTGACTTTGGTTATTTTTCCAATTGATCCGATTGAAGGATTGGCGCCCTCAAGCGGCTTAAACCGTCCTGTCTGCTTGATCGAACTGGACGTAAAATCGTATCTGCCCTGTTGACCGGCGCCCGCCTGGCCGGCCGCCCGACGGAGCGCCTCGGCCTGTTTTAAGGGTACACTAACAACAATCATTACGTAGTTCATCGTTAATCTTAGATAGACTTACCTTCCGACGTGATGGGTTTTGATAAACCGAATCGTTTTTGATTTGAGTCGCATCGAAAGTGAGTCGGTCGTGATGCCCTGATCGGTATAAGCCACGCCTTCTAGTAACGGCCCGGTTGTTATACCAGTAGCGGAAAATATCAAATCCTTACCTTTGGCAAAATACTGACTGGTATGCCAACGATCCTTAGACTGTTTCGGTTGAGCCACTTTTTCTAAATTGCCTTGTTTGGGCAGTAAACGGCCAAAAAACTCACCCCCGAGGCACCTGATCGCGACCGCCGCCAGCACTCCTTCCGGCGCTCCACCAATACCAAGTAAAATGTCGAGCCTGTGATTGGGCAAAGCGGTCGCGATTGCTCCGGCGACATCGCCGTCACTTATCAGACGGATTCTGGCGCCAGTTTGACGAATATCTTTCACTAGTTGATCGTGTCGAGGCCGATCCAGTAGCGCGACAGTAACTTCGGACATAGATTTTCTCAAACACCGACTGGCATCGCGAATTATCTGCTTTGTTGGTTTGGTCGGATCCAGCCCTTGGCACAAGCTAGGCCCTACAACCAACTTTTCCATATAAACGTCGTCTGCTTCGTAAAGCGAACCATGCGGTCCGGCGGCAATGACACTGATCGCGTTTTCCCGACCGAGCGCCACCCCGTTGGTGTTTTCAACCGGATCAACCGCCAGGTCAATTTTATGACCGTGGTGACTATGACCAAGCAGTTCGCCCCGATAGAGCATCGGCGCTTGGTCGCGCGAGCCTTCGCCGATGACGACCCTAAAACTGGACTCCAATTTTTTAAGTCGAGCTCGCATAGCTTGAACCGCCGCGCCGTCGGCTGTTTCTTTCTCGCCTCGGCCAACATACGCGGCCGCCGCCAAGGCGGCGTCCTCGGTCACTTTAACAAAGTCAAGAGCTAGATTTGGGTTCATTAGAGGGGAGACTTTTTCTTATCATCAGGCCGGAGATACGCCTAAAAATAAGCTTTAATTTTGGCAGACATAATCCAGAAAATTTGCCCCAAGGCTAAGAATTATTTTGAAATGGGTCGGACTAGGGTAGTTTCAGACTAACTAATTAAGTCCGCCAAATCAAGTGTCAAAGACTTGATTTAGATCTTAGGACAGTAATCAATATAATAGCTCGTTAGCTCGCGCTTTTTAAAATTTTATCTTGGACGATCTATAAACTAATAACCCAGACGGATGTTTTCGGCCAACCTCAAGCCTATTGATTATTTTTTACGCTCGACTTTGATCTTTTTGACTTTAGGCTTGATCGGCTCGAGCTTGGGCAGACTGATCGTGAGTGTTCCGTCATTTAAGTCGGCCTTGACCGCGTCCTCGTTGATCGGTGTCGCGAATCCGATCGAGCGGCCGAAACTTCCATAGGCGAACTCTCTACGAAGATAACCTCTTTTTTGCTCATTGGTTTCTTGGTTTTTTTGCCCGCTTATAGTTATGTAGTCTTTGCCAACTTCGATCTCGATTTCGTCCTCGCTATAGCCAGGTACGGCCGCTTGGACCAGATATCGGTCGCTCATTTCTTGAACATTGATCGCCGGCATAGCCATGGTTTTATTGGAAAATCTGGGAAGACTCATTATTGAGTCTTCGAACAGTCGGTCGATCTCGCGATGAAGATCGCTTAAACCCCGAAAGGGGTGGCTGGGAATTAGGTCGGTCATATGACCTCCTTTTATAAAATTAGTTGAATTCGATTGATTAACTAGATCAAGTTCTCGATCAAGGACGCTAAACAAGTCGTCAATTTGACAAGCAAACACATTGGCTAATTTTAAAGCAAGTGAAAGCGATGGATCAGACTGTCCGGTTTCAAGCAAAAAAATTGTCTGGCGCGAAACACCGGCCTTGTTGGCCAGCTCTTTTTGGGATAATTGGTGTTTTTGGCGCAACTGCTTAATTTTAAGCCTTTGTAGTTGATTCATTACACCGTAAGTGTAAAGTAAAGTTTACATTTTGTCAAGTCAG
>CAYZGQ010000035.1:0-4510 GCA_964478135.1 uncultured Candidatus Saccharibacteria bacterium
TGCTGGGGAGGAAGGACTCGAACCTTCAATCTTCTGCTCCAGAGGCAGACGTGTTGCCGTTCCACCACTCCCCAAGACAAACCCACTCTATACCAATAAACCAGCCGGATCAATCTGAATAACCGCTCTTAAGATCTTCGAAGACACTTTAATAACCAAAATAAACTAGCCACCAAAAACCTCTGTTATATAACCTACATGATCTCTTATCTCTATCTCTTATCTCTATCTCTATAATCTCTATTGCAAACCCCACACCTCTTGATTACACATACTAACATGCTTAAGCATGTTAGTATGTGTAATCAATATAATAATGTTGTACTGTATCATTGTATGTTGGGAACACTATATGGCTTAACATATAGGCCAACCCGGGCCTTCCGAGTCGTATCCCGCCAAAGGCGAAAAAGCGCTTATCCCGGCCTTCATCTTGGCGGCAAAGACGAGCTGTTCCGATTCAAAGATAAAGAATTAAGAATCAGGATATGAATAAAAAAGAAAGTAAACGAATTGAAAGATATACCAAAGGGGTGGCTAATCACTGGCGAATCTTGATTCTCGATCTTATAGCCAAAAACCCCGAATTAAGTGTCGAGCAAATTACTGAACTGGTTCGAGGCAACCGAAAAACGATCAGTGTCCACCTGCAAAAACTGGTCGCGGCTGGTTTGGTTGATAAAAAATACCGAGGACGTTTTGTCGAGCACACGATCTCACATTACGGTCAACGCTTCAACCGCTTTCTACTAACATACTAACATACTTAAGCATGTTAGTATGTCTATTAAATAATCAGACTGTCGCTGGTTTATACTTTATGGCAAGTTAGACACAAGCGTGGTTTAATAAACTTATATGGTTGATCTTGATTGGATCAAAAACAATCTGACCCAAGCTAAAATACTCCTTGCCAAGCGAGGTGATGGAAGTGAAAAAAGACTCGAGCGTTTAATTCAACTGGAAGGTCAAGTTTCACAAGCGCGCCAGAGCGTCGAAAGGCTCCGTTCAAAACGTAACCAAATCTCGGTCAGTGTTGCCCAGTCCAAGACGGATCAAAAACTGATCCACCAGGCTAAGATGATTAAAAAATCGCTTGATCTCCACAAAACCCAGCTGACCGAGCTCGAACACGAGTTAAGCCATCTGACAGCCGTTTTTCCAAACGTTACTCACGAATCGGTCCCCTCGGCCAAGCAAGGCGATCAAGTGATCAAGGAGGTAGGGGACAAGCCAAGCTTTTCTTTCGAACCCAAAGATCACCTTAGTCTTGGCGTCAATCTTGATGGATTCGATATTAAACAAGCGGCTCAAGTCTCGGGTAACCGATTTGTTTACTTAAAAAACGAGCTAGCCAGGCTTGAGATCGCGATGATTAAGTGGGTGATTGATCAACTTGATAAAAGGGGATTTTCAGCCATGATTCCACCTGTATTAGTCCGAGAAGAAGCTATGTTTGGGAGCGGCTTTCTCCCAACAGAAAAGAATGAGTACTATCAATTAGAAAAAGATAATCTATACCTAAGTGGCACTTCAGAGGTCGCGCTGGCAGGCTATCACGTCGGCCAGATAATCGCCGGGCACGATTTACCCAAAAAATACGCCGCTTTTTCAAGCTGTTTCCGGCGCGAGGCTGGAGCATATGGTCAGGACACAAAAGGAGTATTCAGACTCCACCAGTTCGACAAGGTTGAAATGTTTGCCCTGACTCACCCTGATCAGTCCTGGCAGATGTTTGATCAATTACTCGAGACGGCCGAAAGTTTCTGGCAAGCGCTTGAAATTCCGTACCGGCTGATCAGCATAAATGCGGGCGAATTGGGAAGTCCGAACGTCAAAAAAATTGACATTGAAGCCTGGATTCCATCGGAAGGCAAGTACCGAGAAATGGTGTCCTGCTCCAACGACACAGACTATCAAGCTCGGCGACTCAATCTTCGATTCCGGGAAAACGGCCGGCGGGGCTATGTCCACACACTTAACTCGACCGCCCTGGCTTGGCCGCGTGTTTTGATCGCGATTATAGAAAACTTCCAAACTGAAGATGGGGGAGTGGCAATTCCAAAAATTCTCCACGATTTAGTTGGATTTAAGACGATCGTGCCCAAACCCAAAAACTAAACCGCTCTAACTGAATTGCCGATCACAAAATAGGGGATAGGGAAGTCATTTCTCCGGATTCAACTGGAGAAATTTTTGTGTCTGTGGAAAGAGGTGTGAATAAACAATTCTGAACGATTAATTTGAAATCAAATAATTTAGTGATAAAATAATATCCACATCCATCCCCTACTCTAGAGTTATCCACAGGTATATTCTATGACTCGTTTACCAGATACTAACCGCTTTGTTTTAGCCATTTATAAAACCTCACGGACTCTGATGCGTCAATTTGATCGCCGGTTTGAAATTGTCGGCCTGACCGCCGGACAGTTCTTTATCCTGGAAACCCTTGTTAAATCTAACTCGGACGCCAGTAATTTAGCCCAAACAACTGGGCTTGATCGGGCATCGATTACCAACCTGCTCAACAAACTCGAGCCAAAACGGCTGATCACACGGGTCCTGGACAAACAAGACCGGCGGCGCTTGATCGTCTCGATTACGCCCGAGGGTAAAAAACTCTATGCCAAAATTGTCGTTTTAGCTAATGAGTTTGAACTCTCGATCAGATCGAAAACAACTGGAACTAACCTTGGCAACTTTTGGGCAATACTCGAGCGCTTGACAGACTAGCCCAAAAGTTGTAAGTCTAAGCCACAACTAATATCCAGGGCACGGTGCGCCGGACCGTTTTAAACGGCTCTGGACGGCAATTCCGTGATCGGCGGTCAAGCCCATTTGGGACAAGTCCGCGAGTCACTTGAGTGACACGAGGCTGTTAGAGTCAGCCACCGGCCGTATAGTCGGAAACTCTCCGTTTGGGATTGGAGAGGCGGCCCTAGCAAATAGGGCTGGAAAGGAAATTTATGAAGTATTCCTATTTTGGACCACTGGCTGTCGTAGGGGCAGCCCTGCTCTGGAGCCTGGACGGCTTTTTGCGCCGCCAGCTTTTTTCTTTGCCACCGAGCGTGGTGGTGTTCTGGGAACACCTACTTGGCCTAGTGGTGCTCGTGCCGATCATTATTTGGCTTTGGAAAGGCTTTGCCAAACTGACCAGAAAGCAGTGGTACGCGATCCTGACAGTCGCCCTGCTCTCGGGCGCGCTGGGCACGATCTTTTTCACTGCCGCTTTAGGCAAGGTTAACTTCATACCCTTTTCAGTCGTGATTTTACTCCAGCAAACCCAACCGCTGTTCGCGATCACTGCCGCGGCCTTAATTTTGAAAGAACCGCTCGGACAAAAATTTTGGACCCTGGCGATCGTGGCGATTGTTGCGACATACTTTGTTTCGTTTCCTGGCCTTAAGGTGACAACGACCGGCGCCGGTACAATCACAGCCGCCCTACTCGCCCTGGGCGCGGCCGCCTGCTGGGGCAGTTCGACCGCCCTATCAAAATACTCTCTCAAGGGCGTACCGTTTTTGAATGTTACAGCCGCCCGTTTTGCTTTTGCCCCGATTTTTGCCCTCATCTTAACCGGCGCCTTGGGTAAAACCGATCAACTGACCGCCATTAGCCCAACCCAGTGGCTTTACTTGCTGGCGATCACCTTTTCAACTGGTTTGGTGGCGCTTGCTATATACTATTTTGGCCTCCAAAGAGTGCCTGCCTCGCGCTCAACTATTCTGGAGCTGGCCTTTCCGCTTTCCGCCGCCCTGATCGGCTATCTTTTTCTGGGAGACAGATTAAGTCTAAGCCAGTTTATTGGCGCAGCCGTTTTAATCGCCACGATGCTGGCGATTGCTAAAGACGCCCGAACAATCGAACAATCAACTAACTAATGGGCAAATACTAAGTTCCAAATCCCAAACTTAAAGCCAGCTATCAAGCTCCACTATCACTTGAGCTAACCCTTGACTTTCACTTAAATCAATTTCCAAGCTTGCCAACTCTCTCTCAAACACCTGATTCGCCTCAAGGCTAGTTAACTCGACTGCCGGAAAATCGCCGGAAAATCATATGAACAATAACACTTGGTACACCCTTAGGGTTGTTGGAGGCGCCGGTCGAGGCCAAAAACTGGGTGTCCCGACACTCAATTTTGAAACGCCCGAAAAATTCGACTCGCCTTTTGGCGTCTTTGCCGGATACGTCAAGCTCGGACCGAAAAAGTATAAAGCCGCCATTGCATGGGGCCCACGGCCGGTCTTTTTTGAAGCCCAGCCGGTACTTGAAGCACACCTGATCGGCTGGGATGGCAAGCAAAATGTTGAGCTAGCCAGCTTGGCGCTCAAAAAATTTCTCCGGCCGATCAAAGCGTTCCAAAACGTCAAAGCCCTAGTCGAACAAATCAAACAGGATATTGATCAAACTAAAACTTGTCTTAAGCCCAAAAGAAACCTCGTTGCTAAATAATCATTAGCCATTACCCAATCGAGATAAAGTTACTGACAAAGAGCACAAGGTG
>CAYZGQ010000036.1:0-3917 GCA_964478135.1 uncultured Candidatus Saccharibacteria bacterium
CTTGGCTCCTTGGGCCCGTTTGGCCCCAAGGAGCGGGACCCAAGTTGACGGCCCGGCCCCAGACCAATCGAACCGGCACCCACGCCTCTAACCGGCCAGTTTGCTCTTGATATCTCAAGGCTAAGACATTCCTTAGATACATAGCTGATCATTCGCTCGGCTGATCGGCTGGGGCTGGGTCGACTTCGGCCGTGCCGATTAGAAAACGAGCCGGGACCGGCTTGTAGCTGGAATTGAAAATCTGGTCAATCACCATTTTGCCTGACCGATCGAAAACCTTGTAGCTAGCGATCGCCTTGCCCCCAGGATGGGGTTTTTCGACCTGTTTTTGCTCGCCCTTTTTCAAGGTATCGGTTTCAGTGTAGACCGGTTCGGGCGCCGGCGTTGAGCTTATTAACCGAGAACTAATCTCCGAGCGCCGGCCGTCTTTGGTCCCAAAAAAAGTAAAGCTGATCACACTGTCTTTAACTTCCGATTGAATCAAGAGCCAGCCGGGAGTGTCGTTTTTGAACTTTAAGTCAGGTTTGGGCAGGAAAATGGTCGCGTCCAGGCCAACCGGCGGCTCGTAATAGCTGATTCGCCAGGAATGATTTTGACGCTCAACAATCGGCAGACCAGAGTTCAGGACGGCCCGAAACAGAGTGGTTGAAACTTGACACAGACCGCCGCCAAACTCCGGCACGGTCGCGTTGTTTTTAATAACTAGCTCGGGTAGATAACCGCTCGAGGCGTCAATCTCGCCCAGTGACTCTATGACAGAAAAGGTCTCGCCCGGAGCGATCAATAAACCGTTCAGACTCTCGGCACCAGTGACAATGTTGTGGACTCGATTGTTCGGGCTGTTTTTAAAGTTGGTGCTGGCGCTCCCAACCACCTCATTGATTCCTAAATCATTAACTGTGGCTGTGGTAACACGCGGTTTTATCACCTTGATCGGCAGAACGAGCTGATTTTGGTCGCCCAAAATTGCCCCGGCGATCAGATCAACCGTTGCCGCCTGATCGAGTGCTAGGCCGTCGACCGACGGCTTAAAAACGCTCGCCCGGCCAGCTTCAATTTTGAGCTTGGCGTCTTGGAAAGGCCGATCAATTTGCTTGGACAGAGTTTTGACATAGCCGGTCAGTTTGGCTCGATCAACCGATACTTTAGCCATAAAACCTCGACCGGTTTCACTCTTGCGTCTGGTTGGCTCATAGGCCAGCCAAGGGACCAGCTCTTTTCGTTCGATCTTGAATGTTTGGGTTGGGGCGTCCAGACTTATTGTCCGATCGAGCAGTTGTTCAACCTGGGCTTTAGCTTCGACCAGACCTTCCTCGTATATACTAGGATCGAAAGAACGTCTGACAACTTCTATCGGCTCTGAAGACAAACGCTCGATCCGGCGGCGAATCTCAAAAATTAAAGCGTTTGAATCAATCCGCTCGCCCGAGCGAGCCGGACTTATTTCAAGACTGTCTTGGCGCACCACGATTGAGGCGTCCGCCTCCGGCTTATCGAGCTCTTTAGCAATCTGGGCGATAAACTGATCTAACCGCTCTTGGTCAAACTCAATCCCGCTGGCACTGTCGCGACCAAATGTTAGCAGGCTAATCAGGCGCCAGAGCGACTCCGTCAGGGAGCCGGAACGGCCGTAGGAGATTATTTGATTCGAAAACTCCCGAGGCTCAACCGAGGGCTTGAGCTGGCCGATCGGCAAACGCCAAGATTGATCCAAAAAACGGGCGGTCAACTCTTGGGACTGAAAATCTTGCAACATCTGATTGGCCAGAGCGCTCGCTTGATCGCCGGTTAGGCCTGACATCGACCGGCCGGCGAAACTGACTCGGGGCAAGACTTTGTCTTGGTAGACAAACATAACCAAACCGTAGCTGGCGGCCGCTAGGGCGATTAACGAGGCCGCGATCACGAGCCAGACTCGGCCTTTTGGCCAAGCAGATCTTGATCGAGCCGATTTAGGTTTACTTTTAATCACGGCTTTAGTTTAGCCTAAAATAAGGTTGATATCGAGACACTCAACAGGCTGAATTACTCTAAAATCAGTTTCACCTGGCGGTATCAAAGCGTGTATCGGGATCGTTAAGGGTTGCGTCAAGCCCCAAGAACACGAGATCGATTAATGACGACGCGAACGATGCGAAAATCGAAATCGTTGGCCGGCGGAAAAAATCAAGCCAGTGTTTGTCTGCCCTAAACGCGACCAGCTATATCCGTTGCACATCGGTTCAACTTTGACGATCCTGGTTGCGCTTTTTGTAGCCAATCCTGACAAGGATCCAGGCATCAAACCGGGCACAATTTCACTCGAGTCCAAACAGGCTAGGCTCCGGTCAAGGTCCGACAGCTTGACGATTAACTGATACCAAGAGTTGAAGCGATTTTGGGCTGATCGAAACCAACCACAATTTCCTCGCCCCCTTTGTCGTCTGTGATGACAGTCACCGGCACGCCCATTTGGCCTGACTTATCAATCATCTCTTGGGCCTTGGCGCTGTCTTGAGAAACATCAATCTCGATAAAAACCACTCCGTTATCTTTAAGAAACTGCTTCTCGGATCGGCAGTAGGGACAGCTGGGCGTGGAGTAAATGGTCACTTGTTTGTTGGTGTTTGACATAAAAATAATTAGTTACTTTTTTTATTACTGAGCGGACAGTAATCGCGACTGTGGGAGCAAACAACGCAACAGTCATCGCCTCGCGGCTCAATCAGCTGGGAACAAATCGCGCAACGATACATAGCCAAGCACCGATCGGTCGGGACATCAAGCATGGTTGGGCCCTGACACTTGAGACAAATTAACTTGGCTCTTTTGGCGGCTGACTGTCTCACTCTGACTATAATAACTCGACTCAAGTTTAAGTCTGTAATGTCTAATACACACTGGCTAGCTTGGCTTTGGTAATAATAAAACCCCGTTTCTTAAACGGACGAATGAGGCTCGACCGGCGGAGTCGTGAGATCAGGACGCTGACTGTCTCGCGAGTCAGCCCTGTCATATCGGCAATTTCCTGATGAGTGATGTGATTGGGAATGATAAAACTTTTTTCATCTTGCAAACCGCGCTCTTTAGCGTAGCGAACGAGCGCGCTGACGATCCTCTCGGGCGCCTGCGCCAGGGCGAAATCTTTAATAACCATTTGGGCCTCGATCAGCTTGCGGTTGAGCTCGTCAATAATGCGCAAACTTAAATCCGGGTGGAGTTTGACGAACTGAAAGAAAGAGACTCTGGGCAGTCGGCCGACAATACTGCCTGCCTCGGCTTGGGCAAAATTAAATTTGGTCGCCTGACCCTTAAGAGACAAATCGCCAAAAATAGCGCCTTGACCCAAAACCGACACGACCACTTTTTTACCCTCAAAAGATAGGTCATAGAGTCTAACAGCGCCGGCCTTGACAATAAAAATAAAATTCTTCATCTGATCTGGCCGAGCCAGGTCAGTCTTTTTGGGAACGTGAATTTCTTTAACCAGTTTTAGGAGACTGGACATTTCTTGATCCGATAGGACCGTGAATAAGTCGAGGTCGCACAGAAAGCAAGGTTGGTGACCCGGTTGGTCTTTGGCATGAGAGATTGGTGTCATAGCTTGACTATACTACACTATCAGACCTAGATTGTAATTATGGTTACAGACTTATGATGAGTGATGGACTATTTTTGAGTTAGCTGGTATGTTAGGTTGAGCCAGTTGAAATAACTATTCACACAAGGAGACCGTATGAACCACCCAGGATCAGGCAGTTGCGGCTGCTAACACAACAAACCCTCCAGCTCATTGGAGGGTTTGTTGTGTTAGAGCCAGACCGTGCTCCGCCGCCATTACGAATCGCTTATTCTTAACGAACCGGGTTGATTACTCAAGGTAATTAGGGAGAACCGTAACCAAAATAGACATTTAAGAACAGCTTAAACAAATTCTC
>CAYZGQ010000037.1:0-3447 GCA_964478135.1 uncultured Candidatus Saccharibacteria bacterium
TTTTTTATGTTTAAGAACTTCGCTCTCGTTTCAATTTTTTAAGCTCTATAATCTCATCTCGGACGATCGCCGCCAGCTCGAACTCCAAATCTTTGGCCGCTTTTTTCATCTCGATTTGCTTTTGATAAATTAGCTTGTCAATGTCTGAAATATCGCCCAAGGTTTCGGTTTTAAGCAGGTTTTTAATTTTGCGGGCGTGATTAACTAACTCTAACTCTTGAGTGATGTCAACAATTTTCTTGGCGATGGTTTGGGGAGTGATCTTGTGTTTTTTATTATAGTCGAGTTGGAGTTCGCGTCGACGTTGGGTCTCATCGATCGCGCGGCGCATCGAGCGAGTGATCTGGTCAGCGTAGAAAACAACTTGACCGTCTATATTACGGGCCGCCCGGCCGATCGTTTGGATCAGGCTAGTTTGAGAACGCAAAAAGCCCTCCTTGTCAGCATCCAAAATTGCAACCAGTGACACCTCTGGTAAATCCAGACCCTCGCGCAGAAGGTTGACCCCAATCAACACGTCGTAGCCGCCATGGCGCAGTTTGGTCAAGGTTTCGATCCGATCGAGCGTTTCAACATCCGAGTGCAAATAGTGAACTTTGTACTTTTTTTCAGCTAAATACTCGCTCAAATCCTCGGCCATTTTTTTAGTCAAGGTCGTGACCAGGACCCGCTGGTTGTTTTTAATCCGCTCGTCTATGCGTTTGATTAAATCAGCTATTTGGTTGGTCGCTGGCTTGACAACGACTATCGGGTCAACTAGACCGGTTGGCCGAATGATTTGCTCCACTAGGCCGGACGGTTCGGATTTCGAGAATAGAGTTGTTGAGTGTTCCAGTTCATACCGCCCGGGTGTGGCCGAGGTATAGAGTCTTTGTCCAACCAAATTCTCGAATTCACTAAACTTGAGCGGCCGATTGTCCAGGGCACTGGGCAGGCGAAAGCCGTAGTCGATCAAGGTATTTTTCCGGGCTCGGTCGCCCTCGTACATACCACCGATTTGGGGAATTGTTACATGTGATTCGTCGATCACCACTATAAAATCTTTGGGGTAATACTCAATCAGAGTGTGGGGCGGTTCGCCTGGCGCCCGACCATCGAAATAGCGCGAGTAGTTTTCAATACCGTTGCAATAGCCGATTTGCTCGATCATCTCCAGATCGTAGTTAGTTCGGCGTTTGAGTCGATCAGCCTCAAGATACTTAGCCTGCTTTGTTAATTGTGCCGTTCTAAAATTTAGCTCGGCCTGGATCGCCGCGATTGCTTCCTTAAATCGAGTTTGGTCTGTCACATAGTGGCGGGCCGGAAAGATAGTGATCTGTGAGGGAGTCGCGACGATTTCGCGGCTGACCGGGCCAAAACCGGTAATCGATTGGATCATGCCGCCTGCCCCATTAATCCTGTAAATCAATTCCTCGCTGGTGGGCATAATTTCAAACGAGTCTCCTCTGACCCGAAATGAGCCTCGAGTCAGAGTCTGCTGATTACGGACAAAATAGAGCTCAATTAAACGGGCGATTGTTTTGTCACGATCAAAGGAATCGCCAAGTCTGAAGGTCTCTCGAGAACGTTCGTAAATATCGGGCGAGCCGATGTTGTATATAGACGAGACCGAAGCGACAACTATAACATCCCGCCTGGACAGTATAGCTTGAGTCGCGGCGTGGCGAAGTCGATCGATCTCTTGGTTGATCTGGGCTTCTTTTTCGATGTAAACATCGGTTGTGGGGAGATACGCCTCGGGTTGGTAGTAGTCGTAATAGCTGACAAAGTACTCAACCGCGTTTGAGGGAAAAAATGAACGGTACTCTTGGGTTAGTTGGGCGGCCAGGGTTTTGTTGTGGGCGATCACCAAGGTCGGTCTTTGAACTTGGGCGATTACATTGGCGATCGTAAACGTTTTACCCGAACCCGTTACACCCAAGAGGGTCTGGTGTTTTTTGCCCAAGTTAAGCCCTTCAATCAACCGATCAATAGCTCGCGGCTGGTCACCCGCGGGCTTAAAAGGTGATTGGATCTTAAATTCCATGTCTGATGATCATACACCAAATGATCGGATCGAGATTCGCCTTGTAGGGCCAACGGGAGTTGAACCCGTGTTTTCAGCTTGAAAAGCTGACGTCCTAACCACTAGACGATGGCCCCTTCCAACGAGCAGTATACCCAATCTCTCAATCGAGATCAATTAAGCCCGAACAATTTTTTTATCCCAGTTGCTTTTGCGCGAGCGTTGTTTTTCAAGCAGTTCTTTGACGTCCTGGCGAATCTCTTCCACTATTTCGTCCAAAGGTTGCTCTAACACCAGGGCGGTTTTTTTAGCTGTTTCATCGACCGTTTTATCTCGATCAGCCTCGGCCTCGTCGAGCGCTTTGTCAATCTCACCAATATCCTGCTCAATATCCTCGATATCCTCCTGCTGGCGGTTGACTGTTCTTTGAATGAAAATCGCCAGGTAAATCGCCTCGAGCGAGACTAGGGTTGTCAAGATTAAAAGGACGTCATCGACCGAAGCGCCAAACAGACGCAAAGTGAAAACCCCAGCAAAAAAAAGGGTGTGAACAATAACCGAGGAGGTCGAGCCAATCCACTTGATCGTATTGTCGGTTATTGAATCAAAAGTTAGTTTTGATTTCTTTTTTGGCACGCTTAATTGCAATTTTTAAACCAGCTCTTACTGATTATTACAATGATAACCCACACGCGCTCTAATTCAAAACAAGACCTAATTCTGATTGATTTTTAGCTAAGATAAAGCTATATTAAAACCAGTTCCAGCCGTTTCGTTGTTAATTATTCTTTTGTGCGCGTCTTTGGTGGCTGTAGCTCAACGGCAGAGCGCCAGGTTGTGGCCCTGGAGGTCGCGGGTTCAACCCCCGCCAGTCACCCCATTCGCCCCCTTAGCTCAGCGGATTAGAGCGCCAGTCTTCGGAACTGGAGACCGTAGGTTCGAATCCTACAGGGGGTACCAGTAAGGAAATTGCAAGCAAGAGGGGTCCGTCTCGCTTCGCTCGGCGACTAATTGGTATTGGATTTTCGGGGCAAAAAAGAATTGGCAATTTTCTAAAACATGGTTCGAGCCGATTGTTTTCAGAAATGTTGTCATTTCCTCTTTGTTTTCGCTCTCAACTAAATTAGCGGCTTGATTTAAGGATAAAACGAACTCACGAGCCGGTTCGAGCCAAGACGATCCTTTCTGTTCAAAATCTCTGATTTTCTCCCCAAGCCCGACCTTTTTGGTAACGAGATTTTCTTTTCTGGTCTTGTAATCCTCGGCAGAAATAACTTCATCGAGATACGCGGTGAGTAGTTTTTCGAGCTTGGCTTCAAACTTCGGATAATTCTATTTTGAGATTTTGAACAGTAGTTTTAGCTTCCTCTTTTGCTTGTGCCTCGTCTTTTTCTAGTTCAGCTAAAACTTTTTCAGCGTCTTGGCTCGACAAAGAAACTTTT
>CAYZGQ010000038.1:0-2720 GCA_964478135.1 uncultured Candidatus Saccharibacteria bacterium
CGGGCCGTCAACTTGGGTCCCGCTCCTTGGGGCCAAACGGGCCCAAGGAGCCAAGCTTATTTGACCCAACAGTTGAGTCAAGTTAAGATAGACTAAATGGTTCGAGGGACAACAAAAAGGAGGGCCCGAACGGCTCATTTGCACTGGCTCAAAGCCTTGGGCGTGATTGTTTTGGTTGGGGCGATCGGTTTTAGCCTCTACTCGATCCGAGTTTATCGACAAGCCAAACCAGAAGCTGGACTAACTTTTTGTTCTGATAAGGATCAGGTGGCTCGCAATCTTGCCGATCAAAAACTCAAGGCGGCGCTCGATCGCTCCGATTTGACCAGCAACTGCTTTTGGGTCGCCCATATTCACGCTGATTTTAAGGTTAGCCGGTGCGGGGCGCAGGTTGAGCTGAACAAAGAGTTTGGTGATTTATACGCAAGCCATACTCACAAAGAGCCGGATCGGCTCCACTGGCACTCTGTTTTGCCCGCTGATGAGGCAACCCGTAAGCCATCTAACACTTCAAGCCTGACTGTTGGGGCGGCCCTCCAGGTCTTAGATATTGAGACCGAAACGCCCTGTCGCCCAGATCAGTCGGCCCCAAGGGTTACAGTCCGAGTTAACTCCAAATCGTCTGATTTGGATTACGTCTGGCAAGACGGGGATGAGATTGCTGTTATAATTGAGTGACAAGCATGTCTAAACCCGACAGCTTTTATCAAGTCCGGTGTGCTCCTAAATGTGCTCTGGGGCTAGGCTGTTTTTAGATTCTATTTTATGGCTGGCAAAAAAACCAAAACCAAACCAAAACCAAAACCACGCCCGACCAAAAGCAAGGCTAAAATCAGTGTTTCCAAACACGTCTGCGAGTTTTGTTAGACGAGAGCCAAGGCAAGACAAGACAGTTAATTCCTTTAAATTATTATCCTCTTGCTTGATCGTTAATTTTAATCAAATCAATGACCGAACTGTCTCTCCCCCTAATTATCGGCGCCGCTTTAGTTGACGGGATCAATCCGTGCGCCTTTGGGGTGCTGATTTTTCTTCTGGCCTACCTTTCTAAGACTTTTCACAATCGGAACAAGATGCTCATCCACGGACTGGTTTATATCTTGGCGGTCGGATTAACATATTTTGTGGCTGGTTTAATTCTATTGCCGGTTATTAACCAACTGAGGGCCGCGACGATCTGGGTTTATTACAGCCTGGCTGGTCTGATTGGTCTGGCCGGTTTACTGGAACTTAAGGATTTTTTCTGGTACGGCCAAGGCCCGACACTGGCTATTTCTTTTGAAAACTCTCAACTGGTTAAAAAATACACTGCCCAAATCTCTGGTCGGCTCTCGACCGCTTTTGGTTTGGGTGTGTTTGTATCCCTGGTTGAACTGCCCTGCACCGGCGCGGTTTACCTGGCGGTTCTAACCTTGATGTCCGCGGCCGGTCTGACTCTGACAAACTTGAACTTTTTGGTTTTGTATAACCTGATGATGGTTGTGCCGCTGATTGTCATTTTGTGGCTGGTCTGGCGGGGCAGTTCGACCACTCGATTCAGGGCCTGGCAAAAACGCCACAAGCCTTTAATGCGCCTGGCGGTCGGTCTGCTTCTGATTGGCCTGGCGGTCTGGATGTACTGGCTGGTCTAGGGCGCGGCATAATTGGGCTAATCGTTTTTTAAGTTATGATCGAACCTCAAACCATCCTGGATCTTAAACGTGTTTAGTTGTATCTAGACGATGATTATATTTGCCTTGGCTTTAGTCGGTTTGGTTGTGTCCGGCGGGGTTGTTGCCAGTAGTTTGCGTTCTCTTGCCCGAGCCGGCCGAGCGAGCGTTTTCACAGCCAGTTTTCTCGTCTTGGCCCTAGCGACTTCACTCCCGGAGCTGATGATTGGTTTAGACTCGGCCTGGCGGGGTTTGCCCGAATTGAGTCTAGGCAACGTGGTCGGCACAATCCCGGCTAACCTTGGCTTGGCGATGGGGCTTTTGGCTGTTTTATCCGGTGGGATCAAACTTCAACACCGATCTATTCTGCGCCAGATTAGTCTGACCGCCATTATTATCATATCGCCGATTGGACTGATGGCCGACGGTCAGATCAGCCGTTTTGACGGCGCCCTGCTGATAGCTTTGTTTATTTGGTATTTTAGCTGGTTGGTTAAATCGAGAACCCAGTTTATTCAACAACTTCACTCGAGCGGGCCGGTTTTTAAGGGTTGTCTATCCAATATCGTCCGTTTTATCGTTTCAGTCATTGTTTTACTTGTCAGCGCCTATTTAGTAGTTTATCAAGCCGGTCAAGTCGCCCTGGGTCTTGGCGTGTCCGAGTTAGCTCTGGGCTTGGTTGTCTTGGGCCTAGGAACCTCACTGCCCGAGTTAGTTTTGTCGATTAAAAGCGGACTAGAGCGTTCGCCAACCCTTGCCTTGGGCGATCTTTTAGGAGCGAGTGCGATCAACACTTCGGCGATCTTAGGCGCGACCGCCCTAATAGCGCCGATTGAAAGCATTGCTATTTTTCAGATCGAACCGAGCGTTGTGATTAGTCTGATGATGCTCGCTTTAGTCGTGATCGGTCTTAACTCTCGTAAAGGTTTAACTCGGTCTAACGGATTGGTCCTGATAGTACTGTTTATTGTTCAGGCCTTGTTGGCGTACTTGTCAGCCTTTTAGTTCTCTTTTGGTTGGCCGAGCGCGCTTTCTGGCTGGCTTAACCGTCCCTTGACCGGTCGAGTCGAA
>CAYZGQ010000039.1:0-2653 GCA_964478135.1 uncultured Candidatus Saccharibacteria bacterium
ACGGTCAGCCAGTTTATAGACGACGCCCAAAAAGCCCTGGGACAGATGGGATAAACCAACCCAAAACGTTACTCTAATAAAATATCAGCGAGCCAAAGGCAAGTCTACCAAAGTACTCTGGTACCCTCGCCAGCACCATTTTTTTAGCATTCTGGGCTAGTCAGATAAATCCGAACTATGGAAGCGAGTCCCAAGCTGGGAACTGAAACTTAACCCTGGACTGATCGAAAAGGTTGATTGATTTAAATTACGAACCTAGACCAAAGGCTGGCCGCTTGGGTTAAGGGATTGATCGGCCGGCCTCGGATCTCCTGTCTTGTCCCAAGAAAACAAGCACCTTGCGCCTAAGGCAAGATTTTGGTAGTTTAAGGGTCGGGAAAAACTTGACAACAAAAAAAGGAGGAAAATGAATGACGACAAACCTCACGATGGTCATGGAGTATCTGATTGATCTCGGACAAAAAGCGGCCCAAGCGATCAAAAACTCGTTAGTTGATCATCCAGACCAAATCCTAAGCGAGGACAGCCAAGATGGCATTAAAGCTCTCATCGATACTGTCTCGAACAATATAATATTAAACTCGATCGTTCGAGACTACCCGGGCGTTCCAATACTGTCGGAAGAATCCGATGGTCGCTCAATCGAGGATTATAGTAAGATTGACAGGTTTTTTTGCGTTGACCCGGTTGATGGCACCCGCAACTTGACATCGGGCCAACAGCCAGTTTACGCATTGCCAGGCTCAACTGTCTCGCTGGCCTACCTCGAAGGCGGCCAAGTCCAAGTCGGGGTCGTGAGATCGATATTAGAAGCAAAATGTGTTTTCGGAGCCCGCCGAACAAGCCGCAATACTCCCGGTCAAGCCTGGACGCTCGATCAGTCAGAACCTCTTAAAGTTAATACAATCCCGACTCTGGACAAAAGTCTGGTCGGGTTAGAAGTCTCGATGGCGGCCAACCAGTGGTTGGATGGTGAACAAAGAGCTCTCATGAACGCTTTCTTACCGCCTGGTATGGCTGCGTTTCGTACATACGAAGCCGGAGCACAGGCCATAGCCAATGTTGCGTTGGGTATCATGGCCTGTACCCTTCACCCTAAGACCGCGCCTCACGACCACGCCGCAGCCTCGCTCTTGGTTGAGCTCGCCGGCGGCCGGGTAACTGACATTGACGGCAGTCCGTTTAATCCGCTTACCCCGGGCATTCTAGCCAGTAACGGTCTGGTCCACGATCAAGCCTTGGCAGAAATTCACCAAGCCTTGGCTAATCTATAAAAAAGCTTAAGCCTTGATATATGAGCCACACCGCAAAGCCCTGATCGGACGATTGGGGCTTTATGTTATCGCCGCTCCCTTGTTCATTTGGCCTGACTCGGTTATCCTACAGCCATGCTAACAAGCAAACCCCGGCTGATTATTCTGTCAGTTATGACTAACTCTAGCCCGGCTCTGCTGATCAAAATGGACGCCCGCACTTGTCGCGAGCGGTCAAACTGCAGACTCTGTCACAACTCTTGTAAAATAGATGGCGCAATTTGTTTGATGTCATGGTTATAATAAAAACAGCTACCACTATTTAGGAGTTGGCCGATGAAAATACTAGTTATTATCCCTGCTTACAATGAAGAAAAAACTATTAAAAATGTTGTGCGTGGCATCCCAAAACACATCGGAAAACATACACTAACCACACTGGTCTTAAACGACGGCTCACAGGATCAAACCCAGCATTTTGCGCTCCTTGCCGGTGTTAGAGTCGTGAACCATCGGATTAACATGGGTGTAGGTGCAGCAACTGCAACCGGTTTCGAAGTTGCCAGACGCTTGAATGGTGATATTATGGTTACCTTGGACGCCGACGGACAGCATGACCCTAAAGAAATTGCCAAAATCATCAAACCGTTACTTAGTCAAAAAACTAATGTAGTGGTGGGCACGCGCCTTAAGCTATCCAAAGGGATGCCTTGGCACCGAAAAATTGGTAATAAATTTTTTAACCTTATTACTTACGTATTTTATGGCATCAAGACCACTGATTCACAATCCGGTTTTCGCGCCTATGATCGAAAAGCAATCCGATTAATTAAAATCCATACCCTTGGCTATGAATTTTGTACTGAAATTTTTGGCGAGATCAAGCGACACAATCTTAAAGTTATTGAGATACCAATCAAAGCGATTTATACCAGAGAGTCACGCCGTAAAGGTCAACCAGCAATCAACGGTGTCAATATTATACTTAAACTAATTTCGCGTGCTTTAATTGGTGTATAATGACTTATTTTGTACAATTTTTTTCAACCATTTTAGCCGTTATGGTGATTGCCAAAAGCTATACTGATTATAAAAGGCACAATGAATCGCTTGTAGTGTTTGTTTTCTGGTCAGTCACTTGGATTGGAGTGACTACTATCGCCTTGTTCCCGGAAATCATTAACTTAACCCTCAATCGTGTCGGATCAGGGACAACTGGTATAGGGACCTTTTTGGGGATGGGCCTTGTTTTTGTCCTTTTTGTTGTCTATCGTCTCTATGTCAAAATGGAGCGGATCGAACGAGAGATTACTAAGCTAATTAAAGATCTTGCCCTTAAAGAAATAAAATAATTTTTACCTTTAAGTCAGAGGATATATGCGGATGTTCGTTAGCCAAAC
>CAYZGQ010000040.1:0-2626 GCA_964478135.1 uncultured Candidatus Saccharibacteria bacterium
GACCCGAATAAGACCGGCGATCATCAGGCCGATTGAAAAAATGATCGGCCCGGGCTGAAAAATCGGATAGATGACAGACAAGGTAACCAGGGTAACTGTAAACGCCCAAATCAATAATTTGATCGCGAGAGTTCGCTTTTTGAATCGGATCCAGACAGCACCCATATTACTCACATAGCTCAACCTGTCCTAATGATAGGACCTTGGCTCGTATCCTCCAGCCTGATCCCCTGCTGACCGAGCCGATCGCGAATCTCATCCGATCGTTTGAAATCCCCTGTATGGCGGGCCCGCTCGCGATCGTTGACGAGTTGTTTTTGATCATCGGTTAGGGAAACGCGCCGACTCGCCTGCTGACTAAGCCGCAAACCCAAAACTGAATCCAGTTCAAGCCAGGCTCGCGCCTCCCTCTTTTGATGCAAAAGCGCCAGCGCTCTCGGAGTATCCAGATCGTTGGCCAAAGCCTTGAGCACCTCGTCTTTTGGGCCTGCCTTGCTAGCGCGTCGGCCAACCTGTCGGCCAATTAATTCTCTGATTGATCTAAGCGTTCGGCCGGCGGACTCGAGCGCCTCGAATGTGAAATTTTGCTTTTCCCGATAGCGCGACTGGAGGTACAAGTAACGCAGAGCGATTGGATCAAAACCTTTTTTGACAATGTCGTGCAGGGTCAAGAAATTGCCGGCTGATTTAGCCATTTTTGCGCCCTCAACCAGCAAATGCTCGTTGTGGACAAACACTTTAGCCAGCGGCTTGCCGGCCGATCCTTCCGACTGGGCGATCTCGTTGGTGTGGTGGGGAAAGAGCAGATCAATTCCCCCGGTGTGAATGTCAAAGGGCTGGCCAAGATACTCAACACTCATCGCCGAGCACTCAATATGCCAGCCCGGCCGACCATGCTGGGTCCCTGGGTGGGGCGCGTCGCCTCGCTTAGACGAATTCGGGCTGATTGGCGGTTGAGTTTCCTTTTGCTTGGCAGTCTCAAACTTCCACAGAGCAAAATCCCGGAGATCATCTTTATCGTAAATATCAACCGCTACTCGAGCGCCCGGGCGTCGACCCTTAAGATCAAGTCCGGCCCAGCGGCCGTAGTTTTTAAATTTTGAAATATCAAAGTAAATCCCGTCAGCCGCCTGGTAAGCCAAGCCTTTGTCTTTGAGCCGATCAATCAGCTTGAGCATTTGGCGCGTGTGCTCGGTCGCTTTCGGGTAGACATCCGCCCGGCCAATATTGATCGTTTTAAGGTCTTGAAAGAAGGATTGTTCATACCTCGATGTGAACTCTTTCAGACTCAAGCCGGCTTTTTGGGCTCCGGCAATCGTCTTGTCGTCAATGTCAGTAATGTTCATAACCCACTTGACTCGATAACCGGAAAACTTAAGCCAACGGACCAATATGTCCGCCACCACCCAGGCTCGAAAATTACCGATGTGGGCAAAGTCATAAACCGTCGGTCCGCATGAATAAATTCTTACTTGACCAGCCTTGAGAGGCTTAAGCGGCTCGAGCTTGTGGCTAAGAGAATTGAACAATCTAATCGGCTCCATTGTTATAGTGTATCAGATTTGGATCAATTGTTTTTAGCTGTCTCGGTCTAAAAGTCATTTTCGAGCCTTGACACCGTAACCCTGACCTCAGACAAAACTCGGTATCGTGGAGCGGTCTCAAAACTCATCACGCTGTCGCTGGAAAATTTCATATCTAAATAACCCTCTGCCGACCTTCAAGCGCCCTCTTTAAGGTAACCTGATCGGCGTACTCCAAATCTCCGCCCACCGGCAGACCCTGGGCCAAACGTGAGACCTTAAGCTTGTCTGAAATCCGGCCTGAACGTTTGCCCTGCTCGATTCGCTCAATTATATACTGGACAGTCGCCTCGCCCTCAAGCGAGGGATCGGTTGCCAGGATAAGTTCGATCGGCTGGACCGATTTAGACAGCTCAATCAGACGCTTAATTAGTTGGGCTATTCGCAGATCGTCCGGACCTATACCGTCAATTGGTGAGATCACCCCGCCTAAAACATGATATCGTCCGAGATAATCGGTTCGATCGAGCGCGACGACGTCCAGCGGATCCTCGACCACCATGATTAAGCGCTCACTCCGGCTTGAATCATCACAGATCAAGCACGGGATTTGATCGGCATAGTTAAAACAGATCGGGCACTGCTTGAGATTCTTTTTAAGACTCGCTATTGCCTCGCCCAGTTGTCTTGGGCCAGTCTCGGGCTGGCTCAATAAATAGAAAGTTAGCCGACCGGCAGTTTTTGGGCCAATCCCGGGCAGTTTGGAAAACTCTTCAATGGCGCGCTCAATTGATTTGGGTAATCTAGTCATCGGGTTATTATTGTTAGGTTATCAAATCTAAATTTCAATCCTGACCATTATGATAGCGCGATTGAGCCTCCAGAACCAATCTCAAATCAGCTTCAAACACAATGCTTGATCGAGAAGACGATTGGGGATCGTGAACGTTTTCGAGGCTCGTTAGAGTATCGTGTGACGTTTGTGTTAAGCCTTAAAACATAATATCTCCGATCCCGATCGATTGATTCTTGATAACCAGGATTGATTATTCGAAATCAAGATATACCATCTTTTTATCTGACGGGTATTCGGTCTTAAAAAA
>CAYZGQ010000041.1:0-2250 GCA_964478135.1 uncultured Candidatus Saccharibacteria bacterium
TACTAAAATTGATCAAACTGTCGCCCAAACCAAAGATATAATCAAAAAACGACACGGCGAACTGGACGTGACGATCGCCAAGCAGGAAGATTTACTAAGCGCGGTCGATTAGATCCTGACCGCGATAACGGCCCTCCTTTCGGGCATTGCCTCGATTTCACTCTTAGTCGGAGGCGTTGGGATCATGAACATCATGCTCGTCTCTACGATAGAGCGAACTCGTGAGATCGGAATCCGCAAGGCACTCGGAGCGACTGATGAACAAATTTTGTTTCAGTTTTTAACCGAAGCGGTTATACTGACAATTCTGGGGGGACTAATCGCGATTGGACTGGTGTTTGGAATCGCCCCGATTGTGAACGCCAAAACACCTCTTGAACTGGTTATAAAACCGCCCACAATCGTCTTAGCGACCGGCACCGCGGCTCTAGTTGGGATTGTCTTTGGTCTGTTTCCGGCTTGGCGAGCCGCCCGCCAAGATCCGGTTGAGGCGCTCGGGGTAGAGTAATCAAGAATGGTCAGCCGATCGACTGACCATTCTTGAACCTATCCTAAACCTGAATTTAATTTATAATCGGCTACTGCTTAATCTCAATATCAACACCGGCAGGTAGATCAAGCGAGCCCAGTGTTTCGATCGAACGCGGAGTCGGATCTAAAACGTCGATTAAGCGCTTGTGAACCCTGGTTGCGAACTGTTCTCGGGAATCTTTGTGAACATGGGGCGAACGCAAAACGGTCACCAAAGTCCGCTCGGTCGGTAAAGGAACAGGACCTACAACCTTGGCGCCTGATCTTTGGGCCGCCTCGATAATCTGAACGACCGTTTTGTCCAAGATCCGATGATCGTAAGCTCTCAATTTAATTCTGATTTTTGACTTAACCGGAATTTTACTCTTTAGGAGTGCCATATACTAAACACCTTGACTACTTGATGATCTTAGTCACAACACCAGCCCCGACCGTTTTGCCGCCCTCGCGGATCGCGAATCGTAACTGTTCATCCATCGCGATCGGCTGGTTTAGTTTGATCTTCAAATTGACGTTATCGCCTGGCATAACCATTTCTGTCGTCTCGGGCAGTTCGGTCACATCGCCGGTTACGTCAGTCGTTCTAAAGTAAAATTGAGGTTTGTATCCTTTGAAAAATGGGGTGTGTCGGCCGCCTTCCTCTTTGCTCAAAACATAAACCTCTGCCTCGAACTCGGTGTGGGGTGTAATCGATCCTGGCGAGGCAATAACCTGACCCCGTTCGATATCTTCTCGCTCAACCCCTCGAAGTAAAATTCCGACGTTATCCCCGGCAAGAGCCTCATCAAGCTGTTTACGAAACATCTCAACTCCAGTGACAATTGTTTTTTTGGTCGGTCGTAAACCGACGATTTCTACCTCTTGGCTGACTTTGATTTTGCCCCGTTCAGCCCGACCAGTCGCGACCGTGCCTCGTCCTTTGATCGAAAAGACGTCCTCGACCGGCATAAGGTAAGGTTTGTCGATATCTCGAACCGGATCGGTAAAGAAGCTGTCCATTGCTTCCATAAGCTCGATGATCGACTCCTGTGACTTGGCGTCACCCTCAAGCGCCTTGAGAGCCGAACCTTTGATAATCGGGGTTTCTTCGCTAGGAAAATTGTATTTTTTCAGTAAATCTCTAATCTCAACTTCAACCAGTTCCAAAAGCTCTTGGTCGGTCACTTGATCAACCTTGTTAAGAAAAACAATTAGCTGTGGCACTCCAACCTGTCGGGCGAGCAAGATGTGCTCGCGGGTTTGGGGCATTGGACCGTCTGTCGCCGCGACAACAAGAATCGCTCCGTCCATTTGAGCGGCGCCGGTGATCATGTTTTTGACATAATCAGCATGACCGGGGGCGTCAATATGAGCGTAGTGTCGCTTGGGCGACTCATACTCAACGTGGGTAGTATTAATTGTAATACCACGAGCTTTTTCTTCCGGAGCGTTGTCAATCTGATCAACAGAACGCTCATCCGCCATATAACCTTTGCTTTTGGCAACTTTCAAAATCGCCGCGGTCAGACTTGTTTTACCGTGGTCAACGTGACCGATAGTACCGACGTTAAAATGAGCTTTGATGCGTTGAAATTTTTCAGGCATTTAACCTCCAATTAAGTTTTGAGTCAAACTTAAACTGATTACTTTTAATATTATTTTACCTGTTAGGTAATTTTGTGTCAAATATATGTGAAAGCATATTCGATCCAATCGAGGAGATATTTAAAAAAAGCTTTA
>CAYZGQ010000042.1:0-1932 GCA_964478135.1 uncultured Candidatus Saccharibacteria bacterium
AAATTTAGGATAATTGCTCATTGAAAATTAATAGGATTAATAGGAGGGAAAAGATTGGGCAAAAGAAGAACCGCCAGTCCGGCGACAGCCGCCATAAACGTTAACGATGTATTTCGAGACCCGAAGACAATGGTGCGATTCGGTTTAGCCATTGATCCCGCTTTCAGTAACAAGGAATTGGATAAACCCATCAGAGATTTGGCTTATAATTTAGCCAAAGTACTGACCCGACGCATAAAGCCAAGTTTTTTTTATCATCTGATTGATTTAATTCTCTCTGACGATCCGTCTGAAAAGACCGCGGGATTAAACGTTTTTAGTCTAGCCTTAAATTCGGTCTTGGGAAATGTTGTCTATATCAAAAAGTTTTTTAACATACTGATCGAATCGTATCTTACGATTGAAGAAGATTTGGCCTCAAGAATTCAACCGTCCATCTTGTACCTTATCTGTCTTATCCATGGCGTTGGCCAAACTGACCAACCGTCACCCCACCCGGCACTTATGAGTTTGTATCGACAATCATATCTCCAAGGTGACCAAGAGGCACGAAAAATATTAGACAAACTGCTTAAAATCGCCGATGATCATTATATTCTTTTACTCCCCTTTGATTCTATTGAACCACCGGAACAAGAGGGATTGGCTGGATACAGGAGCGTCTTCTGGTCATGCCCTGATTCAGACATTGTCAAAGCTTGGTGTAAATCATACCTAGCTGATAGTGATAAGGCGCAAACTCTATTCAACGAAACAACTAACCATATCAATCTAATAAGAAATCGTCTTAAAGATATCGAAGACAGATTAGCTAATATGTGGAAGCAAATCGTCCAAAATCCAAGGTACGATATTTTGGACGGAGGTGGAGATTCGTTTAATATAACTGGTTGGCTAAATAGAAATGGCCTAGAACGAATCACTTTTTTCAGAGAAGGATTTCAATTTCCAACCGTCGGGGTCAGGTATGTCTGGCGATTCTTTGAAAGAACTTTCACCACTCGTCATCCACTAAGCCCTAAAACGTCGATGACAGATAAATCCAGAAGGTTAATGGAGCTACCGTTATTAATAATAGCTACCACCTGTTACTATGATATCATTTGCGCTACTCCCCTATCAGTGAAATTATATAGTCGAACAACTGATCGGGGAAGTCGAGCTGTGCAAAATCAATCACACCCTGTCAAGGTGAGGCCGCACTTTAGGAATTTGCCGCCAGGTTGGAAGGCGTCGCCTCAACAAATACAAGCCGCCATGTCACGTCTGGGTTACCTGCCGCCCGGACATACGTTTATCCCGTATCATTACCGGGGCGAGCCTGTGCCTTCAAGGTCAAAAAGCTCGCCGGGATTAGTAGCCATTCAACAGGAAATTAGTTACGAGCGAATTATCGAGCAGTTGCTCGGTAAGAGTATTTGAAGGATATCGCGTTTTTAAAACCCCCTACCCTTGTGGTAGGGGTTTTGTAATTCTAGGCTACTTGCTATCACGCACCCGTTGGCCGAGAGACAGAAATTCAAACAATGGCTGGAAAAATTTAAGGTTTAGCGTCCCCATCAAACCCTTAATGATTCGAGGCCCAATGAGTATTATGAGAGAACGTTATCAACTTAAAAGGTCTCCTCGATGTATTGAACCATGACATCCTCTTGATAAGCAGAGAGAGAGAGAGAGTTAAAGTGGAAATAAGCGAAGGGGAAAACTTTTCGCTAAAAATAAATTTTAAGTAAAAGAAAGGAGAAAAATATGCCGGAAAAAATGGAAGATATACCGTCCCAAGAACACAAAAAGGGCGAGAAAATGGTAGCCAAGATCGATATAAGAGAAGGTAGATTTGTAGAGTGGCTCGACGAGGAACCACGCTTACCGAAAAAGAAGAAGACCTGATTTTGTTTGAAAGAAAGAAATTCAAGAAAACGGTTGATGAAA